>CAZOOE010000129.1:0-9602 GCA_964581275.1 uncultured Clostridia bacterium
CCTGGTCGCCGGCCTGCTGGCTGGCGACCCACCGTTGCGGCGCGAAGAACGGGAACCACAGGCCCAGCTGCGCCCAATACCGGTCCTGTCCCCCGATCAGGGAGGTGGCAATGCGGCGTTCGGCGTCAAGGTGCGTTTACGGGCCCCAGCGCGCAATATGAACACAACGGCGGGCGGTGCTCGATCACCGGCGGGTATGTCTATCGCGGATCAAAGGGTTCTCTGCCTTTTGGAGTTTATGTGTATGCCGATTTCTGCACTGGGGAAATATTCGTGCTAAAGGACGGCACTCAGAGTCTGTTGATGGACACGAGCGCCAGCATATCGTCATTTGGCGAAGATGAAGAGGGCGAGATCTATGTTGTCGGACTCGGCGGCACGATCCAGAGAATCACAAACCCGAGCGCGACACCCCCCAGCCCGTTTTCCATCCGCTCGGCGTTCATCCGCAAACTTTCGGACGGCGTCACGCTGGATCCGCTGACCGTCAAACCCAATGGCAAGAAGTTCGAGATCGTCGTCAATGAGTCGGCCGCTGTCCCCAATCCCGCGTCGCAAGGGGCAATCGTGCTGGCGAACGGAATCGCTATGAACACCGAATACACGGTTAACATTCCCGGCACGCCAATCTTCGTTGCGCGTCTCAGACATCCGACTCTTCTCACGCCTGGCCCCTTAGTCGTTGAGGTCGTGAGGTCGGATGGCACCCGATCGAATCAGCTTGTGCTCCAACTGCTTCCGGGTGAGTAGTAGTAGTGAGGGTTCTACCTGAACCAAGCCTCGCTTGTTTATCCTGATCCTGTTTGGTTGCGTTTTGTCGAAAGCGGTATACTTCGCATTAGCGGCTGAGGGCAAGAAACAAATGCGGATTTCGAGGCGTATACCAAACTCATCTTCGTTCGATGCCGACTCTTTCACGAGGAGAACCACATGATCCGAAGAGCACTCACTCTAGCCCTTTCACTGACCTTTCTCTTTTGCCTGCGGGCTTCAGCTCAGACAGTCGACGAATTGATTAAGAAAAATCTCGATGCAAAGGGCGGAGTTCAAAAAATCAAAGCCATCAAGAGCGTCAAACTCACCGCCAAGATTACTCAACAAGGACTCGAGATTCCGATCGTCATTCAGCACAAACGGCCACGACTGGTTCGAATGGACGTGACCTTCCAGGGTAAGACCCAAACTGTGGCGTACGATGGCGAGAGCGGCTGGAAGACCGACCCGTTTCAGGGCTCGCCGGACCCCGAGAAAATCGCCGGAGATGACCTGAAAGAAGCAGAGGAACGATCCGACATCGATGGGCCTCTGGTGGACTACAAAGAGAAGGGCCATACGGTGGAGCTTGTCGGCAAGGAAGATATGGAAGGCACCCCGGTCTACAAGCTGAAGCTGACGCTCAAGAACGGCGACGTGCGCAACATCTACCTCGATGCCGAGAACTATCTCGAGTTGAAGGTCAGCCTGAAGCGAAAGACACCCGGCGGGGAGATCGAGGTGGATCAATACGTGGGAAACTACAAACCGGTAAACGGGGTTTTGTTCCCCTTTTCGCTCGAAGCCAAGGTCAAAGGCCAGACAGCTAACCAGATTACGATCGATAAGATCGAGACAGACGTGGCGATTGACGACTCGTTGTTCAAGATGCCGGGCAAGCCCGCGGAGAAACCGAAGACCGAAGAGAAGAAACCACCAGCGCAGTAACACTACCATTCTGCGCGCGCCAGCAGAACGCCGATTTGCGCGTCCTTCAGGAGCGCAGTCTCGCTGATCTGCGGCGATCGGCGCGCGCAGGTTCAACTGTCGGCGATCGTCTGCTCAGTAGGAGTCTTGATGATGCGGAAAGCCATCGCTCTAGCGCTTCTTGCTTGCGCGGCTCTGTCAATACAGGTCTCTGCTCAAACCGTCGATGAGCTGATCAAGAAGAACATCGATGCCCGCGGCGGTCTCGAAAAACTGAGAGCCATTTAGGTGCCCGCCGAATACGCTCATGGCATACACCTGCAGGAAACCACGAAAGGAAGAATCCCCTATGCGCGCTTATTCGATCCGTATCATTTTGTGCTGCGTCTTTAGCGCGGCGGTTGGTGCCGGCGTTGCGGCGCAGACTACAGTAAAGCTCGATTCGAACAGCTTCGGCGCAATTGAGGCACGACATATCGGTCCGGCGACAACCAGCGGGCGTATCGCCGCTATCGACGGTGTCAACAGCGATCCTCGCATCCTTTACGTTGGGAGCGCGGGCGGCGGTGTCTGGAAGTCAATCAACGCCGGCACGACCTTCAAACCGGTATTCGACAAGTACTCTCAGTCTATCGGCGCGGTCACCGTCGATCAGGCTCATCCCGAAACGGTTTGGGTCGGCACAGGTGAATCGTGGACTCGCAATAGCGTGTCGATGGGCACCGGCCTCTACAAGACCACCGACTCGGGAGATACCTGGAAGCTGATGGGGCTCGAGGACTCGGAACGAATCGCCCGTATTGTGGTCGATCCGAAAAACTCCGATGTGGTGTATGTCGCGGCGACCGGACACCTTTGGAACAGCAACGAACAGCGCGGAGTCTACAAGACTACCGACGGCGGCAAGACCTGGCAGCGCGTGTTATACGTCGACAAGGACACCGGCTGCTCGGATGTGGCAATCGATCCGCAGGAACCTAACATCGTCTACGCCGGTATGTGGCAGTTCCTCCGCAAGCCTTACTTTTTCACATCGGGCGGTCCGGGGAGCGGCCTCTACAAGAGCACCGACGGCGGCAAAAACTGGAAGAAGCTGAGCAAAGACTTGCCCGAGGGCGATCTTGGGCGCATCGCGATAGCGGTCGCGCCGACTCGGCCAAATGTTGTCTACGCCATCGTCGAAGCGAAGAAGAGCGCGCTGTACCGATCGGAAGACCTTGGCGAGACCTGGACTAAGATGAGCTCTTCGCCGAGCGTCACCGGGCGGCCGTTCTACTTTGCGCGGATACTGGTCGATCCCAAGGACTACAACCGGCTCTATAAACCTGACTTCAACGTCGGAGTCAGCACAGACGGCGGGCAATCCTTTACTCAACGAGGAGGGCGCGCACACGGCGACTATCACACCGTCTGGGTCAATCCCCAGGACACGTTTCAGGTCTACGTTGGAACCGATGGCGGCGTGTACCAGTCGAACGATAAGGCAAACACGTTCAAGTTCCTGAGCAACATTCCAGTCGGCCAGTTCTATCACGTGAGCTTTGATATGGAACAGCCTTACAACGTGTATGGCGGCTTACAGGACAACGGCTCCTGGATGGGTCCTTCGCAGAGCTCCGGCGGCATCGAGAACAAAGACTGGCGCAACGTCGGATTTGGGGACGGGTTTTTCGTTTGGCCTGATCCAATCGACAAGGACATCATCTACAGCGAGTTTCAGGGCGGCAACGTCTTGCGCTTTCATAAATCAACCGGCGAAGTAAAATGGGTCAAGCCCCTCCCGAAGCAGGGTGAACCGAAGTACCGCTTCAACTGGAACACCGCGCTTGGGTTGAGTCCCACTAACAAAAAAGTGATCTATATCGGCGCGCAGTTTCTGTTTCGCTCGACCGATAAAGGCGATTCGTGGGAGCGCATTTCGAATGATCTGACTACGAACGACCCCGAGAAGCAGAAGCAGGAAGAGTCGGGAGGGCTATCGCTGGACAATTCGAGCGCCGAGAATCACTGCACGATCGTAGCGGTCGCCGAATCGCCGCTTGATGAAAAGACTATCTGGGCGGGGACCGACGACGGGAATCTTCAGATCACTCGTGACGGCGGCAAATCCTGGACCAATACCGTGGGGAACATACAGGGCTTACCGAAGAACACCTGGTGTACCAGCGTCGAGCCGAGCCGTTTTGATCGCGGATCTGCTTACGTCACGTTCGATGGTCATCAGACCGGTGACATGAAAGTCTATGTCTTCAAGACTACCGACTTCGGCAAGTCCTGGAAGGCTCTTGCGTCGGATGTGATCAAAGGCTACGCGCACGTGGTTCGCGAGGACCGGGTTAGTCGCGATCTCCTTTTCGTTGGAACCGAATTTGGATTGTTCGTTTCGATCGATGGCGGCGCTCAGTGGGCCCAGTTCACAGGGAACCTCCCGCCGGTTGCGGTGCGCGACATCGCAATTCATCCGCGCGAGCACGACTTGATCCTGGCAACGCACGGTCGAGGCATTCTGATCATCGACGACATAACACCGCTGCGACAGCTTAGCCCCAAAATCCTCGACTCGACGGCATACATAGTGGACTCGCGCCCTTCGTCGATCTCCATCTCCGTAGGTGCTCAGGATTTCCCGGGTGATGGTGATTTCGTCGGGCCGAATCCGCCCGAATCGGCGACAATCACTTACTACTTGAAGGAGCGGCACGTTTTCGGGGATATGAAGATCGAAGTCTTCAACGCCGAAGGAAAACTGATGTCGACGTTGCCTGCGGGTAAGCGAAGGGGACTCAATCGTGTCCAGTGGTTCATGCGTCAGAAGCCGCCAAAGGTTCCGCCTTCGCCGAACCTGGCCGGACCATCGTTGACCGGGCCGGCAGTTCCCGAGGGCGTTTACACGGTGAAATTGATCAAGGATAAGGAAACGTTTACCGGACAAGTGAAGATTGTCGCGGATCCGAAGTCTACGCACTCGGCAGCGGATCGTGCGCTTCAACAGCAGACTGTTTGGAAGCTTTATGGTATGCAAGAGCGGCTCGCGTTTGTCGACGATGTTATTACCGATGCGCGCGACAAGTCTAAGGAGCGAGCAAAGAAGCTGGAGAGCGGCGACGCGATCGCGAAGGACCTTGAAGCTTTTGCCGACAAGCTCGATGCTTTGCACAAGACTCTGGTTGCGACCAAGGAGGGCGCGATCACCGGCGAGGAGCAGTTACGCGAGCGAATAGTCGAGCTGTACGGATGGGTGACCCAATTTGGCGGCCGTCCGACCCAGTCAGTTCTGGATCGGATTCCAGTGCTCGAGAAAGAAATCAACGACGCGAACGCTGCGTTTGAAGCGATCATCGGAAAGGACCTTGCAACTGTAAACGCGAAGCTGACAGGGAAGAAGCTTGATGCGATCAAGGTGATGACGAAGGAAGAGTACGACAAGAAGCAGCAGGATAAGTAGTCCATCGAGACCACGAGACGAACGCGAGTTCGGCGAATTGGGCATAGTTATCAGCTAAGAAGTCATCGGAGCAACCGATCTAGTCTCAGTCCATTACGTCGAACTCGCGGTTGCCCGTGGGCTATTCGAGGCGCTGCCCTGTTTCCGTAGAACATCCGGTAAGTGTAACATTGCCAGCCGGGTCAGCGTTCTCAACGGCATTAGTCGAGGTGAATCCGTCGCCGCTACCGTCAAGCTCGATCTGTCGCATGACCTTCTGCGTCCCGGCATAAGTGCCGTCGGCGTTGAACCGGAAAGACACTATCGTGTTGGTAAAGCTCCGCCCGCCGGCGTGCTCCCACACTCCATAGCCGGTGCTAAGCAAGGCTGGATTAATTGCGCCAGTTGCATTCATCGAGCCGCCCGCCATGAACGTGTCCAGACCTAGAAAGGTCCTTATCGTCGCTCCCGTTTGACAATTTATTACCGTTCCCAGTGTACGCCAGGTCCCTTCTAGTCTTCTAGCTTTCCCCTGCCCGGACACCGAAATCTGCGCTGCGGCCAGAATTAGAACAACGGCCAATGCTGCGCCTGGAATCGCCTTAAACGTCATCTTTTTCATGGTCGTCTCCTTTCAGATTGAATCGTTGGGTTTAGGCCGATCGGTGATGATCTGCCGGCTGTTTCTTCAATTGAATTCGCCTCGTCTTCGCCTGCTGTCGGGCCACATTTGTCATTCGAGCTGATGATGGTCATTCGCTTGCGGCATCTTGCGCACAAGCCCTTGCTGAAGCGGCGGTGATCGCTAAGCATCAGAACCTCATATGTTTCGACGGTTATCTTTATTTTTCTCTCTAGCACAAGCCCCTCCACGGTTTTGCCGCGTCGGTGTTGTTCGCGGTATACTCGCGCCCGGGCAGCTTTCTTCAGGCCATCCCTGCAACGTAGGCGCATGGTGGGCTAACCGCGCTCTAAATGTCTTTAGGAGCGCACATATTTTTTCTCAAGTTTCTCAAGGGCGATGATTTGAGCACCTCTGTGAAACGCTTTTACCAGTTCGGACCCTTTCGCATTGATGCCGAGAGGCGATTGCTGCTTCGTGAAGGAGTGGCCGAACCGCTTGCGCCGAAGGCTTTCGATACTCTCCTTTTCTTGGTGCAGCATCACGGTAAAGTGCTTGAGAAGGACAAGCTGATGGAGATGCTCTGGCCCGATAGCGATGTTGAAGAAGCCAACCTGGCGCAGAATATCTCCTTGTTACGCAAAGCGCTCGGCGAAAGCCCGAGCGAGCGGCGGTACATCATTACTGTGCCTGGACGAGGCTACCGGTTTGCCGCAGCCGTGGAGGAATCAGACGTTTATAACGAGAGCCTGAGGGTGGAAAGATACGCGAAAGCTACAATTGTAATTCAGGAGCAGGACGCTTCAAATTCTCGAGAGGTCAGGGCTATAACGCGGCGCCTTTTGTTTGGCCGTCGCAAGCTGGTACTCGCCAGCTTAGTCATTTTCGCGGTCACCACTCTGCTGGCCTCGGGATTGTGGCTATGGCTTTCAAGAAAGTCCGCCGGACAGCTAGCTCAGATTCCAATCAATTCGATTGCCGTCCTCCCTTTCAGGCAGTTAGGCGCAGAGGTCGATGAGTACATGGGGCTTGGAATTGCCGATTCGCTAATTACACGGTTGAGCAACCTCCGTGAGGTGAAGGTGCGGCCTACAAGCTCCATCCTCAAGTATAACAATCAGGCGAGAGACCCTGGCCAGATTGGCCGCGAGCTTGGCGTCGAAGCAGTTCTCGAAGGCAGCATTCGCAGGGACGGCGAAAACCTCAGGGTTACGGTTCAGCTTGTGAGGGTCGAGGATGGCACGCCGCTCTGGGCAGAAAAGTTCGACGATAGACTCACAAACATACTGAAGATTGAAGACTCGATGTCGGGGCGGGTGGCCGCACGGCTCTTGCCGAAGCTGACCGGCGAAGACAGAGCGGTGCTGGCGAAACGCTATACCGACAATATCGAGGCGTACACTGAGTACCTAAAGGGCCGGCTCTTCTGGAACAAGAGAACAGTAGATGGAATGGAAAAAGCAATCGAGCACTTCGAGCAAGCCATCGCTCGCGACCCGGATTATGCGCTAGCTCACGCTGGTCTCGCCGACTGCTATCTTGTACTTTACTCATACAGTGATTATTCGAACAAGGAGGACATCCCGAGAGCTAAAGCGGCCGCGACTAAAGCTCTGCAGATAGATCCAGCGCTCGCCGAAGCTCACACCTCGCTCGCCTACGTACTCTACATGGAGCGTGACGATCCAGGGGCGGAAAGGGAATATGAGCAAGCCATTCAGTTGGATCCCAACTATGCGACCTCGCACCATAGGTATGCAGTTTTTCTTATGAGTACAGGGCGGTCAGATGAAGCGCTAAAAATGATAAAACGAGCGCAGGAGCTTGACCCTCTTTCGCTGATAATCAACACAGCTCTTGGAGATTTTTATCGCCTAAACCGCCGGTACGATGAAGCTGTCGAACAACTGCAAAAGACGTTGGAAATGGACCCGACTTTCATCCACGCGCGCGGCTATCTCGGCATGGCTTATCTAAAAAAGGGTATGTACGAAGATGCGGTTAAAGAGATCGAAAAGGCCGCGGTGCTTTCAGGGAACTTGGTCCCGCCGGTGGTTGTATCATTTCGTGGTTACATCTACGCGGCGATCGGCAAGAGAGCTGAGGCCCTGAAGATTCTCAAAGACTTGATCGAACTGCGCAAGCGACGACACGTCTCGGGTCCGCACATAGCGCTGATCTATGCGGGGCTCGGCGAAACCGACAAGGCTTTCACTTGGCTTGAAACGGCTTATAACGAGCGAGAATTGGGATTCAATTGGCTAAATGATCCGAGTTTTGACGGCCTGCACTCGGATCCACTTTATGCAGACCTGGTGCGGCGGACCGGCGCTCGTCAGTGACGCGATTTGAGTGAATCGGTAGGAGGGCGTCGGAAGCTGGCGCTCAATCAGTCGTCGCTCCGATTCAGTACTGCAAGAAGGCATCAGCAACCAATAGGCGGCCCTGGGCGAAGGCGATAGAGCGCCCTCGAACACGGATTCGCCGCCAGAATGCTCACCGTGGTGCGACTACCTAATGTTCGGGTAAACTGTATATATGAGTTCACCAACCGAAGCAAAAATAATAACCTGTTCTTCCTGTGGGGCGAACAACCGTGTTCCGGTCGACAAGCTCCGCGAGGGGTTGCAGCCTGTTTGCGGGCAATGCAAGAACCCGCTCGCCGTCGCCGACCATCCGGTAATTGTCACCGACGCGAACTTCGCGGATGAAGTCGAGCGATCACCGCTGCCGGTGCTGCTGGACATGTGGGCGCCGTGGTGCGGGCCTTGCAGAATGATCGCGCCTGCGATCGAGCAACTAGCCGGCGAGCTCTCCGGAAGAGTGAAAGTCGCAAAGCTCAATACAGACGAAAACCCGATGACCGGATCGCGCTTTAACGTTCGCAGCATTCCGACGCTGCTCGTATTGAAGGATGGCAAAGAGATAGATCGCCTGGTCGGGGCGATGCCGAAGCAAGAGATTTTGCGGAGGCTTGAGTCGCTGGTCTAGTTCAGACGCAGAGGAAATGAACAACCCGCTGCTACCAACTCGTTCCGCTGTGACTCTCGGTCTGCGAGCGGCGCTCTTTGTCTCGATGCTGAGCATCGGAGCCGCCAGCCGAGCCCAGGAGCCGCCGAAAGAGCCCGGTAACTTTCGCAAGCCTGACCTTGTCGAGCTTATCAAACTCGATCGTACCATCAAGCTCGATATCCGCTACGCCACTTCAAACAATTTTCTCGGCCGTCCGGTCTACAATGAGGCCCGCGCGTTTCTTCAGCGTCCAGCCGCCGAAGCTCTCCTGCGCGCCAACAAGGTTCTTCGAAAAGCCGGCTACGGCCTGATCATTCACGATGGCTATCGTCCATGGTCTGTGACCAAGATCTTCTGGGACGCGACACCGGCGGACAAAAAGGAATTCGTAGCTGATCCCGCACAAGGCTCGCGTCACAATCGAGGCTGCGCCGTCGACCTCTCCCTGTTTGACCTGAAGACGGGCAAAGAAGTCGTGATGCCGTCGGGTTATGACGAGATGACCGAGCGGTCTCATATCAACTTCGGCGGCGGAACACCCGAAGCGACGCGTCTGCGCGATATGCTCCGGGTCGCGATGGAAGCCGAGGGCTTCGCAGTCTACGAACCGGAGTGGTGGCATTACGATTACAAGGATTGGAAGGAGTATCCGATCCTGAACATAGCGTTTTCGGAGATTGGGAACTTGACCACGAAATGACCACGACGCAAAGGACAGGTGGCCCTAAGCCGAGTAAACCGTTCTGAGTTCACGCTTTAGCTTGCCTCAGCGGAACAACCTGAAGGTTGAACTCAGAACGTAATCTCAGAACGTTGAACTCAAAACGCTGAACATTGAATTACGAGCGTGATCGAAGGGAGATC
>CAZOOE010000129.1:9612-13880 GCA_964581275.1 uncultured Clostridia bacterium
TTAAAAGCCCTTTAAAAAGAAGCTTTAGCAACAGGTCGCAGAAAATTTGGCACACAAGGAAGAGGCAATTGCATGCGTTTTAAGGGCTGAGCGACGCGCAGCTCAATCACAAGACTGAGGAACAGGCCTGGTCGGTCAGCGATGTTCTCAATCACGTTTCTCTGGTCGATGAAGCCAATGCCAAGCTTACGTCAAACATGCTCAAACGGTCGCGCGCCGACAACCTACCGCCTGACCGCTCGCCTGAAGGCTCGGAGCTACATTCAATGGATGACCTCCTTCCGCGGGTGAGCGCGGCGAAGTTCCAGGCGCCCGAGTTCGTTGTACCCCACGGGCACTCGTCCGTAGAGGAATCGCTGGCGAGGCTCAAGGGTTCTCGCGAGCGAATGCTGGCGAATTTGGAACAGCTCGATGGACTCGATCTGAGCGGTCTCACCTATCCGCACCCGTTCGCTGGCCCGCTGAACACCTATCAGTGGGTGTTGATGGCTGGCGCGCACGAGTTCAGACACGCCGAGCAGATAAACAGAATGAAGACGCAACCTGGGTTTCCGGACTGAGATTGGTGAGGGTTCAGAGTTCATGGTTCAGAGTTCAGTGTTCAGAGTACAAGCTTTAGCTTGCTGTTTACGAAAGCCTGATGCTGGTTGCACGCTAACGCTTGTACTCTGAACCCCTGCTCTGAACCCTTACTGCCGAGGGGTAACTTGCAGATTCTGGTTGTCCAGCGTGAACCCCACGAAACCAATCATCATCTCTTCCCAGGTCTGCGGTCCCCAGCGCACTGTCTTCGCCGCATCGGGGTTCCATTTGTTATTACTCGAATTGTCGAAGTGAGCTACGCACATTAGACGGCTCCCTTTTGGCGCGGCCACCGGCTCCTTGAATTCGTAACGCGTCTGCCAGTTGAAGCTGTACCGGGGCACCGAGAGGATCACCTTGGACGCTCCGTCTGGATAAACAAGCCGATATTCGAAATCCTTTCCGCGAACGTGCATGTGCGGCATCAGGTTAATAATGTGCGAGTCTTCTTTGAACGCATAGCCCGATCGGACTTCATAGTTGCTGTCGCCCGGAGGAATCGCAAACCGGCGATTCATCGCTGCGCCTCCAGTTGCAACTTTCTCGATCGGTTTTCGACTGAAGACCACCCCAACTGAGGTTCGATCCTTTTGAGGCGTCCCGTTCGGTGTGTAGTGCAATTGCAGGACAAGTGTCGAGCCGGCCTTCACCAACCTGCCAACTCCATCGGGCAAAACCATCGGCTCTTCTCCGGGAGCTGTTCCCACCAGTCCCTCGACTCCGCCCTCTCCGAATAGCGAGATTCGCTGTCTGAGCGCATCGGGACCGATGACGAAAACGATCACGTGATGAACAACCGCACGGTTTCCCGGTCTGACTTCGGCGGCTTGAATCCATTTGTCTTCGGTGAAGCGGGTCGGCACCAGAAAGTATTGATAGTTGACGACACCTTCAGCGGGAACGTTGTACTCCTGAGCCATGCTCAACACAACGTCGGGTTTTCCGATCTGCCATCCTTCAGTGAATTGCGGGGCGCGCGGGAGATCTTTTGGATTGCCTTCCGTCGTGCCGCCATCAATCCACGCAACGATGGTATCGATGTCTTTCTTCGACAACCGCCGATCGTTTTTGAAGCTGCCGTGTTGAGGGTCGGCGTGCCACGGCGGCATCGTTCCGTCAAGCACCTTTTCGCGAATCGACTTTGCCCACGGACGCGAGTCTTTGAAGGTCAGCAGCGACATAGGAGCGATTTCGCCCGGGCGGTGACAATGCGCGCAGTTCTTGTAGAAGATCGGCGCGACATCTTTGGTGAAAGTCACCGTCGGGGACGAATTTGGACTCGCGCTCGTCCCAACTCCGAACGCGCGCAAGGCCGCAAAAAGCGACATTGCTATTCCAGT
This sequence comes from uncultured Clostridia bacterium, assembly GCA_964581275.1. GTDB lineage: Bacteria > Acidobacteriota > Blastocatellia > UBA7656 > UBA7656 > Onstottus_A. The sequence continues at coordinate 11,535 of CAZOOE010000129.1, forward strand.
GCCCACCTTGATGCGCGGCTTCATAGGGTTTCCTCCGCCGTTTTAGAAGATCGGATCGTACTCGTACACTATAAGACTCAACTTGGGGCGTTGTGGTTTCATTTTTTGACTCGCGTACATGATAGAATCCCTTGCCACTAGGAATAGTTCAAGGGGCTGACGAGTGAGCGATAAGCTTGTTGAGATCACCAACGCCGTCGCGGCGGCGATAGAAGATCACGCGCGGCGTGAACATCCCGCGGAATGCTGCGGGCTGCTAAGCGGCTGCAACGGTTCGATCACCGATATTCATCCGCTTCGCAACGACGCAGACAAACCCGAGACGCGGTATTTCGCTACACCCGAGGAGCTATTCGCGGCGATGCGGCGCATACGCGAATCCGGCCAGGCTTTGCTGGGGGTCTATCACTCACACCCGCGAACTCCAGCGTACCCGTCAGCATCGGACGTGGAGATGGCTTTCTACCCCGAGGCGTTCTACTTTATCATTTCACTCGAGCCGAGCGTTGAACTTAGGGCATTTAAGATTGAAGAGTCAAGAATCGAGGACGTCGAAATAGTAAGCGGCCAGTAGTTAGTAGAATCATGCCGAACACCATACGAATCACCGCTCTGTTATTTGGTCAGGCTCGGGAATGGGTTGGATCATCAAGTCTCGATCTCAACGTGGAGTCGCCGGCGACGGTGGAAAGCGCATTCGCGATTCTCAAGTCGCGCCACCCGCGGCTTGCTGAAATGCAGCGCAGCCTGCTGTTCGCGATAAACGAGGAATACGCCTCGCCGTCGCATCCCCTGGCCGACGGCGACCGGCTTGCCGTGCTCCCGCCGGTAAGCGGAGGTGAGGACCGAACCCGTGACATCTTCGAGATCACCCGCGAGCCCATCGACATCGCAGATCTGAAAACGCGACTCCTAGCAGGAGACTCGGGCGCGGTGGTCATCTTTGACGGAGTGGCCCGCAACAATACCAAAGGTCGGCCCACGCTTCACCTCGAATATGAGGGCTATCAGCCGATGGCGTTGCGCACGATGGAGCAGATCGGGCGAGAGGTACACGAACGCTGGCCGATCAACTGTCTGGGTATTGTCCATCGCCTCGGGCCCATCGAGATATCAGAGTCCAGCGTGGTCATCGTCGTAACGTCTGCTCATCGCAAGATTGCATTTGAAGCGTGCCATTATGCGATCGATAGATTGAAGAAGATCGTCCCGATCTGGAAAAAGGAGTACTTCGAGGACGGCGCCGTTTGGGTGGAGAACTCCAAGGAAGAAGGCAGTAGGCAGTAGGCGGAAGGCGGAGGCAGTAGGCGGAAGGCGGAAGGGCGGAAGGCGGAAAGCAGTAGGCAGTAGGCGGAAGGCGGAAGGCGGAGGGGGAGAAGGCGGAAGGCGGAAGGGGGAGAAGGCGGAAGGGGGAAAAGGCACTAGGCGGAAGGCGGAAGGCCGAAGGCGGAAAGCAGAAACTGAAGGCAGAGGCAGAAGACAGAAGGCAGAGGCAGAAGGCAGGTAGGAAATGACCCGCCTTCTGGCCTCTGCCTCGCTGCCTATTGTCTTCCGCCTTCTGCTTTTCGCCTTCTGCCTTCTGCTTTCCGCCTTCCGCCTTCTGCCTTCTGCTTTCCGCCTTCCGCCTTTTACTTCTCTAGGCTACCTCTCGCCTGAGCTGCCTCGCGCTTCTGCTGTTCCAGCTCGGCCACTCGACGTGTGATATCGGTCTGATCCGCGTTTTCCTTAATGGCGCGCAGCGTTTTTATCGCCTCATCAAACTTATATAGCCCTGCGTAGCAATCGGCCAACCCCCACGCCGCGCGAACGCGCACCTTGGGATCGCCGCTCGCCGAAGCGAGCTGCTGATAGATCGGCAGCGCTTGCTGATACTGGCTGCGTTCGATGTGATAAATGGACGCTTCGCGCAGATAGGCCTGTTCGCTTAACTGATCAAAGTCGACCTTCTCGATGACTTTCTCGTATTCAGTGAGCGCCTGGCTGTAGTTTCTTTGCGCAAAGTAAAGATCGGCGATTCGCAACCGAATCCGACGCCGCTCGTTTGCCTCTTGCGGGTTGAGGTTCTCGTATTCGGCAATCGCTTCGTACGACCGGCCCATTTCTCCGAGTACCTCAGCAAGGCGCTCGCGCGCGAGTTGTGCGTTCGAGCTTGCGGGATGATGTTCGAGAAAGGCGCTGTAGGTGGCGCGGGCCTGTTCGTAGCGCCGCAGCTTGAAGTAATAAATGTTGGCGAGTTGAAAACGGGCGTCGGCCGATTTGTCACTCGCCGGATTTAGATCGAGGTAACGCTCGTACTCCTCGGCTGCGACCTTGTAGTCCCCGGAATCCCAAGCCTCAACCGCCCGT
>CAZOOE010000130.1:0-8165 GCA_964581275.1 uncultured Clostridia bacterium
TTTTCATAACAGATTCGTTTTTCCTTTTCCTCTTGTGCATTTGAACGTTACGCCAGTTTACAAGCGTCGTAAAGATTATGCGATCCCAGGCAATGAGTCTACTGAAGACCCGCCAGTGAGGAAGTGTTGATAGTGTGAACGGTCCACTTGAATTAGATATTCCCAGCGTGAGATCGTGAGTCGTTAAGGAGACTTTAGTATGACTCACTATTTCTTGATCTTACTGGTAACTTTAGGCGCGTCCAGCGGCAATGCAATGCAGCAGCAAGCTTCAGAACACACAAGGCCAGTGGCGCCAGACTCTATTCAGAAACGCGACACAGCCAGTCCCGCCACGACTCAGGATCGCACCCGCACTATGAGTGAAATAGTCGCGATGCCTGTCGTTTACCGTGTCCCAGGCATGGATCAAGTGAAAGTTCATAAGGATTTGAAATACTCAAGCACTACAAATTCCAATCTCTTAATGGACGTTTACATTCCGCCTCGGTTGGCGAAAGGCGAGCGACGTCCTGCAGTGGTCTTTATCCATGGCGGAGTGGGGGCGCAGTTTAAACCAAAGGACTGGGGATTCTATGTCAGTTGGGGCCGACTGGTTGGTGCATCAGGGCTGGTCGGAATCACATTCACGCATCGGCTCGGCTACCCTAAACCATTGATGACCGAAGCCGCGCAAGATGTCACCGACGCCATCACCTTCATTCGCGCTAATGCAGATTCCTTGAATATCGATAAGGACAGAATCTGCCTGGCTGCATATTCGGCTGGCGGGCCGATGTTGAGTTTGGCCATGCGCGACAGCCTAAACTTTGTCCGTTGCCTTGTGTCGTTTTATGCCTTTTTGGATATTCAACAATCAGAACCACACCGAAAGAATGAGACGCCGGAAGTGGTGAGGGCTTTCTCGGTGATCACCTATCTGGCGAATGCCACAAACATGCCCCCCATTTTCGTTGCGCGGGCCGGACTTGATGAGGTACCGACGATGAACGATTCAATTGATCGTTTCGTCAAAGAGGCGATCACCAAAAACGTCACGATTGATTTTGCCAATCATCCGCAGGGAGTTCACGGGTTTGACAACCAGAATAATGATGAGAGATCTCGCGAAATCGTTCGCGGAGCCATTGATTTCATGAAGATTCATCTTGGCGTCGCAGAGGCAAGGTGACAGGGAGAGTGGTACCGCCGGCACTCACATCGAATCGAGTAGATTTCTCTTCAGCGACGCCGGTGGTATCGCTGACTGATCGGCTCCTAAGCCAGGTATTTCGCCAGCGGTTCCCAGTAGTTTGCCTTCCATCCTGAGGCGAGTTGCTGCGACGCGCCGTTGGGAAAGCCGGTGTGGTCAAAGGTGAGTTTGGTTCCGGAGCCTTGCTCGGTAAGATCGAACTTTACAATCGAGTAGACCCCTGGCTTCCAGCTAGCCTCGCGCCAGGCTTGGACAAGTCGCTCGTTGGGCACGAGCTCGATGTGTCGTCCCAGGATAAAGCCGCCGAATAGAGAGAAGGCGCCGCCCACTTCTCTGCTGATCCGGGTGGGCTTCGACCCGTACGACATGCGGGCCTGGCTCAACTGCACGACTTTGTCGAAGTGTTTCTCGTCAGTGAGGGCTTGATAGACGCGCCTACGGCTGGCATTGAAAACGACTTCCTGGTGAATGGCCTCAGCGGAATGGGATATCTCCTCGCTCCCTTCGACTGGCACTGTACGAGCGTCGACGGATCCGAGCCCAGGTAAGGCGGTTCCGAGATACGAGAACAGTGAAGCCAGGCTTATCGAAAAATCTCTCCGCGTCAAGACGTTTGATAGCATTACACCTCCTCGCATGCTTATGGCCGGGAAGCGGGCACGAATACTATTCAAGCACCTTTCCCGACCACAAGAATACTATGCAAACCACGACGCAGAAAGCTCCGGCCTAAATCGCGTTGTCCCGATCAGAACGCAATCACACGAGTCGCAGGAACTTGAAACATTTCACCCGCTAGTTTCACTTGACTGCAGAATTAACCTGGAGAGATTCGCGGTAGTTTTCACACCTCCCATAGGCTCGTGGTATTATGCGCGCGACTCGGCGCAGACGCGCTTTCGTAACCTTCGATTGGAGTCGAGATCACATGTGGGAGCTGATGAACGGCAACAAGATGAAAAAGCTTCGCAACGCATTTACGATCTGCCTCGTAATGGCGTCACTGACCGCTGCCCAACGTCCGGCTGCAAGCGCGGGCCAGACTAGTCAGGCGGACGCACAGGCTGCGGCGGCTGCTCAGCCCGGCGCGGCCTTGGTGCGCGAGAACTATTCGAAGTATGAGTACCGAATCCCCATGCGCGACGGGGTGAAGCTGTTCACCTCGGTGTACATTCCCAAGGACGTGATCGCCGAGGGGAAGACCTATCCCATCCTGCTACAGCGCACGCCTTATAATGTCGCACCGTATGGCGCGGACAAGTATCGAGCGACTCTTGGACCATCGGAACTCTTCGCCCGTGAGAAGTTCATCTTCGCTTATCAAGATGTCCGCGGCCGGTTCATGAGCGAAGGTGATTTCACGATCATCCGCCCGCACAAACCTGCGAAGGGTCCGAAAGACACCGACGAAAGCACCGACTGCTACGACACCGTCGAATGGCTTGTCAACAACATCGCCGGCAACACCGGCAAGGTTGGAATGTGGGGCGTGTCGCAGCCGGGCTTCTTTGCGGCGGCGGGCATGATTGACGCGCATCCGGCGCTGGTGGCGGTATCCCCGCAAGCGCCGGTTACTGACTACTACTTGAATGACGACTCCTATCACAACGGCGCGTTCATGCTGGCGCCCGCTTTCGCTTCTATCAGGGCTTCCGGCAACGCGAGGGAGACCCCGCGCCGCCTCCGACCGCGCTGGCCTTCGACTACGGCACGCCGGACGGCTACGAGTTCTACCTCAACATGGGTTCGTTGGCTGACGCAGACGAGAGGTACTTCAAACACCGTCAGCTCTTTTGGACGCAGAATATCGAGCACCCAACCTACGACGAATTCTGGCAGACTCGATCGATCTGGAGACACCTAAAAGGGATCAAGCCGGCGGTGATGATAGTGGGTGGATGGTACGATCAGGAAGACCCACAGGGGCCGCTGCGAATGTTCGACTTCATGGAAAAGAACTCACCCCCACAAAACCTGATGCTGGTGATGGGGCCGTGGAATCACGGCGGATTTGCGCGCGGCGACGGTGATAAGCTCGGCAACGTGAACTTTGGGTCGAAGACGGGGGCCTACTATCGCGAGAAGATCGAATTCCCTTTTTTCATGTATCACCTCAAGGGCAAGGGAGAAGGCAAATTTCCCAAGGCCTGGCTGTTCGAGACCGGCATGAATCAATGGCGCAAGTTTGATATGTGGCCGGCGGAACAGGCGCAGCCCAAGACGATGTATCTGGACGCAAAAGGCAAGTTGGCGTGGGAGCAACCTGCGACACAAGCGTTTGACGAATACCTTTCGGATCCAAATCGGCCGGTGCCTTATGTTGGCGTGGTGTCGCTGGCGGTCCGCAGCGACTACATGACCGAGGACCAGCGATTTGCGACGACGCGTCCGGATGTGCTGGTGTACAGGACCGAACCGTTCGATCACGATGTTACGGTGTTTGGTCCGATTGCGATTGATCTCAAAGTTTCGACGACCGCGACGGATTCGGACTTCGACGTCAAGGTGATCGACGTCTATCCCGGAGATTATCCGGACTTCAACAATCCTCCGCCGGCGCCGGTGCCCGGTGCTCCGGCCGGGCCGGTCATCTCACAAATGGGTGGCTATCAGCAGTTGATTCGCGGTGAGCCGTTCCGCGGCAAGTATCGAAAGAGTTTTGAGAAGCCGGTGCCCTTTGAGCCAGGTAAGCCGGATCGGATTCGCTTCAAGTTGCCGGACGTGGCCCACACTTTTCGCGCCGGGCACCGGATCATGATCCAGGTTCAAAGTTCGTGGTTCCCGCTGACCGACCGAAATCCGCAGAAGTTTATGGATATTCCGAAAGGCCAGCCGGCGGACTTCGTGAAGGCCACGCAACGGGTTTATGTCGGCGGCACAGACGGCTCGAGGATTGAGTTCCTCGTGGTAGAACATCCTTTCTTTTGGCGAAGGTAGTTTGAAGAATGGTACCGAGCCGCCGGTAACGATTGCGCATCGCTCTGAGGTGATTTATCGTGAGCGGATCAGGGTGGCGCTTAAAACCGCCAACCTCGGGTCACCTGTTCAAGCATTGGAGGTATAAGATGAAGAAAGCTTTCAGCGTTGTACTTGGTCTGGTTGCCGTTGCTGCTCTCGGCCTGGCGCAGGAACCAAAGACGCACATCGCGCTTACCGCCGACGAAGTGAAGTGGGGCCCCGCCCCGCCGAGTCTCACGAAGGGTGCGCAGTTCGCAGTTATTTCCGGCAATCCGGCGGCGGCCGGGCCGTTTGTTATCAGACTTAAGTTCCCAGCCGGTTATAAGATTGCGCCGCATTGGCACCCGACCGACGAACACGTAACCGTCATTTCAGGCACGATAGCTTTCGGGATGGGCGACAAGTTTGATAAGGCCGGGATGAAGGAACTTCTCGCCGGGGCATACGCGATGATGCCGGCTGAAATGCGGCATTTCGCGTTGGCGAAGACGGCCGCCACCGTGCAGGTCCACGGAACCGGGCCGTTTGTGCTGAACTACGTGAACCCGGCTGACGATCCCAGCAAGACAAACGCTTCAAAGTAGGACGAAGCAAGCTGGAGCGGAGATTCGAGCTCGCTTGATAGTGTTTTCGTTCGCTAACAAGATGCTAAGAGGAAACTGATGCGATCCTGGTTGGCTTTGTCAAACGGCGAGCGTGTCTACCTATCGAGGAGAAGACCATGTTCAAGAAACAGTTCCTGCTATCTCTCATCACCTTGACGGGACTCGCGATGCTCGTTCGAGCGCAAGCTCCGGCTAAAGGGGCCGACGGCCGCGATGCGGATCGCGCTGAAATCCGCGCTCACATCGACAGCATTTTCCAGGCGTTCATCCAGAAAGACGCAGCCAAGCTGCGCGCGACCCACGAACAGAACTGGCTGGGGTACCTGGAAGGCTCGACCACCATGATTCACGGCGTCGACGGATATATGGGAAACGTCTATGTCGACCCCGCAAGTCCTTACGGCATGAAAAGCTACAAGATGCGCGAATTCGATATGATCTTCAAGGGGGATGCGGCCTTTGTGTGTTTCACCGCTGATGTCGAGTCAAATACACCAAGCGGTCCCGCAAAGCGCGTTCTTCGCATCGCGGATTTTTACACCAAGCAAAAGGGCTCGTGGATCCAAACCGGCAGCGATACAGAGCTTCACCCGGAATCGGCCGCGGAGCAGCACCAAACCCTGAGGCCCCTTGGAGACCAAATGAAGAAGCGGTTGCTCGACGCGCGAGAAGCCGTCTGGAGAGCGTACTTCTCGAACGATCGGCCGGCCCTCGAAAAGCTAATTCCGGAGGAGACAATAGCAATCAATTCAGGCGACAACCATTGGGAGAATCGCAAAGCGATCTTCGAGGGCGCGGAGCGGTTTGCAAAAAGCGGCGGCAAGCTTGTTAAGCTGGAGTTTCCAAGAACCGAAATTCAAGTTTTTGGCTACACCGCAGTGGTGTACTCCGACTATTCCTACGAGCTTGAGACTGGTGGCCAGCGATACCAGCAAACCGGCCGCGTTACCGAAGTATTTGTGTTGCGCAAAGGACAGTGGGTGAATCCCGGTTGGCACATGGACAGTGGAAAATAGAGGGCATCGAAGATCGATCAATGAAATCCGAAACAAAGCCCAAGTCACACGTCAAGTAAGCGGTGCCGTTCTTCCAAGTATCCAACATCGAAGAGTCCGTCCACTACTATATCGACGCACTCGGTTTCGAGATGACTAAGGAGTGGGTTCACTTCCTGTCCGACCCGGACAGCTATACAATCAAAGCCGAGAGCCACACGGATGAACCTGAGGATACCGAATTCTCAGAACATTAGGAGGGCTGAGAACCCGTTCGTAATACAGGGAGAACAGAATGAAGGCACTCTTCAAAACTGCCTGGCCTTATAAAGAGGACGCGATGAACCTGCCTGTCGAGAATATTGACAGCGCCATTCCTTTTTACGAAACAGTAATGGGGTTCAAGCTTCTATCTCGGAGCGACTCGCCTTGTAAGTCCGCCGTGCTCGGTCGAGATGTCATTCAAATCGGTCTGGCTGAGAACGGTGGCGACCCCAGCCAGGAAGGATGCTTCTTTGAGGTCGACGACGCCGAAGCGGCATTCGCGGAGTTGAAATCGAATGGCCTGGAAAGAGAAGACGCCGGATTCCGGATTGACCAATACGGAGACACGTCGTACAAAGTCTTTTTCGTCATCGCGCCGGACGGGCTCTGCTTCTGTCTCGGTGAACGCCAGAATTGAGAAGCGACAATTAGGAATGTGTAGAAACATCCGGACACTATTCAACTTTGAGCCGCCGGTCACCGACGACGAGATTCACGCGGCATCGCTTCAGTTTGTCAGAAAGATCAGCGGCTTCAACAAACCATCGAAGGCGAACAAGGCGGCATTCCTTTCAGCCGTCGACGACATAGCCAGGATCTCGGGCTTGCTTCTGGTTTCCCTCGAATCGACCGCATCGCCGAAGAATCGCGAGGAGGAGGCCTCCAAAGCGAAGGCGCGCACAGCACGGAGATTCGGAAGGTGAATCCTCAGGAGTTCGTAATCCAGCCTCAGGCGGAAGCTTGTAAAGACGGGGGACCGGGTAATCGTGGTCTGTGGCTACGAGCTTCTGCCTGAAGGCCGGACTACGAACTCTCTTCACTGGAGGCATGGACGACGACGGGATGGATCACGAGCCTTCCCGCATCTCTTGATTTGAATCTGAGGCGCGCAGTCAATGACTGGCAAAACCAACCCGGAGTGTTGTCTATTATTGGGCTGAGAATCTCAGGGAGGATCCCTTATGAAGAAGCTCAGCCTCGTCTTGTTTCTGACGTTCGCGCTCGCATTCGGCTCCGGCGCTTCACCCGGCGCACAAAACAAGGAATCCGATCGCTGGGAACGCCGAGCCCGGAACGTGACGATAACGCGTGACGACTGGGGCATTGCGCATATCGCCGGCAAGACCGACGCAGACGCTGTGTTCGGCGCGATCTACGCCCAGGCTGAAGACGATTTCAATCGCGTCGAGACGAACTACATCAACTCCATGGGGCGCCTGGCGGAGGCCGAGGGCGAGTCGGCGGTGTGGCGAGACCTGCGCATGAAGCTGTTCATCGATCCGGACGTGATGAAGCAGCACTATATTTCGAGCCCTGTGTGGCTGAAAGCCTTGATGAATGCGTGGGCCGATGGTCTGAACTTTTATCTCTTAAAGCATCCACAGGTAACGCCGAGGATCATCAAGCGCTTCGAACCCTGGATGGCGCTGACCTTCACCGAGGGAAGCATCGGTGGAGACATCGAGACCATTAGCCTGGAGCAGCTACAGACCTTCTACGGCGGCGGTCAGGCACCGGTGCTGTCGAATGCTGAACGCGACGCGCCCGACGAGCCAAATGGGTCGAACGGCATCGCAATCTCGCCGTCAAACACCGTTGGCCGCAAGGCGTTGCTGCTGATCAATCCGCACACGTCTTTCTTTTTTAGATCCGAGTTGCAGATGACCAGCGAGGAAGGGCTGAATGCTTACGGCGCGGCGACGTGGGGACAGTTCTTCATCTATCAGGGGTTCAACCAGCGCGCGGGTTGGATGCACACCACCAGCGCCGTTGACGGCATCGATACCTATCTCGAAACCGTAGTTAAGAAGGGCGATCAATTCTATTACAAATACGGGAACGAAGAGCGTCCGGTAGCCGCTTCAGTGATCAAGGTCCCCTACAAGACCGAAAAGGGGATCGCCGAGAAAACTTTTACTGTTTATCGCACCCAACACGGGCCCATCGTCGCTTCAACAAAGGAGAAATGGTTGGGCATTCGCATGATGCAGGAACCCGTAAAGGCTCTGATTCAGTCGTACCCGCGCACCAAGGCAAAGGCCTATAAGGCGTTCAAGCGGACGATGGGCGTGCACCCGAACTCGTGGAACTAACCTGCTCTTCCGTGTACAGATGGGGCACGCACTGACTCTCGAGGACATGTTATTCCCA
>CAZOOE010000130.1:8175-12942 GCA_964581275.1 uncultured Clostridia bacterium
GCAAAGGACGATAAGGCGTTCAAACGGAGGTTGGAGTTTGACCCGAACTCGTGGAACAACACGAGCTTCGCGGATGCAGATGGGGACATCGCTTATTTCCACGGCAATTTTATTCCGAGGCGCGATCCAAAATTCGACTGGACCAAGCCGGTGGACGGCAGCAACCCTGAAACGGATTGGCGCGGCCTGCTGTCTGTGGACGAGTCCCCGCTCTTGTTGAATCCCGCCAGCGGCTGGCTCTACAACAGCAACAACTGGCCTTGGTCGGCGGCAGGTCCGAGCAGCCCGAAGAAAGCAAACTACCCGGTTTATGTCGATTCCGGCGTTGAGTCCGCCCGTGGATTACACGCGATCAGAGTGCTGGAGAACAAGAAGGATTTCACGCCTGACTCGCTGATTGCCGCCGCCTACGACAGCTATCTACCGTGGTTTGAGAAGCCGATCCCGGCATTGGTCAAAGCCTGGGACCAGTCCCCTCCAACCGACCCACTCAAAGCGAAGTTGTCCGACCAGATTGCCCTCCTGCGGGTCTGGGACCTGCGGTGGTCGGTGACATCCATTCCAACGTCGATCGCAGTCCTTTGGGGAGACGAAATCCAGAGGAGAGTGGCGGGCGAGGCCAGACGTTCTGGCATGCTCGCACCTGACTATGTCGCAACCAAAGTCCCGGCGGAGCAACTGCTGCAATCACTCTCTACGGCGTGTGACAAACTCACCGCAGACTTCGGAACGTGGAAGACGTCCTGGGGCGATATCAATCGCTTCCAGCGGCTGACCGACGATATCGTACATCCGTTCAGCGATGCGGGACCGAGTATTTCCGTCGGCTTCACATCTGGGAACTGGGGATCATTGGCCTCGTTCGGCGCTCGCCCGTACAAGGGCTCAAAGAAGTTTTACGGAACAAGCGGCAATAGCTTTGTGGCCGTCGTTGAGTTCGGTAAGACCGTGAGGGCACGAGCCGTGACCGCGGGCGGAGAGAACGGCGATCCGAGGTCGCCACACTTCAACGACCAGGCGAAACGATACAGCACCGGGGACTTGAGGGAAGTGTACTTCTTCCCTTCCCAACTCAAGGGGCACACCGAGCGGAAATACCATCCCGGGGGCTAATAAGAGGTAGATAGCCGATGGACGCGAAACAGCTCTTGCGGGCATTGATGACACTATCCGACTTTCCAACCGCTAAAAGGATGCCCGCAGACGCCAGCCGTGGGTTGTTCACGATGGAGCCTTCCTGGAGCGCCGCCTTGCTGAATATATATGCGAGCCCGCCTTTTCGTTGAGGCCAAGTCGCATACAACCGCGTGAAGCTCCCACCGGCTGACGAGTGTGGGCATCCGCAAACACATGCCCCGCACCCACGCCGCGAGGGTGCGCGTTGGCGAGGCAGTCCTCGCGCTTTGCCGGAAGGCGTGACATACGAACTTCCGCCTGACTGAAGGCCGGACTACAACCCGCTTGTGGAGACCTATGAATACCAATGAAAAGATCAATCGCATGATCCAGCCCGACGAACTCAAGAAAAACGTGCCGCTGCTTTGGTCCAGCGGCTCGGGCACCGATGTTTGGGAGCTGTTCTGCGCTTGCATCACCGGAGATCTGGAGGCGGTAAAGTTGCTCGTGGCCAAAGACCCGGCGATCGTGCGTTGCCATCACAACTATCGCAAGCCCCTCTACTTCGCGGTGCGCGAGAACCAGATTGCGGTTGCGGAATTCCTGCTCGACCGTGACCCCGATCCGACCGGTCTGGCTGTCAATGATTCACTCCTTGAGATCGCTCGTGACCGCGGATACTTGGAGATGGAGAGACTGCTCGAGACCAAACTCGCGATCAAGCACAACGCCTCGCCAAAAGGTGAGGCCGTCGCCGAAGCGATCCGCGACCATGACATTTCAAAGGTGCGTACGCTGCTCGATGAATCACCCGAGCTATTGCATACCGGCGACGCAGGCAGCCGTCAACCGATCCATTGGGCGGTGATGACCCGACAGATCGATATTATCGACGAGTTGCTCGATCGAGGCGCGGACATCAATGCTCAGCGTCAGGATGGCGCGCGCCCGATCCATATCACAAACGGCGACTACAACTATCGCGGCTGGCGAGACGTGCCGGCGGACTGGCCGACTACTCCGTCTCAAGTGCTCGCGCACCTCCTGGCCCGCGGCGCGTACTGCGATATGAACACCGCCGCGCATACCGGCGATGTACAACGCGTCCGAGAGCTGCTCAATCAAGACCCGACGCTGGCCAACCAGCTAGGCGAGCACGGTGGCTACTACCTGGGCGGCGGAGCCCCGCTGAAGAATGCCGCTGCCAGAGGCCACTTCGAAATCGTGAAGCTGCTTTTGGAGCACGGCGCCGATCCGAATCTGCCTGAGGAGCAAATCGCACCGCACGGACACGCGTTGTATTCGGCGGTCTACAACGGGCACTACGAAATCGCGAAGCTCCTGCTTGAGCATGGCGCGTACCCGAGTCCGGAGGTCGAAAGCTCGGCGGACGCTCTGAGCATTGCATTGATGAACAAGGACGAGAAGATGGTAGAGCTGCTTTGTTCGTACGGCTCTGCCCGCAACGTGGGTCTCCTTGCCTACTACGGCGATGTCAAAACCGCAGCTGCGGTGTTCGCTGCCAACCCCTCGCTGGCCGACGATCCAAACGCACTGTCAAGCGCAGCCGGAAACTCGAACGACGGATTCGTTCGATTGATGCTCCATCACCAGCCCCATCTCGCCCGGCGCGTCAATGGCGACGCTGGGACCCAAGAGCTGAGCGAATTGTTGTTCGCGAGCGGCGCGAATCCGAATCACCCTGACTGGCTGCGCATCACGGCGCTGCACCAATTTGCCCGAACAGGGGATCTAGCGAAGGCCGCGCTCTTCATCTATCACGGCGCGGATCTGCACGCGCGCGATGAGGACATCTGTTCGACGCCGCTCGGATGGGCGGCCAAGAACGGCCAGATCCAAATGGTCGAGTTTCTTCTGCGTCACGGCGCAAACCCTAACCTGCCCGACGATCCAACGTGGGCAACCCCGCTCGCGTGGGCGACCCGGCGCGGACATCACCAGATTGTGGACCTGCTGGACCAATACAATAGGACCGGCGCATTGCCTTCACCCGCAGCGGAGCCCGAGGCGATTTCGCGGAGCTAAGCACCTCGGGCGATAGCTTGGGATTGTATTGAATGTGGCGCACTCAATATACTCTCGAGCTGACGGGGCATGGGAATCACAGAACTCGTGTCATAGGGGTACATTTGCGCAGGAACGACTAGAAGGGAGCATCGCAGGCAGTAGTGGAAGCTTCGTTCTTCATCACCGGGCGCTTCGTTCGGGCGGGGTTGCCAGGGCTTTCGGAAACATCGTTCCTGGTTTTGGCTCCGGAGAGTTGTCCGGGATACGTGGGCGTGCAGGATATCACCGCGACGGGCACGCCGCGACACTGATACTCGACTACGTCCTTGAGTAGATGCGCCTTGTACGAGGATCGCCTGATCTGGTGTCACAAATGACGATCTCGCTTCCCGAATGGCTCGAGCCGATGGCGGCAACGCTCACCCAAGAACGGTTCACCGGACCGGAGTGGATCTTCGAGCGCAAACTCGACGGCATTCGTCTGCTCGCGTTCAAGGACGGTCAAAACGTCCAGCTGCTGTCGCGTAACCGGCTGTCGCAAAACGCGTCCTACCCATCGGTCGTCGCGGCTATCGCGCGCCTGCCTGTGCGCAATGTGATCCTCGACGGCGAAGCCACCGGTGTGTGGGGAAAACGGGACAAGGTCGCCTACCATGTGTTCGACGTTCTATGGCTCGGCGACCGCGACGTGACATTGCTGCCACTCGACGAACGACGGGCACTGTTGAGCGAGTTGGATCTTCGATCGCCCCTGGAGCGCGTCGCCTCGCTCGAGGACCCGAATCCGTGGGAGCGCGCGTGCGACGAGGGATGGGAGGGGGTCATCGCGAAGCGGCGTGACGCGCCGTACGAGCATCGCAGGTCACGGCACTGGTTGAAGATGAAGTGCGAAGCGTCGCAGGAGCTCGTAGTCGGCGGGTTCACGGATCCGCAGGGCGTGCGGGTTGGTCTGGGCGCCTTGTTGGTCGGCTATTTCGAAGGTAACGACCTGGTCTTCGCGGGAAAGGTCGGCACTGGATTCGACACGCAGCTGCTTCTTGAGCTTCGCGCCCGGCTCGATTCGCTCGAGATCCCGAAAACACCTTTCACCAAAGCTGTTGGGCTGCCGCGCATTCGTGCGCATTGGGTCCGCCCCGAGGTTGTCGTGCAGGTCGCATTCATCGAGTGGACTGTGCACGGTAAGCTTCGTCACTCCCGGCTGCTGGGTTTGCGCACCGACAAGGTCGCACATGAAGTCGTCAGGGAGACGATATGATCACGCATCCCGAAAAGGTGCTGTTCCCAAGCGAGGGGATCACCAAGGGCGAGCTCGCAGCCTACTACGACGCCATCGCCCCAGTCATGCTGCCGCACCTTCGCGACCGCCCAGTCACGATGGAGCGGTACCCCGCGGGCATTGGCGAAGAGGGGTTCAGGCAACAGGACGCTTCCTATCAGGAGGACGTACTCCCGGCGGCGATGCGGGGGCGGGTGTCGGTCGAGGCGGGCATCACGGAGCCGTGGAAGGCCATCGTCGGAGACGCCGGCGGATCGGTAGGGCGCAACGCATACGGGACAACGGCCGAACAGAAGAACCCGTACACAGCAGCGCGCATCACGATGGAAGCGGTAGCGTACGCGGGC
>CAZOOE010000130.1:12952-13814 GCA_964581275.1 uncultured Clostridia bacterium
ACGTTTCTGGGGGGTTCCCCTACTGCGTCGAGCGGGTCGGGGTGCCAAAGAAGGGCGGGACAGTGCACCATCCATTGGGCCGCGACAAACGTTCGCTGCTCTGGCTGGCAAATCAGAACAGCATCACGCCGCACGTGTGGACGTCACGCGCGCCGAACTTGCGCCACCCGGACATCTGCGTGTTCGACCTCGATCCATCTGAAGATGAGCCTGAAGTCTTGCGCGCGGCGGCCCTTGCGCTTCGCGATCTTCTCGATGAGCTTGGGTTGCCGAGCTGGGTGAAAACATCGGGTTCAAAAGGCTTCCATATTGCCGTCCCGCTCGACGGAAAGGCCGCCTTTGGCGAGGTGTCGCGATTCGCCCACATCGTCGGCAGGGTGCTAGTTGCACGCGATCCGGAGCACCTCACGCAGGAGTTTAGCAAGGTGGATCGCGGTGGACGAATACTTGTGGATACAGGACGCAACGCCTACAGCGCGACGTTTGCGGCGACCTACGGGGTGCGTGCAAAGCCCGGCGCGCCGGTGTCCGCGCCGTGTACCTGGGGAGAACTGGAACGAGGCGAGGCCGGTCCTCAGACATTCACGCTTCGGACGATGGCCGCCCGCATCGCCAAGGTCGGTGACCTGTGGACGGATCTGCTCAGGCGGAGACGGTCATTGCGACGCCCTACCGAGAAGCTGCGGCGGCTTTACACGTCATGATAAATCAAGACTCAACGAAAGGGATTATTTGATCGCAAGGTTTAGTTCGGGAAAATCAGTGGTGATGCCGCTGCTGACTTGATTGCTCAAATGTTACGAACCTCGCCTGTTGCCTCACCTAAAAATCTTGATGAAACGTGATTCGTTGCCTCACGAAA
>CAZOOE010000131.1:0-13732 GCA_964581275.1 uncultured Clostridia bacterium
CTCGATTTCGGCCTGGCAAAGCTGGCCGCCTCCGAAGAGGTTGCGAGTTCGCAGAATGCAGAGCAATCCGAAGACACTGCAATTTCGGGCGCTGTCGATCAGGCGTCCACGAATGACAGCGAGCCAGTAGCTGGCCGGATCTCTCCGAGTTTGACGCGCACTGGAACGACTGCCGGCACGGCTGGTTATATGTCGCCGGAGCAGGTGCGAAAGGAGAGTTTGGATTCCCGCACCGATCTCTTTTCCTTTGGATTAGTTCTGTATGAGATGGCTTCAGGCCGTCGCGCCTTCGGGGGTCAAACAATGGCTGAGGTTCAGGATGCGATCCTGAATCAGAAACCAACGGCGGTCCATGAGGTCAAATCTTCGATACCGCGCAGGCTGGACGCAGTAATCACGAAAGCGCTCGAGAAGGACCGCACCCAGCGCTACCAGACCGCATCGGAGATCCGTCACGATCTAGAGAGAGTAAGAAGAGAGATACAGCCCGCAAGGCGTCTTTCCCGATGGTTAGCTGGCGCAGTGGGGCTAATCCTTGTCCTGGCTGCCGGGATCTGGTTTTATCAGAATTACCGGCACCGCGTGACGCTCTCGAACGACGATACTATCGTCCTGGCAGACATCGACAATCAGACTGGCGACCCGGTGTTTGATGACGCCTTAAACGCCGCGCTGCATTATGGAATGGAACAGACGCCATATCTTAGTGTCCTTGGGCCCGACAAGGTCATCGCGACGTTGCGACTCCTCAACCTTCCGCCCACCACAAAAGTGACACAGGAGATCGCCCGTCAGGTTTGCCTTCGCACAAACAGCAGGATGGTAATAGCGAGTTCCGTTGCCGATTCGGGTAACCGCTTTCAGATCGAGCTGACGGCGATTGACAGCGCGTCGGGAACGGTCGCCGCACAGGTGCGAAAGGATGCAGCGAGTAGAGATTATGTCGTGCAGGTGTTGGGCGACTTGGCTGTGCAGCTGCGGCGCAAGCTTGGATAACCATCGGTGTCTCTTTCGCGGTTCAACAAGCCTCTGGAAGTAGCTACGAGCTCATCGCTCGAGGCGCTGCAAGCCGGGATGATCGGCTACAAACATCACATAGCTGGGGACTTTCGCGGCGCGGTTCCTTATTATCAGCATGGGATCGAATTGGATTCGAATTTGGCGCTGGCCTACGAAGCGCTCGGGTCTGCGAAGGGATCTCTTTTCGAAGACAAGGAATCGATAGATGCTTTCAAGAAAGCTTACGAACTGCGTGATAGGATGACCGAACCGAATCGCTTTCACACAGAGTTCCTATACTACCAAAACGTGACAGGAGAATTGGAGAAAGCCTATCTGGGCGCATCACAAGCAGTAGAAACGTTTCCTCGGGATGTCCTTGCTCGCAACAACCTCGCGTCGGTCCTCATCCGGTTGGGGCAACCAGACCGCGCTGCCGACCAGGCTCGGGAGGCGGCTCGACAGGTTCCGAACAGTTACAGCTACGGTCTTTTGATGTTTACTAGCATTAACGCCGATCGGCTGAACGAAGCCAAGGCGGCATTCGAAGACGCTGTGGCCCGAAAAATCGATAGCCCCGAAGTGCACTTGAACCGCACCCGGCTTGCCTTTTTGCAGCATGACGACGCCGCTTTGGAGGAGGAATGGAGCTGGTCAGTTGGCAAGGCTAACGAAGACTACTTCGTCCGGAGCAAGGCAACGATACAGTCATACTACGGCCACTTTCGAAGCGCTCGCGAGTTGATACAACGAGCCATCGATATGGACCTCAAGGCTGGTCTCCAATTTGACGAAACACATTGGATAACGCAAGAGGCTGACATCGGCAATTTCGAGAAAGCCAGAGCCCGCACGGCACAGATCCTCAAGACTGCTCTAAATCGCGATCAAAAGATTTATCTCGCGCTCGATCTCGCGCTAGTCGGAGACACTAAGCAAGCCGAGAAACTGGCCGATGCGATTGATCAGGAATCCCCGCTTAATACGTCGATCCAGTATTTCCATCTGCCGACGATTCGGGCCGCACTCAAACTGCATCAGAACGATCCAGCTGCCGCTGTCGAAATTTTGCGGCCCGTATTGAAGTACGACCTGGCTTACCCTCCCTCTTTTCAATCACTTCGCCCTGTTTACCTGCGCGGCATGGCTTATCTCCAGTTGGGAGACGGTCGTCAGGCCGCCGCGGAGTTCCAGAAGGTTCTGGATCATCGAGGCATCGTCGGTAGAGACGTTCACGGTGCGCTCTCATATCTGCAGCTGGCAAGAGCGCAGAAACTCTACGGAGATCACGTAGCTGCGCGTAAGTCCTACGAAGACTTCCTCACGCTTTGGAAGGATGCGGATCCCGACGTTCCCATTTATCAGCAAGCCAAAGCCGAGTACGCCGCAATTCGCAAAAACTGAGTCCGGCCAAAATTCAACCGCTATCTTATCGCCGCAATGTGACGCAGGATCGCCGCAGAGTGTAACTCATAGTTCTGCCCTTCATTCGTTTGCCATGAATGACAAACGGGTTATTCCTATGGAAGTCCGATCCGCCGTAGAAGTTCGCCAAATCGGGAGTCGCGTCGGAGATTGTCGAGGAGGGGGTCGACTTTTAGCACACACCCAAACACCTGGTAAGCCTCGTCCGGTTCGGCAAATGCCTTATCCTTCTCGCCAAGAGCGGCAAGGAATCCAACCCTTTCGTATCTTGACACGTTAGCCGGACGCGATTCTCCGGTCATCGCCCGCAAGAATCCGGTCCAACCGGCTGCAGCAAAGCTCTTTCGTATCTGCGCAGCGGTTTGCAGTTCACCAATTAATTCTTGATACTTGGCGAATTCTTCAACGGCTTCTGTGTAGTTTCCCGTTGCTTGATAAACGTTGGCAAGACTCTGATGCGTCAGCGCAAATCTGTCATCCAATTCGAGAGTCTTTTTCAGCTGCGCTATCGCGTCATTGTACCGGCGAGCATAGTACAGGCTATTGCCGTACCATACATTGATGATGAGAGAGAAAGGGTCAATACTTAGCGCACATCGTAGTTGCGCTATCGATTCTTCATGTCTGGCAGAATGCGAGAGCATTTCGCCATACCATTGATGCGCCGTTGCGTAATTCGGGTCGAGTTGAAGTGCGCGTCTGTATTCGCGTTCCGCTCCAACGAAGTCATATTCGTGGGTGCTGACGAAACCGAGAGTGGCATGCGCTTCGGCCAGGTCACTGTCGAGTGCCACCGCTTTCATCGCAGCTTCTCGAGCTCGAGACATAGCATCGTGCGCCAGATCGTCGCGATAAAAAGGAAGCAACACATGAGTATCAGCTACACCGGAGTACGCCAGTGGGTAGTTCGGATCCGCGCGGATCGCATCATTAAAGTACTCAAGCGCTTGATCCAGATCTTTCAATGTCCGTTTGTTCCAATACAGTCTGCCCTTCAAGTAGAGCCGATAGGCTTCCTCGTTTGTCGTGTATTTCTTTGATAACTTTTGCGCGTCGGCCCCAGCGAGCTTCATACGTAACTTATTAAACACGTCGAGAGCGACTTCATTCTGTAACGAAACAAGATCGGTCTGTTTGCGATTATACTGTTCGCTCCAGATGATGTTTTCCGTGCGCGCGTCGGCGAGCTCCAAACTGAGCGTCAGTACGTCGCCCCGCGAAACTATACGACCATTCAAAATTGCCTGTACGCCTAACTCAGCGCCGACGGCACGCGGACTGATGTCTTTTCCCTTATAGCGGAACACGGAAGACCGGGCCTTCACATTCAATATAGGCAATCGCGACAAATTGCAGATCAACATTTCAGTCATCCCATCAGAAAGGTAGTCAAGCTGCTGGTCAGAGTTGACGTTAATGAAGGGTAAAACGGCGAGAGACTGAATGGCTGCGGAATTCTCGCGCGATGGTGAGTAGTAGTTGTAAGCCGCTATCCCTAACATCACTGAGAAAACCGCGATACCAGTTAAGCGGATCGCCCTCTTATATCTCTTGAGCAATTTACTGGTAAGAGTTGTTACAATCGGTAAGTTAATCGTACGTGTGGCTGACGCTGGCGCACTCAAATTATCGTCAATTGCCAATGTTGCCGCGGCTGCCTTATCTAGCGAAAGGGCAACGGTTCTGCTGTTGCTGAACGAGTCGCTATCACTAATGAGCCGAGCGCCATCGAAACGACAATAAACAAGCGCGTCGTCGGTGGCGGAGCGGCTACATTCAGGACAGCGTTTCATATAGGCCTTCAAATCCCAGACCATCAACCCCATCCGAGCCGGCCTGCTTTTCCTCGCAAGAGCGTGAATAAGCCTCATGCTTTTCTGTTGATTTCTGGCGACCGATAGAAGGCAAGGTGAAGACCAAGATTAACTTGTTGATTCTTATTGGGGAGACTCATCTGGGCTCGCGAATTTCTTGCGGATAGGCGCAAGAACGTCGTTCAGTGAAATTCGGTTGCACGTTGTGGAAGGTTTCCGTTCGTCGCGCTGAAAGCCAGCGCTGGTCAATGTACAGGACATCTGAGAGCGGACGATCACTGGACCGACCGTTCTACTAAGTTCTGCAGTTCTCAAACGTTTCCCGGCCGCGCTTCTAAAAAAACACTCTCGAGAAGGAAGCGCCGAGAATCCCTCGAAAGTGTTACAGAGACATAGCCTGATTTCGGGTACTCCACTCTGAAGAAAGTAATTAAGCTCAATTTGTGCAGCGACTATTTTCGATGTTTCCCCAGGGAGGACCGGGTGTCGCGTTATTTCTTCTACGTATCTCGGTGGCAGCGGGCTTCCTTATTAATTTGGCGAACCGCGATCGTGTGCCGTCAGGGTTCCCACAGTTCGGCATAGTCCTGATAATCTGCCTCGTCGCGCTTTCGCTGAGCGCCGGCTTCCTTACGCCGTTTCTCTCAGTCATCGTCTGCGCGGCTGCCGGCGCAAATCTGCTGCTTGGCTACAATTCGGGCTTTAGTTCGGACTACCTCATCCATCTCCTGACAATAGTTATCGCCGCCGCGCTAGCCCTCCTTGGACCGGGAGCTTATTCGGTGGATGCGAAGTTGTTTGGTCGCCGCGTTACGGTCGTACGTCCCCGCACTAGAAATCGCCACTAGTTACTAAAGGTCAGTCGAGTTTCTGCGTAGCGCTGCGAACTCTCCCTCCGTGCGGTTATTTTCAATGCACGGGAGCGCACCACAGAGCCGCGTAGAACGACAAGACTTTCAGGGAAGACTCTCGGCAGGCTGCAAAGGTGAACCCAGTTGTGATGATCGGGGGACATTGCCCTAACACGATAGGGGGATAGTGCCTTGGCACTATTTGGGGTTTCGTCGGAAATTCAAAAGGAGCAAACTAACGCCACACTACGGAAAGGAGCGCAGTACGATGAACGATCATTACGGGGATCGAGTAGCATTTCAGCAGTCAATCGAGGGGACCATTCCCGAGTCAATCTTCTACGACTTCGAGCATCGACACCAGCTCGAGAACGAAGATATCGTCCTACGTGCGGAAGTGGACAGGACCTCTGTTTTCGAGGAAATTGTCGGCGTCTCATCATCACTGCGTTCGGTACTATCGGAAGTTTCACAGGTCGCTCCGACGGATTCAACGGTGCTCATTACGGGCGAGACTGGAACTGGAAAGGAACTCATCGCGCGAGCGATTCACAAGCGATCGAGACGATCGTCCAAGCCTTTTGTCAGCGTCAACTGCGCGGCAATACCCCCGTCACTGATTGCTTCTGAATTGTTCGGCCACGAGAAAGGTGCGTTCACTGGGGCTGTGCAGCGGCGGCAAGGCCGCTTCGAGTTGGCTGACGGCGGAACGATTTTCCTGGACGAAATCGGCGAATTGACGCCTGAGATTCAAGTGATGTTGTTGCGTGTGCTACAAGAACGTGAGTTCGAGCGTCTTGGCGGGAGCCGGCCGATACGTGTGAACGTACGAGTCATCGCAGCGACGAACCGGGATCTGGACGCTGCGATCGACGACGGCCGATTCCGATCTGATCTGTATTACAGGCTGAACGTGTTTCCAGTGGAACTGCCTCCGCTGCGAGAACGTCTTGAGGATATTCCGCTTCTTGTCGAGTACTTTACTAACAGGATGGCCAGGCACGCGGGCAAGACGATCAGCACCATCCGCAAGCGGGCATTGAGCCTGCTTCAGTCGTATGACTGGCCTGGCAACGTTCGCGAGCTGCAGAATGTGGTGGAGCGGGCGGTAATCTTTTCCGATTCGGACTCGCTGCAGATCGACGAGCAATGGCTGTCCGGACCTCGCTCAAGATCTACGGTGGGCCTGCGACCGCCCATAGTGCAGCGACGCACTTTGGCAACGCAACGAAAAGATGCCATCGAAGCGGCCCTCCTTGAAAGCAAGGGTCGAGTATCGGGTCCGTTCGGAGCAGCAACACTTCTAGGCATACCCTCCTCGACATTGGAATCGAAGATAAAATTGCTGAATATCGACAAGCGCCGGTTCAAGCCGCAAGTCATCAACTGGAGCGCCGGTTCAAGCTTCAGCCACGCTAAAACCAATTTAGCATAGACGTAATGCCGCCTTCAGCGTTAGAAAAAAGCGACTCATGACGAAGATGGGTTGATATGAAACGCTGTCTTCAGTGCCAACCCCGTCGCGACGATAACCTTCTCGTCTTATGAAGTCTTTGGACTCCCTGTTGCGAGTGGAACCTCTTCTTGATCCTCTGCACGATGCCCCGCGCTTCGCAGACAACCCCCATGCCGGACTGTCGCAGGGTTAACGTTTTGCTTCAGAGCGCCGTCTATTCAAAATCTTCTAACCTGGCAACGTCGCTCAAGCATTGTAAGTTGCCAATTTCACCCGAACCATACTGCAACGTTCTTGCGTTCCTTCGCTAGAAATTCACGAAGGTAGGTCCGCACCGCAAACAACATCAGCAACTTAGCATTGGCCCTGACGTTGCCTTATTACAAGTCGCAGCGAGGAGATCACGTAGCGACACGTTAAATCAAACTCGTAATAAAGCTTGACGTGATTCTCCTCGCTCAACGCAAGAGCGAAGCAGAAATCATTCAATGCGGAGTAAGAAGGATTGCATCGCTTCGGTTTGATGTGGAGAAATGATGAGACTAACCGCAAAATCGGCCTTATTTGTATTGAGCATAAGCGTAACCGCAGTCAACCTCGGCTGCTCCATTCGCAGTGTTGCCACCTCCGTACCTTCGCGGATCTTCCGAGAAGTGCACGGCCTGAGAGTGCGCTCTTATCAGATATCACCGCCCAGTGATGACCTTCACCAATATCGCCGAGTCGAGATCCGGCCTCTAGAGAATCTGATGCAGAATGAGGTCCCCGAGTCAGTCGTCAAGCAACTACACGCTGAGATAATCAACCGGATTCGATCCGTCAATCGTTTTGAGCATATTGCGCAAGTCGCTGAAGCAACAGATCCGACGGGAAGAGTCATCATTCAATCCAACCGGGATGTCCATGATGACGACTCGATGCGTGAGCTGGTCGTCGAGGGATACCTGGATGATTACACGCCGGGTATACCCGCGCTGCGGTACATCGAGCAGGGCAACAACCACGCCGTATTGACTCTCCGTATTACGCTCAGGGACAAACTGACCAGCCGGATTCTGGGTGAGAAGAACATCACCGTCGAAAACACCCGAGTTACCAGCAACGTGGAAAGAATGGTGATTAAAGCGGCGAAAGAGGTTGCTCGTTTTGTGGGAAGCACGGCAAGTCTCGACAAAAAACACGAGGAGGCGCGAGTTCATGCCCAGTAGTGAAAGACAAGTCAAGAATCTGAGAGTTTTGCTCCTCGCGATCTTATCCGTAATCGGTCGGTCGGATACCGGTCTTTCGCAATCTTTACCAGGACCTCCCAAACGAGAAGCTGAGAGAGTCGCTCGAGTTGGTAGCACTAAAGGGGAGAATCGTAAGGACTTGGCGAACTACAAGGGGAAGAACGGCATTCTGAGCCTCAAGACGGTTGTTCTCGGAGGCGATTTTCGGGTCACGACAATCATTCCATTCAAGGGGAACCTCGCCGAGTATCATCATCTTGAGATAACAAGGCCGGTTAGTTTGGTTGGCGCCGCCTTGACCTCGCAGGTCTCAAACCAGCAGCTCAACAGGCTCAAATCTCACTTGGAAGAGCGAAAGCTGTTTGAATCGATCAAAGCAATTGAGGCCTACAACGCACCAGAAAAAAACCCGGAGACAAAACTTCGGCCGATGCCTAAGAGAAGAGGCGGCGCAGAGCAGCATTCGCTCGATTCTCCAATCGGTAGCGCTGCAGATATGGAGGCCCGCGACAAGCGGCTGGGTCAAGAGCATGAAGAAGAATGCGCTTCAGATCTGACTCTGGTTGCGGTCATCGAGGTATTGGATTACGCGAAAGGAAGCCGGCTCAAACAACTACTGCCTCTCGACCTTGGTAAATCCATTCTCACCGTCCGTCTGCGCTACTACGACAAGGATTCTGGGAATGAGATCGGAAGACAGATCGTATCCGGCAGGGCCAGCGGATCAAGCTTGCTTGGCGTGCTTTCACCACGCGATGCGTTGAGCGGTGTGGCCGATGGCTTCGTCGACCAGGTGACTCGCCGGGTGGCAGCATCGGTGAAATGAATGCGGAGGTGATCAAATGAAACGATGGTTCCTAATCTGCGCCATAGGCCTCACTGTTACACACGTGGTTGTCGCACAAGCAGTTAAACAATCCAAACTGCCAGTACAGAGTGAGAAGGCTGAGCAGGCTGAGGACGAGCCTATCAGCTTCGAGGCTGCGCTGGTGAATACTCGTGTCTCGGTGCGCGACGCGCAGGGACGCTTCGTTTCCGGACTTACGATGAATGATTTCACCGTGCTCGAGGACGGCAAAGAGCAACCCATAATCTATTTCAGCCAGGAATCAGACCAGCCATTGAGCGTGGCGCTTGTCGTGGACAGGAGCCGCAGCGTGCAAACGGTTCTTGGCCGCGCCCAAAACGCAGTACACGATTTCATCAATTCAGTCATGAGAACCGGCAAGGATCGTGCCTGTTTGGTAGCGTTCGATTCTGATGTCCACCTGGTCCAGGACTTTACCGACGACTCGGACACGCTGGCTCTTGCAGTCAACAAGCTTACCGCGGCAGGTGGGACATCCGTTTTTGACGCCGTCTATAAGACTTCGCGGGATAAGTTAGCCGGAATAGAAGGAGCCCGCCGAGTTATCGTTTTGATTACTGACGGCGACGATACGACCAGCAATGCATCCATCGAACAGGCGACGGAGATGGCGGTCAGGAATAATGTGACGGTATATGCGATTCGACTGCCCGGGGAGAATTCGCTCAACGGACGCGAGCAGCAAGGCAAACCGGTACTCACACGCCTTACCGAGGCAACCGGTGGGCGCCAGTTTCATCTTGATGGCGGCGAAGGACAGCTCGCTGGATTCCTTAGCAAGTTGCAAGAGGAGATGCGCGGTCAATATTCGATTGGTTACCAGTTTCAATCAGCTTCTTCAGCCAGGAGTTTCCGTAAGATCACTATACGACTCCTGCAGCCCGCGCTGAAAGCCTTTACCCGGAGCGGGTACTACGCACGATCGGAGTAATCGCGAAAGCAGGCTACGAAAGGTGTCAGGATCGATGGAAGCCGCCACTCAAATAAACGTCATACCAGATCGCGCAAAGACAAGGCGCTCGCTTAGCGTTCTCGTAATACCAGACGAGAGGCCGCTGTTGTTGCGCTTATTCGATGCTGCACGGGTCCAAATGGACCGAACGCAAAGCGACGCTCGCGAGTCCTGCAACCCTGAAACGAACATTGTCATATCTCGCCGAAGTGATTTCGGATTTCTAAAGTCGAACGACCCCGCCCCCTTCGCGGTTCGTCTTGCTCTCGAAGTATCAGAGGCGGTTAGAGCTGTAAGGCACGATCCGGTTGCTTTCATTCGGATGAGTTCCGGAAGCAGCACGATGTCGCACTACAAAAGAAACGGAATGAGATCGGGGATAACCGTTGCCGTTGTTTTCTACGCAGCCGTGCTGACGGGGATCTATGCTTCCTATTCAATCGTTCACCGCGTAAAACCGAGCGCTCTACCCGCGCAGCATCTTGAGATCACGTATCTCGCAGCGCCGCCAATGACCGCCAAGAAAGCCTTGCCGCGACTCAAAGAAACGGCCGGCACGCCGGGCAAAGACCAATTGGCGGCTCCTATTAAGCCTGAAGAACAGCACAAAGCTGAATTGATCGAGGCCAAGCCGACACCGACCCCGCCTAACCAGACACTAACTGAAACAGCTCTCACCTCAAACTCACAAACAAGTG
The DNA here is from genome assembly GCA_964581275.1 of uncultured Clostridia bacterium. GTDB lineage: Bacteria > Acidobacteriota > Blastocatellia > UBA7656 > UBA7656 > Onstottus_A. Next base: position 10,293 of record CAZOOE010000131.1, read on the forward strand.
AGACCGCTTCCCGGGCGTCGTCAGAAGGCGTCGCTCGCGGCCTAACTGGAAACGGTGTCGGCACAGCCTCGAACGTTGGCACGGAAGGTGTTTCGAACGCAGGAGTGAATTACAACGATGTTTTCAGCATGAGCAGCGTTACGACGCACCCTCAGATCTTGTCCCGGCCAGTTCCCGGATATACCGACGAAGCACGACGCGCTCAGATCGAGGGACAAGTAAAGCTATCGGTGGTGTTGCGTGCTAATGGCACGATATCGGACATCAGAGTAACAAAAGGGCTTGGTTACGGCCTTGATCAGAAAGCCATCGAAGCCGCCAGAGAGTTGCGATTTGTCCCAGCTCAGAAGGATGGGCACACCATAAGCGTGCGCGTCTTTCTTGAATTCAAATTCTCGCTGTTATGAAAGAGAAGAGTAGGACAAAAAGGGATAGTTTAGCGAGCTCGGGGTCGTCCTGCGTTTATAGGCCTTTATGAAGCGGTGTCCTCAATGCAACCGTATCGCGACAGATAACCTGCTCGCATTTTGTCGCGTCGATGGGGCTCGGCTCGTTCAGGATAGCGGCTCATTGATCGACAGCGAAACGATCGCCCTTCTGCCGGATACTCCAACAGTAGAAACCTCAGCAAAGCAGGTCTCTGTAAGCGGGGCACCGCTCCCGATAGATCCATCAAGTTTACCGAGGTCGAAAGGTCCCACACGCAAAATAGTTCAATGGACGAAGCGCCGGATCGGCGTGGTTGCGATCGCCGCCATTGTCGGTCTGGCACTAGTAAGCTCAGCCTACTTTTCATTGTCAAGCAGGAACAATGCGACAATCCATTCGCTGGCTGTTTTGCCTTTCATCAATGTCAATGCCGATGAGGAACTCGAGTACCTTTCTGACGGCATGACGGAGACCCTGATAAGCGATCTGTCTCGTCTTCCGAAATTGAATGTGAAGGCGCATTCGTCGGTGTCGCGATACAAAGGGAAGGACATATCGCCGCACACAGTCGGAGCTGACTTGAACGTTCAGGCGATCCTGAACGGCCGTTTAGTCTTGCGTGGCGAGCTGTTGACGCTCAGTTTGGAGCTCGCTGATACACGAACTGAGAACGTCATATGGAGCAACCAATATGCCCGCCGACAGACTGATCTGGTTTCTTTGCAAAGCGAGATTGCGCGAGATATCACCAACAACTTAAGGGTGAAATTGGCTGACGCTGATGAGGAAAAGTTATCGAAGAAGTATACGAATAACACTGAAGCCTACGAGCTTTATTTGAAAGGGCGTTTTTATTGGAACAAGCGAACGTTGAAAGATCTGGAAACAGCACTTGATTATTTCAACCAGGCAATCGCGAAAGACCCAAACTACGTGCTGGCCTACGCAGGGCTGGCTGATGCATACGTGCTGATTCCCTCATATCGCAATGGGCCGGTGCGAGAAGCGATGCAGCCGGCGCGAGCAGCCGCCCTGAAAGCCTTGTCGCTGGACGGCGAATTAGCCGAGCCGCACGCCACGCTCGGACGCGTTAATGCGAACGAATACGACTTCGCCGGAGCGGAACGCGAATACAAACGCGCCATCGAGCTCGATCCGAACTACGCGACGGCTCATCAATGGTACGGCATTCTGCTCTTCGATCTTGCCCGAAACGAGGAATCACAGGCCGAATTACGGTGGGCGTTAGAGATTGATCCCCTCTCAGTCATCATCAATTTATACTACGCCGACAGCTTGTTTTACGCGCGACGTTACGATGATGCAATCGCACAACTAAAAAAGACTCTCGAACTGAATAACGAGTTTGCAGCCACCTATAAGCGCTTCACCAAGTTTTATCAGGCGAACGGGAACTACGCTGAAGCGGCCAAAAGCTACGCCAGGTTCCGAGAGCTAATTGGTGATCAAACAAGTGCGGCGTTGGTACGGGAGAGCTTCACTAAGGGTGGGTGGCCGGCATTCTTGCGAGCAATCACCGCAAGAGAGCAACTGTCTAAGTTGTCTCCATACGAAGCCGTGGTCTTCCTGGCCGCTGCCGGCGAGAAGGAAAGAGCATTGGGCGAACTGGAGAGATCTTATGAAGCCTTCGGGCCATTACTCAGAATTGAACCTCTGCTTGATTCTCTGCGCGGCCACCCGCGCTTCGCCGAAATCCTTGCGCTCGCAGGACTATCGCAGTGATGGTACAGATCGTTTTCCTTTAAACGGAATCATAATTTGAATCAGGTTTGCTCACCCAAGCTCGTTTATAACCAGAGAGCAAGCAGACGGATTACGATTCGCATGTGGAGCACAGCTGAACCCCCCTCCCTCTGAGTCGGCAGAGTATTTGAAGTGGCTAGCCGACGTGGTAGACTTGTGCAAAAATGATTGCTGTCCTCGACTGGATGTGCTACGTAAAATTAGGCATATGACGGACCACCGGTCGAATCCGGTTTCGCGCTTTGAGCAGGCTTCAGAGCCAGAGCTCAAGGATCTTGGCGGCAATTGTTTTGCACGCATGGAGAGTTGAGGTACATGAACACAGGCGTTCAGCTGTGTGCCGACCGTTCAATCGTGGATCTGTCACACGAGGAGCGCATTGAGTTGGTTGCTGACGGCGCGAGCGAAAGCTTCCAACCCGAACCGATAGACGATTCCTGGCGAAGGTGTCTGCTCGACTTTCATGTCGACCCGCGAAGCAGCTCAAAGCCGCACTTGCTTACCGAGCCTGAGCTCAGGATCTCTCGCGAGCCCCTACATAGCCTTCTACTCCAAGCCCAAGAAGAGATAGATCGCCTCTATGCCATTGTTCGCCCGCAGTCTTACGTAGTTCTCTTGTGCAACAGCGATGGAGTCGCCATCCACCATCGTGGCGACGACAACAAGGACGACGAGTTCAAGCGATGGGGTATATGGCTTGGCGGCGTATGGTCGGAGCAGGTCGAAGGCACAAATGGTATCGGCACCTGCATCACGGATCGCCGGCCGGTTCTCGTGCATTGTGCCGATCATTTTCGCAGCCGTCACACTCGGTTGAGTTGCGCGGGAGCGCCGATCTTCGATCCTAAGGGAGGTTTGCTGGGGGTGCTAGACGTTTCCAAAGTGCACCAGCAATCTGACGATCAGCCATTTCCCCTGCTGCTCCAAATGGTGGTCGTCTCCGCGCGAGCCATTGAGGAACGCATCTTTCGTGAGCACTTTCAGTATTGCTGGATCTTGGCGGCTGCCCCGTCAGGCGATTTTGAATCTTCGCTGCTCCTTGCGATTGACGACCAGCAATCCATCATTGGCGGCGACCAAGCCGCTCGCAAGTTGCTCGATCTGGACGACAAAAGCCTTGCGGACGGAATTCCGTTGGCTGCCGCCTTGGCGTTTGACCATTCACTCTTCAGCCGCACGGTTGACCGGGACATTCCGGTACGCCTGATGAGTGCCCGTGGCGATGAACGCTGGTGGACGGCGTTGCT
>CAZOOE010000132.1:0-13731 GCA_964581275.1 uncultured Clostridia bacterium
AATGCCAACATTGACTTTTGCACTCCCGCTTACGTTCACTCAGAACATCCTCAATCAGGAATGATGAAATAGGCAACTAAAGAACTATTATTTACGAGCGCCTTCAGAGATTCAGAGTACCGGGCCGCATCAGCTTGGATTCAAAAAGAGACTTTGCGCCGTATAGTATTGCCGCAAGCACCGGTGTAGCCATCAGTCGATCGTATGACACGTCCATTTGCTCAATTGGCCCGCCGGGATGTTGCGAGAACACAAATACGCACGTCATCGCGGTCGCATATAGCGCGATTCCAAGCGGGATGACTTGGTCCTTCCACAACCATCGCGAGGAACAACTGTAGACAATAATGAGCGGTAACAGCAGAAACAGAATCACCCAATAGTTGTTAGCGAGCAGGATCTTTGTTGCCTTTTCAACTATCTTTCCAAGCAAGGCCCAATTCGCCATCAATCGCGAGAGGCTGGGTCGTTGGTAAAAGAAGTATTCGCTTCTAGCAATTTCACCAAGCTTGAGGCGCCAGATCAAGAAGGGACTCAATCCGATAATCGCGGTTGCAAGGTGACCCGCGGTCTCTCGAAGGGAGAAACGACCTGATCGAAACTTGGCCGCAACATACCAAGTCAACACGATCAAGCAAAAGATCAGAATTCCCTCTTTTTTTACGAACACCATAGCCGCCCCAATGAAAAGACCCAGGTGAATATAAGCCGATTGATTCAGCTGCGCGCCGGCATACACGGCCACAATTGAGAATCCTACCAAGGGAATCAAGTAGACCTCGGCAGCGCCCGGTTGTCCGAGAAACAGCGGCAATAAGAAGGATATCGCTACTAGCGGCAACAACCAGTTAAAGCCGTGTTTTCCGTTCCCGAGGCAATTGAGCAGAGCGCCAAGGGCAACTAGAAACGATAGATGCAAAGCAGTTAACAAGAGTCTATAAAGAAACACCATCAAGTTTGTCGGGTAATTGAATCCAACCGCGTCTTTATTGACCTCGCTGACCCACATCAGGCTGGAGATCGAGATCGGAAATCCCGGAGGATAAGTAGCCTGCGTCATCACGCCGTACCGAGAAATCAAGGCCCTGGGGTCGTGTCTGCCCTCCAAATAGTGGTACCGCGCCACTGGCAGGTACTGAGTCAACATGTCGCCGTCAAAATCGAGTCTCAGCATGCTTGATGAGACAAAGATTAGTGCCGCTGCAGCCAGTAACCACCGATGGAGTGGTCTTCGGTTGCCGTCTTCCGGTTTCAGTTCTCGGACTCCGGAGTTGTTCGAGAATCCCCTACACATGAAACCGAGAAGACCTATCGCCGAAATAAGCTCGACAAGCAGAGCAGTTGAGATCCCGCTGGATGTGATGTTTCCGAGCAGATACACCAGCGCCGTGTGAAGCACAAGCACACCTGGAAAGACGAGGGCGGCGTTCAACAACTTCCGGACTTCGTAATGGTCTTCTTTCACGATCCATCCGCCAAAAACCATAGGCACAACGAAAATAAAGACTAGCAAAAACAGCCTCAGGCACTGCGCCAGCGTTATGCGTACTCGTGGAATCTCGATAAAGCGACTAGTGCCCGCTTTCATTGTCAATATCATTGCCTCTGTCAATTCGGGCCAGCGTTCCAACAACTTCACTTTGGTGTTCGTTGTGCGAACGACCACCTGTCCAAACTTTATGAACTGTTTCAAATCATCTGGCGCGTCCGCAGTTGAAGGCCAAACTTGATCCGACCCGGAACGATAGAGCCGTCCGGCTTGATCGATCATCCAATTCGTAGGCCAAGTGTACACGCCGCGATCGCCCTCTTTGAAGATCATCCATTGAAACTTTCCCTTTGGAAAAGTAACCATGTCCAATCCATATTGAGCGAAGTGACCATTCTCCCACTCGTTGTCGGCACTAACGAAGAGAACGTTGCTATTCGCTTCAAGACCGGGCGCCTCCACTTGAGGTAACACCGGGCCGAAGGCCTTGATGTCCCATCTTATTGGAGACAAACTGACCATAACCGCAATGAGAAATGTGATTGCAATCGAGGCAGTCAAGCAGTGAACAATCGGGCTTATTCGCACAGTACCTCTTTACGAGTCAATTCATCGAGTACTTTCTTGTCCACAGGTTCAGCAACAACAAACGCCATGCAAGGTTGCTGAAGATGCTGATCGCGTGTGGGAACGCGTATCCCTGCCTTGTGCCGCCAAAGTAATCTGTCATCGCAGACCGAAGGCCCAACTCATCAACCCAGCCGTTGCGATCGAGGATCACCTGCCGCGCGTATTCGCGAAACTTCTGAGACTCATCCATCCACGATGCCGCGATCGACGCACCGAATTTCTCGCGCCTGGTGATCTCCTTCGGGAGCAACTCGAATCGCTCGGCCATTCTGCGTAACAGTAGCTTATTGGTCCCGCGCGCGAGCAACTGATCTTCTGGCACACTGTACGCGAGCTCGGCGACTCGTCGATCTAAGTATGGTGCGCGCGCTTCCACGCTCACCGACATGCTCGCTTTGTCCACCTTCATAACGTAGTTGTTTGGCAACTGATTCTGTGACTCGAATAACCGAACCGCTTGGAACATGTTGCGATCGGATCGCCGCAAGTACCTCTTCATTATCTTCGCAAATGGTAAGAATTGAGTGCCGTACCGCCTGCCGGCGTACCGGCGATAAAGTTGAAAAAGCCGCCAAATTATCGGCTCCCGCGACTCGCGCGCGGCTTCAAAGATCGGGTAGCCTGCGAAGAGCTCGTCCGAGCCTTCACCGACCAGAACAACCTTGACGCCAAGCTCACGACACTTCTTGTACATCAGTCGCGTCGAGAAGGTCCCCCAGTCGGCGAATAGATCGTCAAAATACCACGCCACCTCTTCGATGCTGTCGCTCACCTCATGCGGATGAATGGTGATCTCGCGGTGATCGGACTTAATGTGATTTGCGACCAGCCGGGCATGTGGGCGCTCGTCGATGTCGGAGTCGGCGAAACCCATGCTGATCGTGGTGATGTTGGAGTAGCGCGCGGCGAGCGCGCCGATAATACTTGAATCGAGGCCGCCTGAAAGCAGCAAACCGACGGGCACATCGGCGATCAGGTGTTGAGCAACTACTTCGGACAACGTGTGGTAGAGCTGTGTTTCGCGATCTGCGAGGCGAGGTCCTGGGATCGCAGGTATTCGTGCCAGTGAGTCTCCCGCAACCGGCGGGCGGGATGCGGGCTCGCCGAGGCTCGGCGTAAAGTAAGCCCTTGGTGTCTGAGGTTTGCCTTCTATCACCTCCATCGAGTGGCCGGGTGGAAGTTTGGACACGCCTTCGAGCACAGTCTGGTGATCATCGAACGTGTAGCCGAACTCCAGAAACTGGTCGAGCGCGTCGCGGTTGATCTGTACCTTGAAGTCGGGCAACGCGAGAAACGCTTTGATCTCCGAAGCGAAGACAAATCCTTGATCTCCTGGCAGTGACGCATAGTAGAGCGGTTTCATCCCGAGCGGATCGCGCGCGAGAAACAGCTTGCGTTGACGCGTCGCCCATATCGCAAATGCAAACATGCCTTTGAAGCCATCCAGACACGTAGGTCCCCACTCGATGAAGCTGCGCAGGACGACTTCGCTATCGGTCCGCGACCGAAACTGATGTCCTCGCTTCTCTAGCTCACTGCGCAGCGCGAGATAGTTGTAGAGCTCGCCGTTATAGCTTAGGACAGAGCTGCCATCCTCGCTGAGCATCGGCTGATGACCCGCGGAGCTTAGGTCGATGATGCTGAGCCTGTTATGCGCAAGACCTACGCGCTGCTCGTGATCGAAGTAGTAACCTCGGTCGTCGGGTCCCCGATGCTCGATGCGACCGGCCATTGCCCGCAACTGAGACACGTCTCGATGTTGATCTGGTATTAAGAACCAGCCAGCTATTCCGCACATAGGTAAAACCGAAACCCGGGGAGCTACAGGCGAGAACTAAAAGCGAGAATAAAGCCTCAGCAACCTGGATCACCTAGGCCGCAGGGGATCCGGAAAGCGACATTGGATTTCCGAAGTCGCGCGCGGCGAGTTCTTTGATGCGGTCCTGCGCCGAAATCGCGGAACGCTGCTCGAGGAGCCGGGCAGTAGTACGCTCCCTTTCATATTTGCCGTTTTGGTTGGTGTGCCACAAGTGCACTATTGGGAGGTAGCCAAATGGCCACATGCGGCAGGTTTTGGCCCGTTCCCAGAACTCGTTATCTTCGCCGCCCCACCCGAGAAATGATTCATCGAATCCACCTACTCTGAAGTACGCCTCACGAGTCATTGCAACGCTTCCGCCTCCTTCGGCGTTCTGCATGATCACTTCGGGCGATGCGATCGCGGGTACCCTAGAGAAAAGTACTCCGCGCGTCTCCTCTTCTCCTAGGAAAAAGATAAATCGCTTCAGATTCAGCACCTCATATCCGTCGGCCGAGCGAAGTGCGATCTCAGAGGCATACTCTCGAGGGACTAGCATGTCGTTGTCGTGCAACACCACCACATTGCCGCGAGCCATTCGCGCGCCTACATTGAACGCCCATGCTCGACAATAAGGCATATCTGCAAGAGGGATAGGAGTATGAGCGTAGCGAACCCACGGAGGCAGATGAGTCTCGATCTCAGAGGCGCTCGATTGTTCGACGACAATGCACTCAACAGATGCATTACGTTGCGCGCCAATTGATTGAAGCGTCAATAGCAATTGCGGGAGCCGCTCCAACCCTCGATGCCCTATCACAAACGAGACCTGAGGTTGTTCGTGTCGACGAGGCGCATCTTGAAACGCAATGGGCCAATCGCGCAATGCTCGTTTCATCAAGGCGGAACCCAATGACGGGAATACTTTTGTGACGTGGAGGTCCGAGGTCCAGCGCCATTGGCATTCCGCGCCGCGACCTCCGCTGTGATATCTCAGGCGCTCGTCGCGATTGTGGTAATACACCCACGCGTGATCCGACGAAGGACGCATTGACCAGAGAAAGCGCGGAAGATCGTAAGCGAATGCACCGAGTTTTTGCTTAACAGAGTAGCTTTTCATGTATCTAAGATCGGGCATCACGTCCCGCCGGCCAAGTCAGTGTTTTGTACCCGGTCCGCTTTATTCGGCTTGCGCGCGATTCAACGCGGCCGGCGCTCACATCGCGCACGTCATGTTCCGCTCGTAGAACTCTGCGAATTCCATGATCTCACGAGCGGCTTCGTCACTCATCAACCCGCTTATGTGTGGCCATTCGTTGCCAGAATTAGAGTGCAGCATTTTCCTTCGCAGAATGGTTCGAACCCGCTGGGCTAGTCTCGGCGAGAGCCCGAGGCGAGCCAGTCGCCCATCTTGTGGCTGTGGGAGTGTCGGAATGGCGCCCTTCTGCGGCACGTTTTCGAGGCATCGGTTGAGCATCTTCGCCCACGCATCCATAGCACCGGAAAAAGAGTACTTGTCGGTCTGGGATGATGAGGCATTTTGCTTGAGACAATCCAACAATCCCGGCTCGCTGCTCAGTCGAAGAATACAGTTGCTGGCCTCTGCTATGTCACCAACTGGGAAAGTCAGCGAATTGTGTTCGTGTACATAAACACCCTCGCTCCTCAACCCAACAAAGCGCGACATAACGGGAACAACCGAATGCGCCATTGCCTCTCGGCCGGCGATTGTAACCCCTTCAGCAGGGGAGAAGTTGACCATGCAATCGAGATATGGATAGACATCGCGGTAGAGTTGCTCCCGTGTTTTCCATCCTCGGAAGGTCACGCGCCCGCTTGAGACGAATCGATCCATTTGTTCGCGAAGAGTTGCCTCATCTGGTCCTTCGCCAACTATACTCAGCTGAAAATTCAATCCATGCTTGTCAAGCTGCGAGACGAGTTGAACTAAGTCGAGCACTCGTTTATCGGTTTGCGAAAGGCGTCCAACGTAGCCAATCCGCAGCGGAGCGACGGCACCAGAAGACCGGTGTGGTACTGACGCCGGATGAACTCCGCCCGGAATACTTATGACTCTCTCGGGATCCAGACCGGCCCAGTCTATACTGGCAGCGGTCAGCAGATTCCCGTCCACAACGCACAGGTCAATGATGTTCTTGTAACGTCGCGCATCATAGAGATAGCCAGGCTCATATCCCCTGATTGCAACTGCCAGGCGCGGACTGTCAGATCGCTGTTTTAGGTTCGCCAGTACCTCGTACGCGTCGAAGATGCGAGCGGAAAGCACAACATCCGGTCGAACTCGTGAGATAACACTACGAATCGACTCCCGGCGCCCTTGCCGCGTTCCTGACGTTCCGTCCATTTCGAGAATAGGCAGATCGAGATGAGCCGCTCGATAGGCGGTCACATCATTAAAACGCGCGCCTTTCCCCAGTGCAAGAAACGGCTCCCATCCAAGCGCCGGGAGCTCGTGACACAAATCGTCGATAATTGTCTCGACTCCTCCGCGGACGGCCGCCGAAGGGGAGCAAATCAGCAGTTTCTTTGACGACACTAAAGGGCCTGCGCTTGAGTTACTCGAGGGATCACGAGTTGCCCGGTTGTAAGGTCAGATAGAAATCGCTCGGTATAAATCTTTACAAAGGCGACCGGCAGGCCGCCCTCCTTTGGAAAAGTTGCCTGCGACCGTTCGCCGTCGCTCGGTTCCCCGATGGTTCGATCGAACCAATTGTGATAATGGGTGATCTTGCCGTCTATGCTGTAGAAGTTTCCGAGTCCATATCTGTACAGCGCCCAGGATTCCTCCCAGTACTTCGGTTGAAAATGTGGTTCATAGATCGGGCGAAGCTCCGTCGTTGAAGTGTGCACTTCCATCATTTTCCAGGAGAGACCGCAATCGGCGAGCATGGCTGGCAAGTTGTAGGTGACGTGTTCGCCGTAGAAATCCACTGCCCGGAACGGCCAGCGGATCTTGAACCGCTGAATTCGGAACCACCGGCGCGCCTCCCGCGCGAGCGCAGTGCGAAAAAGCATGAACGAACTCTCCGGCATACCTTTTCCCCAAGGCCGGGTGTAAGGCCCGCAGCCGATGTCTTCTGGCGAGATCAAGGCTATTTTACCCTGCAGGTGCGCCGCGCAGAGTCTTAGCCAGTCCTCGGACAGCATTATCACGTCGGCGTGGATAAGCAGCGTGTAATCGGCCTTGGAGAGATTAAACAGATGATTGAGCGCCTGAGACTGTGTGCACTTGCGGTTGATGACTTCCGCGCCCTTGGTCCGCGCAATCTCCCTCGTGTTGTCCGTTGAGCTGTTATCGAGCACGACAATACGCGTGGATTGCGGGTCGGTAGTTCGTTTCGCTTGGTCCACACATGGACCTATGAATGCCTCGCTGTTCCACGATGTGATTCCGACGAACAGGTTTTCCTGTTTGCTCATTGTTCTGGGTTGGCCTGTGAGGACTTTGGATGAGAATTCACCATTGCGCTTGCGATTAAGTCTCGACCCCCTCCATAAATCATTCGTCGCACTACGCTAGTGAAAGGATTTCCACAAAACCGAATAGCGCGCCTTCGCCATCTTGAGCGGAAGCTACGAAGATGCCACGGCGATGGATTTGCTGGTTTGCAATATACGCTGCAAGCTAACGTCGAGCAGTTCGTTTCCAGTAGCGTTGCTTTCTTCGCGATGGCGAGACAAGTGGCTTCATATCAACCTACGCCGCAACAGAGACATCAGGGTGGCGGAATTGCTCATCCAGTGAGAAACCAAGTTTGAGTCCTAGTTTCAATCGTTGGCTCCCAGAGTAGATTCCGGAAAAAGTGCGCCGCTTGCTGCGGAATCAATGAAACCCTCTTCGCGCCTTACAGAGAATGAAGCCGCCTGGAGCGCTGCTGCGATCATAGGAATCAGATCGTCTACAGGCACAGGCCAGAATGCCGGGTCCGCTGGATCTTCGGTAAATGCCCGCGAGGTTCGAGATGGATTGAAGTGCTCCGTCTTCTCTAGTTCTAAGATACTCTTCCACCAGACGTGTCGGTATATCTGACGCCAAACATCCCCAATAGCTTCAGGGGACTGATACCTTTCGACGCTGGTGCGGCCAGCTCGTCCAAGTCTTTCTCTCAGTTCAGGCACTCTAATCAGTACCGCGAGTACTTGCTCGATGTTCGTCGGGTTAGTGTTGACGATCGGCAAGTTGAAAGCGGGATCGCCCAGATGTTCTTGATCGAGGTAAGTCAGCACGGGCTTACCCAACGCGAGCCCTTCCTGTGCGAAAGCTCCCCAGGCACCGATACAAAACTGATCCGCAAGAATGTCTGCTTGAGCGTACAAAGTAAGGGCTTCTTGGTGGGGAACGCGCTCGATGAGCCTGAGTTCAAAGTCAAAGCCCTTTTTTGCGAGGTTGTCAGCCGCTTGAATAAGAAAATCAGTGCCTTTGACCCAGCGATGCTGGGGCGCGTGCACCACGACCGGAGTTGGGTTGTCAGTCGCGAACAACGGCTGGATCGCCCGGCAATCCGCTGGGAAATACTTGAACAGGAGATCGCGCCGAGGCATCATGCGATTTATTGACGAGTCGGCATTGCAAACGAAGGCGGCATGTTTGCAAAACAGCGCAATGCGTCTCGACGTCTTTGCGGACTCGGCTTTGATGTCCCAATGCGGGTAGTCTTTTTGCAGCCTCGCAATCCAATCATACCGACCACGAGCTCGATGCCAAGTGACAATGTCTCCTCCGTAATTCACCATTACGATCTTGATTCCGACTGACCTCAGGAGACGTAGGATGAAACGGTTCTCCCATTCACGTTCGACGGGGTAAAACGGTCCGTCGAAGAACGCGACCCAAATATCGCCCCGAAGGAGGAGGTCGAATAGCCCCGCCCATAGCAGGTTGTGATTCTTTATGCCTCGGGCATCCAAAACAACAGTGAACTGGTCGGCACGCACCAATTGATAGATACCCGGAAGAGAGATCACGACTGATCGGCTTGGGAAACCTGCTGTTCGATCGGCCTCAACCTGCAGAGGAACGAGGTGGCTCCAGAACATACCATGCCAGATGCGTGGCGGTAGCTTGAAACAGCGGCGCCACCAACGGATGCCTAATCCCGTTAGACTGACGAAAAGGAGGCACACCACATTGCGAACTAAACGAAGGTTCCTTAGAGGTCTCGCGATGATATTAGCCTGCAAGACGCTCTCCTTTCGGCTGCTCTGTCTGAGACCATCGGCAATCCATGAGAACCCGACCGCGCCCACGATCCGTCAGGTAGGTCATCGGTTCCTGCTGACCTGGGTCGATGCCGACCTCAATCCGGCCTACGCGGAATAGGTGATCTGCGAATGAAACATTGACTCGCTCGATGATCCAGGCTTCAAGGTAATAGAGCCCGGGAAGGAGATTGGGCGCTGACACTAGACAATCAAACCTGCCCTCACCTTCGTCGAGAAGCGGGATGCGAAGGTTTCCTTCTATGGTTTCCGTCAGGAACACCCGCTCACCCTTGTCGGACAACAATGCGAATCCGAATCGGGGATCGGCCAATTGCTTGTTGGAATGATAATGGATACGCAACCTGAACGATTGCCGGAACCTTAGATTCTTGAGGAGGGTATCGCTGTCGGCTGCGAGGAAATCCAAACGCGTGATCCGAGCGCTGCCGGTCCCCTCGCGCTCCGTCTGTCCGTCGATTTGCCACCCGGAGCGAACGCTCGTCGACGTCAGATAGTTCGCAACTACTTCGTGAGTTGGGCCAGAGAACTCAATGCGACCGAGCTTAAGCAAGATCGATTGCTGGCACAGTTCCTCAATGGCGGTCATGTTGTGGCTTACAAACAACACAGTGCGACCTCCATGAGCCACCTCGTTCATCTTGCCTAGACAGCGCCGCTGAAACTCGAAATCGCCGACCGCCAGGACCTCATCGACTATCAATATCTCGGGCTCGAGATGCGCCGCCACAGCAAACGCCAACCTTACATACATCCCCGATGAGTAGCGCTTCACCGGGGTGTCGAGGAACTTCTCTACTTCGGCAAACGCGACTATCTGATCGAACTTTCTCTTTATTTCCTCACGCGACATCCCGAGGATCGCGCCGTTCAAGAAGACATTCTCGCGACCGGTGAGCTCCGGATGAAACCCTGTGCCTACCTCTAACAAGCTCGCAACTCGCCCTCGGATCTTAACGCGGCCCGTGGTCGGTTCGGTGATCCGCGAGAGTATCTTAAGCAGAGTCGATTTGCCCGCGCCGTTTCGCCCGATGATGCCGACCACTTCGCCTTGCTTGACGTCAAAGCTAACATCTCGAAGGGCCCAGAACTCCTCGTTGTGACCGGAGACCGACGAAGGCACAACGGAAGTCTTGTCACCGTCCGTCGTCCGTCGTGCGTCGAGCCGCACCGACCGGAACCGCCGGAGAGAGAGCGCGTCTGTCAGGACGTCCCGAAGCGTTCTATGACCATTCCCTTGATGGCCGATGGTGTATCTCTTGCCGAGATTCTCGACAGCGATGATTGGGTCAGACATAACGAGCGCGGTCAGAGATCAGAAGAACTGAGGCCAAAAAGCAAAGCGGGGCCGCCTGGCCCTACGCCAGCAAAGGATGAACTGTATCGTCTTTGCTTGAGAGCGGCGATGTGCGGATTCGATGGCCTAACTCGATTGCCGGACGCGCATCCTCAATGCCAAAGCCTTCCCCTGCCAATGTCCTTTCGTAAACTCGCGTGTGCAGATCGGTGAAACCATCTGTGAACTCGATTTCCTCACCATCTATCGTGATCGATCGGTACGTCGTGCGGCTCCCCGGGCTGGCGGTGAAAGGGAGATCCGCGGCATCTACCGATAGAAACCACCTCACACGCGCCCGCTCAAGCTCAAGGAATCCAGCCATTCGTTGGCTATCCGAGTGGTGGATCCGGCACTCACCAACATCCCCGAACAGCCACAACAACAGGTCAAAGAAATGAATGCCGATGTTAGTCGCAACGCCCCCTGATTTCTCATTCGAGCCTTTCCACGAGACGTGATACCAGCCTCCGCGCGCGGTAATGTACGTCAGACACACTTCATACTGATGGCGGTTGTTACCCTTAAGCAGTTCCTCTCTTAACTTGAGAAGTTTCGGATGCACACGCAATTGAAGAATAGTATAGATCCGCGCGCCTAATTCGTTCTCGACTTCCTGCAGGGCGTCCAGGTTCCACGGGTTGATAGTAAGTGGCTTCTCGCAAATGGCATTTGCTCCGATGCGCAATGCGAGACGGCAGTGCGCATCGTGTAGATAATTTGGCGAGCAGATGCCTACGTAATGGACTCTCTTGTCATCGGGCCCCCGCCGCAGCTTCTCCAAGTGTCGGTCGAACCGCTCGATCTCTGAGAAGAATCTGACCTCAAATGAGTATTGATCGAGGACCCCAACAGAATCGTGCGGATCAGTGGCCGCGACCAGCTGGTTGCCGGTGTCTTGTATCGCCTGCAAATGCCTCGGCGCAATGTAACCGGCTACGCCGATGATCGCGAAGTTTTTGGTCATACACTGGATGATTGGCCAACGGCAGACCGTCGGGGACGCGCGTCTCCCGTCTCCTTCATCAAATCACATCAGCGAAGGTGCGTTCCGTTTTGCGAAAATACCAGATTCCTGTCGCCAACAATGCCACCACCAGAGCGATTGAGAGCACAAGACCAGGGAGGTAGAGCCCTGTCTCTCCGCCGATGATCGCCCAACGGAAGCCGTCTATCACCCCAACCATCGGATTCAACGAATAAAGTAGCCGCCACTTTGAAGGGACTATGCTGCTCGAGAAGCCCACCGGCGAAACGTATATCCCAAACTGCACAACAAACGGGATGATAAATCGAAAATCCCGATACTTCACATTCAGCGACGCGAACCACAAGCCCACACCCATCGCCGCCGCGAACGCCAGCAACGTCAAGAGCGGCAACATAACGATGCGCCAGCTTGGGATGAACTGATACCAAGCCATTAACGCCAGCAGCATCGCGAACGACAACAGAAAATCGACAAAGCTGACGATGACCGAACTGGTCGGAATCGCCAGACGCGGGAAGTAAACTTTCGAAATCATGTTCGCGCTACCAACCAGGCTCTCGCTGCTTGCGGTGAGTGCGTTGGAAAAGAACTGCCACGGCAGCATCGCCACGAAGACCAGTATAGGATAAGGCGCGTCGCCTGACGGCAGCTTGGCGAGCTTGCCGAACACTACCGTGAACACTACCATCGTGAGGAACGGGCGGATGAGGCTCCAGGCTACGCCGATGACTGTCTGTTTGTAGCGCACCGCGATGTCTCGCCAGGCTAGAAAGTAGAACAGCTCTCGATAGGCCCAGAGGTCACGCCAGTAGTGCTTGAAGCCGCGGCCCGGCTCGATGATGATTTCTTCCATTATTCGTCGGAGGTCACCGAGTCCAGTCGATGCCATCGAGCAAAAATTTGGAGAGCGGCGGCGTCTTTTTTGCGTGGCCGCCGCTTTTCACTATCGCCCACGAAATGACAAAAAGCGGTGGCAACGCAAAGACGCCACCGCACTCCAAATACGCGGTCGCATATGAGTGCCCCGGTCGACCAACTCAAAACTAGGACTACACTAGCGACTGAGACTAATTGTTTGCTGCCCCAGTCATCAATTGCTCGATCTGGTTCTCAAACCGAGGGTAATCGAACACCTTGATGCAATCGGGAACCTGCCGGTCCCGCGCAAGTATCTCTTCGAGCCCCTCAAGCAAATCGTTCGGGCTCTCGGGATCAACCATCACCCCTAGCCGGCCGTCAACCAAGGCATCCCGGCTCCCATCGTTTCTTCCACCAAGCACCGGTAGCCCGCAAGCTGCCGCTTCCAAAAACACAAAACCAAATCCTTCGCTGGTGCTGGGCATCGCAAACGCGTCTGCCAGATTGTAGTGATCTAGCTTTTCAGCTTCAGAAATCCGGCCCGCGAAGATAACCTGATCCTCGAATCCCAGAGTCGCCACCACCCGTTCGAGTCGACCGCGATCGCTCCCATCCCCGACAATCATGTAGACCAGGTTTGGGAACCGCGCGGTCAACCTGGGCAAGAGCGCTATGATTCGATCCTGTCCTTTGTACCGCTCGTGACCGGGAAGCCGTCCGACCGTGAGCAGCACCAGCTTGCCTCCCACTCCATAACGATCCACAAGATAACGAGGCTTTTCCCCGATCGAATAACGACTCAGGTGCACGGCGTTGGGGACGACCTTTATTCGGTGGGGCTCGATTCCCGACCAGTGCATTAACCTCTCGCGGGTGAAACGGCTGATCGCTATAACAAGATCCACCTGATCCGTACCCCACGAGCGCAATCCGGGACGGCGCTCCCAGGCCTCGATGCCATATGCCTCCAATATCAAGCGGCCCCCCAGGAGCCTCTTTAGTAACGCAGCAACCGGCAGCAGATGTATATGCCCACACAGAATCACATCAGGATGTGAGCTCAGCCCTTGTTGAAGCGCAGCCGCCGCATAGCGAACCCAGTTCCCAGGCAAGAAGCGATTCACAAGCTTGTTGGACGGCGCTTCGAAGCCCGAATCGGGATCCGGTAAATGCCTTGTGAGCGAGACAATCCGATCTACTCGATCGGAGGCGACGAGCGTGTCGAGCAGGTCTCGATTGTATTGAGCGATACCGCCGAAACCCCGATAGGCATCAGGCATCAACGCAAGTATCTTCATGATGAGCGAGAAGGTCAGACGTCAGAAGTCAGAAAAAGGCGGAAGGCAGAAGGCGGAAGGCGGAAGGCAGAAGGCGGAAGGCGGAAGGCA
>CAZOOE010000133.1:0-13655 GCA_964581275.1 uncultured Clostridia bacterium
CTCAGCCCATAGGTTGCGGTGAGTCTGCGCCTGATGCTCCAGGTGTCCTGAGCATAGGCGGAAAAATTGGTGAACAGCGGGTACAAGCGCCCGTTGTTGGCGGTGACTATTGCTGCCGATGCTCTTCCCGCAAGGACGTCGCTCACCGTGTTGATAAATACGTTCAAGCCATATTCTTGCACACCGGAGATCGGAGCAAGTCTGCGATAGTCGACGCCGAATCGCAGCGAATGCGGCCCCACAACCTCAGCCAGGTTGTCGACGATATTTAGTTGGCGCTGGAAATTCGTCGCGAGCGGCCCGTTGGTCCAGGCGGTAACGTTGAGCAGCCGTAAGGTGAACTGCGCATTCGCGGAGTTTACGAAAGTCGGAAAGAGCGACGAGGCCGTTGGGGCGGCTGCCCCACCGAAATCGTCAGCAGGATATGACGCGCCCGCACGGACGTGGCTGTAATTGACGCGCACATCGTTACTCAGTTTTGGACCAAACACGTAAGTGGCGCCCAATGTCAGAGTCGCAGTGCTATATGAACCATGTGGCGCAACGCTCAAACTCAAGCCAATTAGTTGCCCGCGCGTGAAGAAGTATGACGGCGCGTAGTTGTATCGTCCGAATAATGTAAGGTTGCGACTTACCAGATGATCCATGCGGATGCTGGTTGCATTAACCGCAGACGCGTTGGAAAAACTGGAATTGAATTCCGCGAGTCCGTTTCCGAAATCCTTCCCGTTTGGAATCGGAAAGGCTTTAAGGAACGGCTGGACTGAAGGCGGAGCGTTTTGGCGCAGGCTCATAGACGGAACGGTAGTAAGAGAAACTTGCGGTAATCGAAGACGTAATCCCTCGTAAGAAAAGAAGAAGAAGGTACGATTGCGCGCGATCGGGCCGCCAAACACGCCGCCAAAGTCGTTTTGACGCAGCGGCGGCTTGCTTAGCTTAAGAGCGTTGGCGAACCAATCATTCGCATCCAGCACCTCATTCCTCAAATACTCGAAGGCAGTCCCGTGAAACTCGTTGGTGCCGGAGCGGGTGATGACTGAAATCTGTCCTCCAGGTGTCCGTCCAAATTCAGGTGCGTAACTTGAGGTTTGAACGCGAAATTCCTGCAAGTCATCGACTGAGACAAGACTGTTAGTGCCGCCCAACGCGCTCACCGGTGGCGTCGTTCCGGCGCCAGTTTGCTCCAAAAACGTACCGATGTTAATGCTTACGTTTGCACCCACGCCATCGACCATAAAGGAGTTAGCGTTCGGGCGCTGCCCGTTGATGCTGAACTGTCCCGGTTCATAGCTTTGAGCAATGGAGAGCGCGGTACCCGGGATAAGTCTAATCAGGGCGTCGAAAGTCCTGCCGTTAAGGGGCAATTCATTCGCGAATTGACGATCGACGAGTGTGCTGACCACAGCCGATTCCGTCTGCACGAGGGAAGGACTTTCAATCGTGACCACTTCGCTGACCTGGCCAACCTTCAGATGAATTCGAATTGAGCGTTGATCGTTAACGTTAAGGATTAGATCCTTGATTTCCACCAAAGCAAATCCCTGACGCTGGATGGTGACGTTGTAGCGATCGGGCGGGAGGAAAGGGACTACGAAGCGGCCCTCTCGATCAGTGGTCACCTGGCGTCGTAGTTTCCTTTCGGTACTTACCACCGTCACCGACGCATCAGGAACAACAGCGTCGTTCGGGTCCAGCACAGTTCCCTCCAAGGTTCCCGTTGATGACTGTGCGTGGACCGGCGCGACTCCGATTAGCATCGCGCCAACCAAGAGTGTTAAAGCGCTGGCCCATGTTGTTACAGAGGTCTTGGATGCGGTCCGAAGCATGATAGATCCCTCCTAGACGATTGCATCGACTCAAATCAGAGTCATCTGAAGTTCCTCATCAACACCACATCATGAGTGGTCATCGAGCGCGCCAACGCCACGTGTCCGCCATCCCGAGACCAGGCGAATGACGGAATAAGTTGGTCCTTGAAGGCGGTCAACTGCACCGCCTTGCCACTATCGATTAGGAGGCTCCAAAGGTTTGAAGCGCCGCGCGGCGAGTTGATATAAGTAAGTGCGCGGCTGTCAGCCGACCATTGCATGCGCCTCGGCATCGCGCCGGGAGGCAGATCAAGAATTCGAGGAGGCTCGCTTTCGTCAACCGGTACGACTCCTATTCTTCTTTTTCCCTTCTCACCATCCGCGGGGATGAAAGCAATCAACCTTCCATCGGGCGAGAACCGCATCATGTCCGAGTACGGACCAGCCATTTGCACCGGATCCCCGCCGTCAATCGACACTTTGCACCTCGTACGCTTCCCCGATATCTCGCATGGGTAACTAATCCAACCATCCTGCAAGAACTCAGGGTTCGATTCGCCATCGCCGTCGGTCAATTGTTTGGGCTCAGCGCCATCGCTATTGATTCTCCAGATGTTGCCGTGACCTGCTTGAGAAGATACAAAGGCTATGTAGCGACCATCGCCCGAAACCGATAAACCAGAATGGCTCGAACCCAGATTAACCGTGAGCTGTCGTTGATTGCTGCCGTCAGCATCCATAATCCAGATGTCCTGATGTCCATTTGCAAACGATGAGTAGACTATTCTGCCGTCCGGCGTCCAGGCCAATCCGTCCCATCCATATCCGGCGGCTCCGGTGGTGATCTGTTTCGCACCGCCCGGGTTATTCGCAGGCTGCGTCCAGATATTTTGGATCGTTTCGTTCCGCGTCGTGACCAGGGCGCTAGAGTCGTTGGTCAGACTTAAGCCCGAATATGACCCAACAAAATCGGTGGTGAGGCTGCGCGCCTTACCGGTAGGATAAGATACCTCCCAAATCTGCGAAGCAGATCCTTCCCCATCGTCGGCGGTAATCAATAAGCCGCTGCCGTCAGAAAGCCAAACGACATCGTCAATCCAGGCCCATCGTTGAGAACTGATCGGTGTTTCGGATCCATCCTGAGCGTCTATTTCAATCAACCCAAAGTAATGGCCGTTAACGTCCAGCTTAGCGCCAACGCAAGCTATTCTCTGTCCGTCAGGTGACCAAACGGCTTTGCCAAAGGAATCATCACCACGGCGCGAGGCTATTCTTCTCTCGTCGCTGCCGTCTGCATTCGACATAACTATTTCGCTTACGCTGTCAGGATACTCACGCACGAACAGCAGCCGGTTGCCGTCCGCTGAAACGTTAATCGCGCCAGTGGTCTGGCCGTTAATTGCGCCGACGAGCACCTTTTTCGGGGCGCCACCGGCAGCCACCGGCATTTGATAGAGCGCCGGTTCCGGATCGTCCATGTCGCTGTCCAGGTAATAGAGATACTTGCCGTCATGGGAGAAAGTTAATTTGGAATAGTGGTGATCGCTTGGTGGAAGGACCTGTGCGTTGGTATTCGTCGTTACTTGCCGCATCCAGAGCGTTTCCTGTTCAGGGTTCGGGTTGTTAGGTTTTGAGGTCACGAAGGCAACGAATTCGCCGTCGGGTGAAATTGCGGCGTTGAATGCGTTACCCGTGGCCGTGACTCGCACCAACCTTACATTCTGTAACGATGATCTGGAGTTTCGACCTAACAGCCTATAGATAGCGTAGCCCGCAGAGGCTGTCACGATCAGAAAAACGCCAAGCGCTGCAGCCACTCGCATCTTTTGGCGCTTGATCCCGCTGACGAGATGCTCGCCAGTTGAAATCTCGCGGCTGCTCTCTGCTCTCTGTACTGTTGTCTGAGGGCCCGATCCAGGTTCGCGCCGTCTTATTGCCGACAGAGCGACGAGCAGATCCTCGGCAGTTTGATATCGTCGCGACTTGTCCTTGGCAAGCGCTTTAGTGATGATGTTCCCTAAATCTTCCGACAAATCCGGCGGATGTCCCGTCAATTGCGGCGGCTGGTCGTTCAATATCGATTTGATCAACTCGGCTGCAGATTCACCTTTGAATGGCGTGCGGCGAGCGACCATCTCGTACAACACCACGCCCAGGCTGAATATGTCGCTTTGCTGATCAACTGGCAGGCCCTGAGCTTGTTCGGGAGACATGTATTTGACCGTGCCCATCACCAGACCCGAGGATGCGTCTAACCTGTCTGCGGCCCGTGCGTCGAACGCAGGTTCGTTCTGGTGAGTAAGCTTGGCCAAGCCAAAGTCGAGCACTTTCACGTAACCATCAGGGCGCAGCATGATATTCTCAGGCTTTATGTCCCGATGAATGATGCCTGCCTGATGAGCCGCCCAGAGACCGGTCGCCACCTGGATAGATATGTCCAGCGTTTCCTCGGTGCTCAACTTACCTTGATCGATACGGTGTCTTAGGGACTCGCCCTCGATATACTCGGTGGCTATGAGGTGGCGCCCTTCAACTTCCCAGATGTCATATATGGTCAGAATGTTCGGATGATTGAGGGCTGATGCTGCGCGTGCTTCTTGTTGGAATCGTCGCAGTCGGAACTCATTTATGGTGTAGCCTGTCGGTAGCAGTTTTAACGCTACCTTGCGGCCGAGCCTTGTATCTTCGGCCAGATAGACCTGTCCCATGCCGCCTGTGCCGAGCAGCGAAAGGATCTCGTAGTGGCCGAGGTGCTGACCTGCGGCTAACTCTGAGTGTTCTGCTGCAAGGAAAGTGGCGGCCATCTCAAATACAGGAGTCTTTATCAACCCCCACTCTCGCTCATCGGAGGCTAACAGGGATTCCACTTCCTTGAGGAGGGACTCATCGCCATCGCAGGCCTGACTGATAAATGATGCCCTTTCATCCGCGCTAAGCTCTAGCGCAGCCTGAAATATCTCATCAATCTTTCGGTAGCGTTGTGCGTTTATCATGAGCCAACCGCACGCTCATCTTCTCTATGCCCATCTCTTATAGCGGGAATTTTGTGTAAACTGCTCCATCTTTGTTTATGGATTTTCGTGCGGGTTGTCGCCCTTAATGAACCGCTGGAGCCATGCTTTTGCCGCACGCCACTCGCGCTGAACTGTGGTGGGCGACAGATCCATTACCTCTCCGGTTTCCTCTATGCTCAGGCCGCCGAAAAAGCGCAGTTCGATTATTCGGCTCCTGCGCGGGTCTACCGTGGCAAGGCTAGTAAGCGCTTCATCAAGCGCCACTAGCTCAGCGGCCTGCCCTTCGGGAAAGATAATTGCCTCTTCGAGCGGGACCTTTTGAGCACCGCCACCGCGCTTTTCAAACTGATACCTGCGCGCATGATCAATGAGGATGTGCCGCATCACTTGTGCAGCCACGGCAAAAAAGTGGGCCCGGTTCTGCCAGGGCGTCTCCTCCTGGCCAACAAGCCGGAGGTATGCTTCGTTTATAAGCGCCGACGTTTGAAGAGTGTGGTCGCGCCGCTCTTTTCCCATAAAGCGGCGCGCCAACCGCCGCAGTTCCTCGTAGACCAGCGGGACCAACTGGTCAAGAGCGGCTTTATCGCCATTACGCCAGTTGATGAGCAGCTGGGTTACTCCCTCAAGCTTCGCTCCCATGAACTGAACCTGTTGAGACGGATGTTGATGAGAAAGGCGCGGCAATTATAGCAACTCAGACGTAGTTTGCCAGCGATGAGAAAAGAATCACCACTCATGGAGGGATTCTGATGAAGTTCTCGCTATACGGAGTGAGGGTGGAGAAATTTGAGCCCCCGAGAGTACATCAGGAGAGAGTGACGAAATGAAGAAATCTATTCTAATCGAGAACATCTGGTTTGAAAGGAAGGAGTCAATCATGACGAGAAAGTCTTCAGCAGCGCTCCTCAAGTTTAAGTCGGCTCTACTGCTTGCCGTTTTGTCAACTTTCGGCTTCTCCGTTGCCCTAGCACAGCAAACCGGTGACGTGCCCGTCACGGCCACGATCAAAGACTACATTGACTGGACTGATCCGAACTCAGGCACGATGCAGCGCATTCAGATGCAAGTCCAAAGTGATGGCGCGGGCACCTATAAGAACAGCAAGAGCGTCATGTCAATAATCCAGGGCATCGGAGACTGGTACCTGGATACTGGCGTCAACATCAAGAATCCGACAAGAAAAGCATTCCTCGATTTCAGTAAGCCGATCGTGGGCACCGGGCCGAACGGTGGCAACCCCACGCCCCCATTCACAACCGCGCTTGTGGAGCCTAAATTAATCTCCAAGTTGTCCGAATACGGCATCAGCATGTTCTCGATCGCGGGTGGGCAAACCGCGATCGGCCCAATGACGATAGGGTTTTACTATCCGATTGGTAGCACCAATCATTATCGTATTCACATGACCCCTGACAGTCGTTCCCTATACCCCTTTCCGGAGACGGACTACGTCGATATCACCTGTACGGGCGTGAATGCCAGTCTCCAATGTAACAGTTGGCAGATCGAGCCGAATGGTATCAAAGGCGGTTGCGTGACCGCCGATTGCTCGGTGAAACAAAACGTGGTGAAGCTAATCAAGGTGGTGACCGTTAAAGGAAAAGAAACCGCCGTCAGTTTAGGGGACTTTCTTTTGTCTTTCTCTGTCGAACTGGCGAATCCCTGAGCAGTGCGCTCGCAAATCGCGCTCTGAAAGCCAGAAGGCAAGCCCGTTTGAGATCACATATTGACACGAAAGCCCTCGTATCTTCTTTGTCAATAAACCTAGCAATTGAGATAAGTCGCAAACAGGAGGTAAAAATCGATGCGAAAGATCACGATACTTACTGCTGACATTCGCAGACACCGCTGTCATTGCGTGGGATTACTGATTATTCTTCTGTTAGCTGGCGCCTCAATTTCTCAGGCGCAAACTTCTCGCTTCGCAGCCGCATACTACAATCGGGGCAATGAGCGGTTTAAGAAGGGAGACTTGGATGGGGCAATAGCTGACTTCGACGCGGCCCTCACTTTTGACCCGCGCTGGGCCCTTGCCTACAACCTGCGCGGCAGCGCTCGATGTAAGAAAGGAGACCTGGACGGCTGCATCGCCGATTACACTAGAGCCATCGAGATTGATCCTCGTCTGGCCCTGGCCTACTTCGATCGAGGAAAAGCTCGGAACGATAAAGGAGACTTGGATGGCAGCATCGCCGACTACACAACGGCGATCGAAATCGACCATCAACTGAGTTCGGCGTACAACAATCGTGGCAATGCCAGGAGAGTTAAGGGTGAATTGGACGAAGCATTCGCCGATTTCAAAGTGGCTGCTCGGCTCGAGCCGCATAATGCCGTGGTTTATAACAATCTTGGTCTGGTGCGGCGGGCGAAAGGAGATTTGCGGGGAGCAATTGCTGATTATGATAAGGCTATCAAGATCAATCCTCGCCTCGCAGACGCCTACAGCAATCGAGGTAACGCACGGCAGGACATAGGGGATCTGAATGGCAGCATCGCCGACTACGACCAGGCCATCAAGATCGATCCAAGTTTCGCCAAGGCATACGGAAACCGAGCATTGGCTCGGCTCTTTCAAGGCGACGTCGCCGGGGCGGAAAAGGACTTCGACCAATGCCTCAGGCTGGATCCCAAGTTGAAACCGGCACTGGAAGAAGAAATCATGAAGGTGAGGCGGCGACTCGCGACCAGGAAATAGCACTTAGCCTAGGGTTGCAATATTACCATCGCCACCATTTTTGCGTTGGCGACGATTACTAAACTTTCTTGGCAAACCCCGAGAGCGCATTCCAGGCATTCGAGACAAACTTGCTTCAACGAGTACGACGTAGGAGGGGTCAGCATGAACGGTCTATGCTACGCCGATAGCGGGGAGTAGACGCAACATCGTGATCGTATTTTCATAATCGATAGTGGAGCGCAGCTTTATGTTTGGCTGACCCCTCCATAACTCTCCAACCATTCCATTCACTTAAGGCCAAGGGATTGCCGAAGGAGCTTGGCGTAGTTTCTAGCGACCGTAAGTTGGGTTCGATCCCTGTCTTTCAAACGCGCAATCAATCTTCCTCCAAACCATCTGTGCAACTCATCGACAAAGTCCAAATTGAGCAAGATGCCGCGATGGATGCGCACAAAGTCCTTCTCACGTAGTTGTTCCTCCAGCGAGGCTATCGTGAAGTCAACAATGAAGGACTTCTTATCGGTAACCGCATAAGTGGTCCGATCCTTTGTGTAGAAGTGAGAGATCTCTGCGACGTCGATTAGAAGAATCTTCTCACCCACGCGAGTGCAAACTCGACTTGGCGATTTCGGTTTGGTGCTCGTCCTCTGTTTAAGCTCTTCGATCATTTTGCTAGCTGAGCAAGCTGCATGGCGCGGCGCTGAGGTGAGCCTTCATTCTGGATCGCGCGGTTTTTGATGATGTGTCATTAGATAGCCCTCGATCTCGCGCAGAATACTCCGCGCCTCTTCATTTTTGTGGTCTCCGGCGCTTGCGTCTGAATAAAAGATGAGGAGCTTCGCCTGCCCCACCAAAGGACTGTCAGGGTATGTATAAATGAGAGTCTTCAACAAGATTCTCGCCTGATCATATTTCCCTTCGGCAATCGAGTTGGCTGCGAGGAGAAATATCTTTTCATCGCGCCGATCTTTAGCCTTAGCAAATAATTCATCCTGGCTCATAAAAGCAAGCAACGTTAACAGGTAGACTGCTGTCGCGTAGACAATCCGCTTTTTCAACATTCTTTCCTCTCTTGTTGTACTATCGATTCGTACATGAGCCCAAAGAGCACTATCGGGATGAACTTCTCATTAGGTGCGCTTTGCAGCCGAGGCCGGCTGGTCATATGGGTTTATTTATTTTGAGCGCGTCGATCACCGCCACTACATCGTCGCCGAGGCGGTCAGCCGGATTGTCCATCGGCAAATATTCGGACGCGGCGTATCCGCGCCGGCTGATACCGTAAACATCCCGGCGGGAAGATCATACAGTCTTGATCCACGGCTTGCTCAAATTAAGCTGAGCGGAATTCATCAGCCGCAGTGGCACTTAGTATGCGCCGACGTCGTATGTGCTTATCTTAAACCCGGTTCCTTCAGCGTATTTGAACTCGAAAGCGTACTCGGAGTTCCCGTCTCTCCATGATGTAAACCATAAGTCAGGGGTCGACTGCACCTTCGCTTTTGGCAGGTGCAGCCGCATGTAGTTCGTGAAGAGTACGTTGAACCTCGCGAGGAAATCGGCCTTGTCCTTGATTGAGCCTTCCTGAACATCTCTCTTTGTCACGATTGACCACGAGGACACAGGGTAGGCAATCATGTCGGCGATCTTCTCCCTGTCGTTTGCCTCAACGGCTTTCAGAAAAGCAGCGTAGAAGGTCCGAAACTCGGCTTCATGGGGTCCCTTTTGTCCTGCCAGGCTTGGCATTATGGGCGCTCCGACAAGCACGAGCGCGCAAGCGATCAGTCTCAAACTGGTTTTCATTTGAAAAGCCTCCTCTCTTTTCAGGATATTATTTGGCAAAGGCCCGCAAGGTCTTCGCCAGACCCTGGAACTGCATGATAGCGCTGTATACTCCCAGCCCGATGCCCTCGGCTAACTGTCGCAGTTCGGGCATGCTGTGTGCCATGAAAACAAATACTGATCCATCGTTCGGATCGGCCTGCCACCATCCGCCGTATGCGCCAGGCCAGCCGACGGATCCCACTCCGCCGCCGCACAGAAGTGGCAACGCTTTCTCGGGCTCGAGCACCACCGCGACTCCCATGCCGAACCCGTGTCCCGCTGCGAAGGGCCGCCTGCCCAGCATCCTGGACTCAGCGCGCTGGCGGCCGCTCAATCTATTCGACGTCATCATCGCAAAGGTCTCCGGCTTCAACAAACGCACGCCATCCACAGCGCCGCCGCCAACGAAGATCCGAGCAAAGGCCGTATAGTCGTCCAGTGTCGACCACAAACCCTGTCCGCCGGAGACAAACAGCAGATCCTGAGGCCGCGCCGCCATCGTCGCTCCACCCGGAGCAACTGATAGCGGCTTCACGCGGCCCGCGTCGTCAAAACCGTACATTCCGGCGCGCCGGTCCCGCTTCTCCTCCTGAATCGTGAACCCGGTATCCGGCATGCCCAGTGGATCAAAGATGCGACGCTTCAACACCTCGCCGAGCGGCGCGTCCTCGATCCGCGCGATAAGAAAGCCAAGCAGATCTGTCGAGTGGCCATAGTGGAACGCTGCCCCGGGCTGGTCGATCAACGGCAGCGCGGCAAGTCGACCGATCCAATCGTCCGGCGCGACTTCGCTATCGATGGCTCCACCCAGAGCCTCGTCGTACGCCGCGGCGATAGGACCGGTATGAAAGGCTCCATACGTGAAGCCCGAGCGGTGAGTCAGCAGGTCATCGAATGTGATCGTCCGCTCCGCCGGCTCGGTTTGATCGAGCGGACCGTTGGGCGAGCGCAGCACTCGCATCTCCGAAAACTCCGGCGCCCATCGGGCGATCGGGTCATCCAGCGCGAACCGCCCCTCATCGAACAGCATCCACGCTGCCGTAGAGCTGATCGGCTTGGTCATTGAAGCGACCCGGAACAGAGTGTCACGCTCGATCGGCAGTCCGGCCTCAATGTCTCGCCAGCCTACTGCCGCCGTCTGAATCACCCTGCCGCCGCGCCAGATCATAGTCGCCGCGCCCGCGAGCTCGCCGGCATCGACGGTCGACTCGATAGTTGTGGCGATCCTGTCGGCTCCGGTCATTTAGTTTCTCCTCGGCCTAGCGCCAGCAGATACTCGCTCGTATACAGTGTTTCCTGCAAGTCGTTCGGTGACTAGCTTTCTTGCTCTCAGTCTCCCCTCGCTTGCCCAGCATCAGCGGGACGTCGCGACCGCGCTGGGTCCTTCTTCCGGAATGCTGCCCAACATTATTTTGACGATAGCCCGTCATAATAATATTTGACAGCAAGTTCTATTCTGGACTACTATCAGCCGGCGGCACTCCCCGGTCTGATCGGGCACCTGAATTGCTCGACCAGGTATTGATGCTGGCGGTGTTCCTGAGTCTAGCCGTCACCGCGATAAAACGGCGGAATAGCGAGACCTGAACGGACACTGGATCTCGCGCGGATCGAAGCCTCAAACAAACTGTTTGTTAAGTCTTCATAGAATTCAAGTTCTCCTTTAGCGGCTAACGAGGGTGCGTCTGTGGTTGGAACCACCCGGGGATAACCGACCCGCAGGCGTTCCCTCCCTTTTTTGGTTTGCTGCTGCCGTTCAACTCATGAAGTCAATACTTATCGTCGAAGGCGACAAAAGCGTGGCACGTCTTTTTGGCGTCGTCTTCACCAACCACAATTGGAAGGTCGCTTCCTTGAGTGACGCCAGACGCGCAATCGAGGCTCTGCGCGGAAGACAGCGTTACGACGTAGTGTTGGTGAGTTACAACGTCCGCGGCGCCAACGGGGTGGAGCTGACGAAGCTGGTTCGCTCGCTTGATCACAGAAAAGATACGCCGGTAGTGATGGTTACCGGGAGCTTGGGAGTAGAGGCCGAAGCGCTCAGCGCCGGCGTCAATGAAGTCCTGCGCAAACCTATTGACATCCACAGTCTGGTGGCGGCTGTCGGAAAATACGTCGCAGGGGCCAGACATCAGGAAATGACTTCTTGACCTCTGGCCCTTGGTTTTTTGACGCCACCACGTCTTAGCTTGAGAACTGCCGCGAAGCGCGACCGCGCCGTGCGCGCCTCATGAGACTAATCATACACACGCTTGCGCCGAGCCCTGCCAGCAGAAAGGTCGAGGGACCAAACAGTGAAGGAGCGGAACGATCCTGTTCGCCCGGCGCCTGACTGGTGATGCCGGCCGTGGATCGAAGCGCCGAGTCGATGTCCTCGGCGACCCACGCTCTTCGCGCTCCTTTGGCGTGCACGCCTTTCAGATTGCCTTCCTCCAGCCGCGTGCCCGCAAGAACTTTTCCGTTCGGGCCAAGTTCAACCATCACGCTGCTCGTCATTCCGTTGTAAGCGCCCGTCAGTGCGAGCACCCAGGTCCCTTCAGACGGCCACTGCTGCTTCAAGGCGTAAACTCCCGATCCAATCGAACGTAATTCAAGCGGCACCGATTTACGGTTGCCGTTTATCAATCCTTCAGCCGTCGCCGACAGCTTTGCGTCCGCTGGCTGATGGCAGCCATACGTGCGGGTTATCAGCACAACGTCTTTCAGTTTGGGGTCGCCCGACCCATTGGGCGTCTCTACCGATAGCTGGAAGCCCCCAGCGAACGCAGGCAGGGCAATTGCGAGCAGCATCGCACTGCCGAGAGACGCGAGTGTTACAAAAGTTCCAATCGAACTCCAATTCAGTCCCCTCGAGAATGATCTTCTTGACATCGTAGACTCCTTCCTTTGCACTTTGGCTTAGTTATTTGCACGGTTCAATTGCGGCACACTGTTCATCAACAATTCGATTGTTAGACGGACTCGCCTTTGGTTTTCTTCCATCAGGTGATCGGTGTCGTTGAATTTGTCCAGCCCCTATAATCTCGATGAGGCGCAATCTTTCAAACCCGGAGCGCCCCTTTTGGAGAGACCATGGAGCTAAAGCTGACAAAGTCCACGCTTCGACCGTGGAGGCCGGGAGACGAGGAGTCCCTGGTTCGGCATGCCAATAGCCGGCTGATTTGGCGCAACCTTCGAGATGCATTCCCCCACCCGTACACTCTCGCTGATGCGAAGCACTGGATCAGAATCGCCAACTCAACCACGCCAATCAACAACTTCGCGATTGTCGTCGATGGTGCCGCGGCTGGAGCGATCGGATTGGTATTAAAGGACGATGTGTTCCGAAGGTCAGCCGAGATCGGCTACTGGTTGGGAGAAGAGTATTGGGGTAACGGAATTGTAACTGAAGCAGTGCGTGCGGTGACCGATTATGCGTTCGCAACCTTCGATCTCTGTCGAGTCTATGCCGGTGTTTTCGAATGGAACCCCGCGTCGATGCGGGTGCTCGAAAAGGCCGGGTTCGTGCTTGAGTGCCGAATGAGGAAGAGCGTAACCAAGGACAGCGAGACTATCGATGAATTGATCTATGTAACGATTCGCTTGTGAAGTCGCATAGACTTTAGTCGGTGTCCGGTAACTCAGCTGGTCATAAGACACAGAACTCAAGTCTATGTCACTCGCGGATTACTTGAGCTTCTCCAGCAGGCCGCGAGCCTTGGCTCTGAGCTCCTCGAGTTCAGCCGGACTCCTCGACGGGTCGGTCGTGCTCAACACGCTTTCGATCAGCCTCTTCGCTTCGTCTCTTCTCCCTTTCTTCTTGTAGACCTCGGCCAGTGTTACTTTGAGTTCGGCGTTGTCGGGCCCTACTTTCAATCCCGCTTCCAGCCTTTCGATTCCGCGCCGCTCATTGCCGCCGAAGAGTCGCGGGAGATTCAAATCTATCTGACCAAGCGCCGAGTAGATCGCGCCGTTTTCATAGGCAGGGTTGATCGCAAGCGCCGCCTCAAACTCCCTGCGGATCGTCTTGACCAGGCCGAGGCTTTGAAGCGCGCCCTTCAGGTCGGCGTATTCACCTTCGTTGGCTGCAAGCCAGAAGTGCCCTTCAACGCGCTTGTCGTCGGAGGTGATTGCTTTTTTCGCGGCCTCGACTCCCGATTGAAACAGACTGGTTTTCTTCGTTTGATCTTTCTCACGGTCTCCGAGGTAATATCTCAACCGCGCCAGCCGCCACCAGGCTTCGTAGTTAGAGGGCTCGCGCGAGCTGAGCTGTTCCATCAGCAGGACCGCCTGCCGGATACTGTCCCCGCTGTCCCGCGCGGCGAACAACTCCGCGGCGTTGTGGCGCGT
>CAZOOE010000134.1:0-13623 GCA_964581275.1 uncultured Clostridia bacterium
GGGTGAGACAGGTAGCCGGCATTCAAGGTAAGGCTTCGCAGCGCGACCGCGCTAAGACTCTCCTCACGACGACGTTGTCACTCGTACTTCATACCGGCTGTGGGCTTGAACCTTAAACGCCGATAAAGCATACTATGGGGCAAAACAGTTCAATCGGTCCGGTAACACCATTCCGATGAATTCTAATACGCAGTTCGGGGAGGAGTGGCATTAATGGCGACAGAGAATGTAACCCAGTCCGGTGCGAGCGCGGCGGCCGACAGCGCCAGAGAAGAGACCGCCACGCTCAACGAGAGCACCGGCCCAGACACCGCAGCGGCTGAGCCACAAGCTGCGGCTGAGACAACCCATACGGCTCCCGGCGAAACGGCAACTGACGCATCAACAGAAACGGCAACGGCTGCAGCAACTGAAGCGCCACTCGCAGCAGCAACTGAAGCGCCACCCGCAGCAGCAACTGAAGCGCCACCCGCAGCAGCAACTGAAGCGGCATCCGCAGCAGCAACTGAAGCGGCATCCGCAGCAGCGGCTGACCCCGCGCCAGCACCATCATCGGAACCCACGGCCGACGCCGAGTCGAGTGGCGCGCAGGACTTCAGCGCAATGCTCGAGACCTACGAGAAGGAAAGCGCCGCGTCCCGCCAGGAAGGCGAGATTGTTCGCGGCATCGTAGTGGGCATCTCGGATCAGAATGTGCTCGTCGATATCGGCTACAAGTCCGAAGGCGTTGTTGCACGCGAGGAGTTTCTCGATCATCAAGGTAACATCACCGTAAAACGCGGTGAAGAAGTCGACGTGCTGATCAAGAGCCTTGAAAACCAGGACGGATACGCGATCCTGTCGCGCGCTGCGGCGATGCAGGTTCAATCATGGGAGCGTCTGCGCCACGCCCATCAAACACACGAGACGATCAAAGGCCGCGTTGTCGAGCGCATAAAGGGTGGACTAAACGTTGACCTCGATGGAGTCCCGGCGTTTCTTCCCGGTTCACAAATAGACATCCGGCCGGTGCGCAACCTGGAGGGCTTTCTCAGACAAGAGATCGAAGTCCGCGTAATCAAGCTCAACCGAAAGCGCGGCAACGTCGTGGTATCGCGCAAGGCAGTGCTTGAAGAAGTCTCCGGCAAGAAAAAGACCGAGACCCTTGCCAACATCGAAGAAGGCGTGGTCCTCGAAGGCGCGGTCAAGAACATAACTGACTACGGCGCGTTCATCGACCTCGGGGGAATCGACGGGCTGCTGCACATCATCGACATGAGCTGGGGCCGCATCCAATCGCCAAACGACATAATCAAGGTCGGGGACACCATTCAGGTCAAGGTGTTAAAGTTCGACCGAGAGAAAGAGCGCATCTCACTTGGCTACAAACAGCTCCTTCCCGATCCGTGGCAGAGTGTGGCCGAGCGCTTTCCCAAGGGCTCGCACGTTCGCGGCAAAGTCGTCAGCCTGACCGACTACGGCGCGTTCATCGAAATCGAACCGGGGGTTGAAGGGCTCGTTCACGTGACCGAGATGACCTGGTCGAAGCGGCTCAAGCACCCGTCGAAGCTCCTCTCGATTGGACAGGAAGTCGAAGCGGTGGTGCTCGAGGCCGATCCGCACAGCCGGCGGATAAGCCTCGGCCTCAAACAGGTGAGCCCGGATCCGTGGGAGACGCTGCCGGTGCGATATCATATCGGCTCCCGGGTGACCGGCAAGGTGCGCTCTCTAACCGACTTTGGCGCGTTCGTGGAGATCGAAGACGGAATTGACGGGCTGGTTCACGTCTCGGACATTTCGTGGACAAAACGAATCAAGCATCCCTCGGACGTACTCAAGAAGGGTCAGCAGGTCGATGCGGTTATCACCAACATCGACGTCGACGGGCGCAGGCTCAGCCTTTCGATAAAGGATCTCGAACCAAACGCATGGGACCGCTTCTTTGATACGCATAAACTTGGAGATGTGATCAAAGGCCGAGCCGTGCGCTTCGCGAACTTCGGTGCGTTTATCGAAATAGAAGAAGGCATCGAGGGTCTCTGTCACGTTTCAGAGTTGAGCGACTCACGGGTTGAAAAACCCGAGGATGCGGTGAAGATCGGACAGGTTCTGCCGTTTAAGATACTGAAGCTCGATCCATCGCAAAAGAAGATCGGTCTGTCGGCGCGCGCGGTGGGGAAAGAGAACGATCCCGAAGACGTGCGCACTTATCACGAGACCGGCTCCGGCATGGCGACTCTTGGGGACATCGCCAACTTGCTGACCTCTAGTTCCGATAAGAAGGAAGAAGACTAAGCGAGCATTTCAATCATCAAGAAGAGATGTGGCTTCGCGGCTATCAGGCTTCGGTAGTGACGCGACCCAGAGTCCCGGGTGACAACTCGGACGCGCTCCGGGTCGCGTCGTTGTTTTTGGGAACACATATG
Organism: uncultured Clostridia bacterium; assembly: GCA_964581275.1. Lineage (GTDB taxonomy): Bacteria > Acidobacteriota > Blastocatellia > UBA7656 > UBA7656 > Onstottus_A. The sequence continues at coordinate 2,406 of CAZOOE010000134.1, forward strand.
AAGAAATTCAATCTGACAACAGTCTTGATCATAGCCGGTTTCGGGTTTGTCTTCTTCGTCGCGATCATCCTGCTTGCGGCGCTGGTACTGTCACGCGAGGGCGGTTTCATCGGCCTCGGCGGTGATCGCATCGCGGTAGTGTACCTCGAAGGTGTCATCTTCAATTCGAAGAGCATCAATGAGCAGCTCAAGATGTATGCGGACGATTCCCGGGTCAGAGCCATTCTGCTGCGCATGGATACTCCTGGCGGCGGAGTCGCAGCGTCACAGGAGATCGCCGATCAGGTGAGGTGGCTTCGAGATGAAAAGGGTAAGAAGGTGGTGATATCGATGGGCTCAGTTGGCGCGTCCGGCGGCTATTACATCGCCTGCGCGGCCGACAAAATCTACGCGAACCCCGGAACGATCACCGGCTCGATCGGAGTGATAGCCGAGTGGGTGAATTATGGCAATCTATTGAAGTGGGCTCAGATGCAGCCCGAGGTTATAAAGAGCGGCGAGATGAAGGACGTAGGATCCCCTACCCGAGAGATCACTCCGAAAGAGCGAGAATATCTTCAACACCTGATCAATCAGATGTTCGAACAATTCGTAAGCGCGGTTGCCCAGGGCCGGAAGGACCTAACGCGCGAACAAGTCAAGCAGCTTGCAGATGGGCGTGTTTACACCGGAGAAGAGGCGCTTCACGAGAAGCTGATTGACGGGCTTGGAAACTACGACGCAGTGCTGAAAGCTACGGCTGAGCTTGTGGGCATCAAGGGTGAACCGCAAATCGTCACGCCGCCGAAGCCTCGCCGGGGTTCCATTCTGGATCTCCTTACATCGACCGACGTTGGCGACTTGCTTTCACACAATACGCTTCAGCCTCCCGGCTCGACGTTGCAGTTCGAGTACCTTTGGAAATGAGACGCGAAGAGTGATCCGTGAGCTGTGGCGCGCGATCGTGATGCGAATTTCGTGATGCGTGATTCACGCATCATGAATCACGATCACGAATGGGAATCATTATGGACCATCTCTTGAGCCCCTGGCGATACAAGTACATCACCTCCGCCGATCGTGAAGAAGGTTGTGTGTTCTGCCGCATCGATCTGGAACACAAAGACCCTGAGAACTACGTCGTCCATCGGGCCGCATTGAATTTCATTCTTCTCAATCTGTTCCCGTACACCAGTGGTCATCTGATGATAGTGCCATACCAACATCAGTCCTCGCTCGCCGCTGTCGGCGCGGATACGACCACCGAGATGATCGAGCTCGCCAAGCGGGCTCAGGTTGCGTTGGAAGCCGAGTATCGCCCGGATGGGTTCAACATCGGCATGAACCTCGGTCGCAGCGCAGGTGCCGGAGTCGCGGATCATCTTCACCTGCACGTGGTCCCTCGCTGGACCGGCGATGCGAACTTCGTGTCAATCGTGGGTGAGACCCGGGTACTGCCGGAGGATTTGGCGGTTACCGCCATAAAACTCAAGAAACGTTTCGGGTGATCACCAAGATTCCAAATTGTGATACTCGTCTTGATTGACCGCGCGTTACCCGATGATATGAGGCACGCGATAACTCGCGAGAGTCGCCAGCCCCTATCCTGCAAGTAAGACAGACGTTCCTATCATCAACATGCGTAGGATTGCTGTTCCGTTCATCTTAAATAAGGGCGGCGCCGAAGCTAACTCAAACGACCCCGAATATACTCGGATCAAGTGACTCGCCGCGGCAACCGTCCGACCTCTTGTTTGCTAGCGTTCACGTCCGCTCATCGAGGGTTCATGATCTGAATCAATAGTAGTCATTTCAGCCATCAGCAACCGCTCGCATTCGGCTGGGGTCCGCGGAATTGTTTCCGCTTCGCGTGCCGCCTCCGCTTCTACTTCTATTCTGCCGGCTGGGAGCCAAAAGCCTGACAGCAAAGCCAGCACTGCGAACGCTACGCCAGTCAAAAACACATTGTGCAATGCGCCGGCGAGCGCGCCCGACATCGCTTTTAGCAACTCGGGCTTCTGCGCGGTGCGAGCTATTGGATCAATCAGCGCGCTTGGATTATGCACGACGCGAGCAACGTCGGCCTCAGGCAAGCCGCTTTCCTTCTGAATCTCGGCGATGTGGGAGGCAAGGCTGATGGTCATCACCGTTCCCATGACAGCTACCCCGACGGTTTGACCTATAGACCTTGAGAACTGATTGAGTGAGGTCGCGATTCCAAGTTGCCCCCGGCTAACCGAATTCTGCACCGTAATCAAAAGCGCAAACATCACTAATCCCATCCCGATGCCCATCGCCAGAATGTCGCCACTGAGCCACGCCCGCGATGTCGTTCTGCCCAACGTCGCCAGGACTCCAAAACTCGCGACCAGAACAAACAGTCCCGCGAGAATCGTGGGACGATAGCCAATTCGGAACATCAGCCGCCCGCCGACCACGGACATAGTTACCCAGCCCAACAGAAACGGCGTTAGCAGCGCGCCCGCTTCGGTCGCGGTGCCACCGAGCACGCCTTGTACAAAAAGGGGTATGAACGAGAGCGCGCCAAACATTGCCGCGCCGACCATGAACCCAGTGATCGAGCCAACCGCGATTATTGGGTTTCGGAACAGCGAAAACGGAACGATGGGCTCGGCGGCGCGACGCTCCGTCCACCCAAACAAGAATCCAAAACCAAAAATGGCCCCCACCGCGACAAGCGTCAGAGGGTTGCCCCAGACCGTAGGATCTCCGCTCTCTACAAGCACAAGCAGCAACAGCGTTATCGCGATCGTCAGCCATGCCGCACCCGCGTAGTCGATCACCGGCCGCGCATGCTGCTTTGGTTCGACAAGCGCGATGCCGACCACCACGGCCGCGGCAAGTCCGAACGGAATGTTTATGTAGAACACCCAGCGCCATGAAATGTGATCGGTAATGAACCCACCGGCCAGCGGCCCAAGTATTGAAGCGAGTCCCCACACACCGCTGAACAATCCCTGCATTCGAGTCCGCTCGCGCAACGTGTAAATGTCTCCGTTAATCGTCATGCTGAGTGGGATCAACGCGCCCGCGCCCAATCCCTGTATCGCTCGGAAGACAATCAGTTGCGTGATCGATTGCGACGCTCCGGACAGCGCAGAGCCAACAAGAAAGAACGCGATGCCGATCAAGTAAAACCTTCGCCGACCATAGAGGTCAGACAGTCTCCCCCAGACGGGCACCGTAACCGTTGAAGTCAGCAGGTAAGCCGAGAACACCCAGCTATAGCGATCGAGTCCACCGAGCGATGCGATCACCGTCGGCATCGCCGTGCCCACGACGGTAGCCTCAAGCGCAGCCAAAAACATGCCGAGCATCACCCCGGCTGTTACGACCCACCGGCGTCGTTTTGAGAGAATCACGTGTGGTTGGTCCACGACGTGCGCTTCGATCAGTTCGGAAGCCATTCGGTTGTCGCTCTTTCTGCTCGAGCTTATTCTGCGCGAGCACCCCGAAGTTGAACAGATAGATGATCCGCCATTTTTGGGATACCTCTGGGAAGGCTCTCCACTTAGCTCGTCTGCTTGACCTTTGTGCTTTGGTCTACTCTTCGATCGGATATCCAAGCTCGCACCACCGCTTCCACCCGCCATCCATCGATATCACGTTCTTGTAGCCCATCTGTTGGAGCGCATCCGCGGCGAGCGCCGACCGAAACCCGCCGCCACAATAAAGAACTATCTCGGCGTCGTGATCGGGGATGGTCTTCTCGATGTCACGTTCTATTATTCCTTTGCCCAGGTGAATCGCGCCGGCGGCGTGCCCTTTCCGCCACTCGTTATCCTCGCGAACGTCGACGAGTTGGAAGCTGTCCCCCACCTGTTGTTTGCGCCGCACGTCTTCTGGGGTGTTCTCGCGCACGCGGCTCTTCGCATCATTGACAGCCTTGAGGAATCCGGGAGAGTGATCCATTGCAGTCTCCTATTTGCAAAGTTCTTCGACTCGCGTTCATCGCTTATGATAGCCACCCGTTGTCGCTCCGGCAAATTTATCGCAATCAGGGCCGACTGCGTTTTTGCGGTGCTCGGTGCTCCACGCGTTGATTCAACAACAGAGGGATCGGCGGCAGTTTGGATCGGAGTTCGCGTCATGAGCAACGCAACGTCCTGACCGGCGCCACTCTCTACATTTACTCTCTGCATTTACTATTGACGTTATTCGAGTAAGCGTGATACTTTCGGCCTCGACCAGATCCTAGAGTCTGGCTTTGGTAGAGAAGCCTCAGAGAAAGCTTCCTTATCAATCAGGCCCAACCTCACGCACATTTTTTGCTCAGTCAGAGTGAACTAGCTTTGCCAATTCGCTCAATGACGGCCCCCGCCTCTCATCTCGCTATTGTTGACGGCCATTGCTTTTGTCATTGTGGGCCGCAGCGCAATCCCGGAGTATCAGTTGAAGCCGAAAGCTTCGGTCTGGTTTCGCCTCGCTCACTATTGATCTGAAGGGTTCTTTCACTGATAGGTGCACTATGAGACACACCATTCAATCCTGGTTCAAACGCGTTCTACCGACAACGCTCTGCGTAGTGCTTGCCTTAAGCGGCGCAGCGGCTCAATCGCCAAAGGCTCCTAAACCTGGCGCGCCGCTAGGGATTTCAGAAAGCGATGCTGTGCGATACCTTGAACAGTCGACCTTTGGCCCCAATAGCCCGCTTATCGGCCGAGTGCAGTCCATGGGGATCAATGATGTGCTGCAGGAAGAATTCGTGGCGCCGGTCTCGGCGTATCCGGACCTGCCGGTTTTCCCCTCTGATTCTTCGATAGGCTGTCCTACCGGCAGCGATCCGAATTGCTTCCGAGACAATTACACAATGTATCCGCTTCAAGTGAGATTCTTCCTGAATGCTCTCTACGGGGACGACCAGCTACGGCAACGCGTCGCATTCGCGCTCCACCAGATATTTGTCGTCTCGGGTGTTACGATTTCGCAGCCCAGTTCGATGGTGCCATACCTCAACTTGTTTAGCCGCGGAGCGTTCGGGAATTACCGCCACCTGCTTTACGACGTAACGCTCAGTCCGGCGATGGGCAACTATCTGAATATGGTCAACAACGATAGATCTCACCCGAACGAGAACTATGCTCGCGAGGTTCTTCAGCTCTTCAGCATAGGGTTGTACAAGCTAAATCAGGACGGCACGCTGCAGCTTGACGGGCAAGGTCAGCCCATCCCTACCTACGATCAGAATACGATCATAGGGTTTGCGAAGATATTCACCGGGTGGACCTATGCCCCCTTGTCGGGCGCACCGTCAGCTTGGACCAATCCGGAGAATTACATTGCTCCGATGGTCGCTTTTCAAAACCACCACGACGTTTCCGCGAAGCTCTTGTTGAATGGTGTGATGTCCAAGACGAATCAGACTGCGAAGAAGGACCTGGTCTTTGCGCTCGACAATATCTTCAACCATCAGAATGTCGCGCCGTTCATTTGCAAGCAGCTAATCCAGCACATGGTCGTAAGCAACCCGACCCCGGCGTATGTTGCACGCATTTCGGCAGTGTTCAACAACAACGGACTTGGAGTGCGCGGAGACTTGAAGGCGGTGGTAACCGCGATATTGCTCGACCAGGAGGCTCGATGCGACGACGTGGCAACCTGCGCGGCGTCGACCGATCTCAACTATGGCCGCTTGCGCTCACCCATGCTATTTGTGACGAACATATTGCGTGCCTTCAATCCGACCAGTGACGGAGTGGGTCTCTCCGACCGAGCCAAGAACATGGGCCAGGAGGTCTTCTACCCGCCGACGGTGTTCAGCTACTACCGCCCCAACTACGTAGTGCCCGGCACGACGCTTCTGGGACCTGAGTTCACTATCCAATCGTCATCGGGCGCCATAAATCGCGCCAATTTCGTCAACACAATGGTCTTTTCGCGCATCGGAACGCCGCCGGCGGGCACCGCGATTGACCTCTCGGGATTGCAAGCGCTCTCCGCAGGCGATTCCACGGGAAACACGCTGGTAAACGAACTCAACCGACTCTTGATGCACGGAACCATGTCGACAGAAATGCGCACCAAGATACTGCAAACAATCACGGCCCTTCCGAACGCAACCGCTGCGGATCAATTGAAGCGCGCGCGATGGGCCTTGTATCTGGTGGCGTCGTCCACGCAATACCAGGTGGCGAGGTGAGACGATGAAAAAGTCAAGAAGAGTGTTCTTACGGAGATCAGGAATGGCGCTCGGCGGCGCTGTGTTCACGTCGAGCGTCCGCAGCTTAGGCCTTATCAACGCGCTTGCGCAAAGCGGCAAGGACGGTTTCACGACCGCACCCGATTACAAAGCGCTCGTATGCATTTTTCTATTCGGCGGGAACGACTGCAACAACATGGTCATTCCATACACCGGGTACACAAACTACGCGACCCAGCGCGGCGTGTTGGCGATCCCACAAATCAACCTGTTGCAAATATCGCCGCCAAGCCAGCCCGGAATCACCTACGGATTGCATCCCAGCCTTTCGCCGGAAGTGGCCACTCCCGGTCAAATGGCCGGTCTGTTACCGCTGTGGACGTCGGGCAAGCTTGCGATCCTGCCGAACGTAGGAACGCTCGTTGTGCCGCTCACCCGGGCTCAATACCAGGCCGGCGTCTTACCTCGACCGGTCAACCTCTTCTCTCACGAAGACCAGACCGATCAGCACCAGTCGGCGATAATCGCCAATACCACACTTAGTCCGTTGACTGGATGGGGCGGGCGCATGGCGGACAAGACGGGGATGCTCAACGGCGGCGCAACGTTCCCGATGATCGTATCGACCGCGGGCTCGGTGCTCTTTGGAACAAGCGACACAACGCGTCCGCTGGTCCCGAGCGGCGGACTGTCGGGCTTCACCAATCCTATCGCCAGTGATCCGCGCTACCAGGCTATGCAGTACTTGATGACGGTCGATCGCCAATCAAAACTCGTCGACGCCGGAAGCGATACGATGCAGCGGGCAGTGGCAAACACGGACCTACTCAACCAGGCGCTCAACGACAACACATCGGTAACAACGGTTTTTCCAAATACCGGGATTGGCAACCAGCTGAAGCAAATCGCACGGGTCATAGCAAAGCGCTCGACCCTGTTCGGGCTGCAAAGACAAATCTTCTTTTGCTCGATTGGAGGGTTTGACACGCACGAAAACCAGCTCACGCCGCAAGCAGACCTCTTTACGCAACTGAGCCAGGCGATGAAAGCGTTTTATGATTCAACGGTGACCCTGGGAGTCGATTCATCGGTGACAACCTTCACACTCTCGGACTTCGGACGCACGCTGTTGCCAACCGGTAGCGGCTCCGATCACGGATGGGGCAGTCATCAACTGGTCATGGGCGGATCAGTGGTTGGGGGCGACTTCTATGGCGCCTACCCAACGCTCACCCCCGCCGGACCCGATGATTCAGGCAGCCAGGGACGCTGGATTCCAAAAACCGCATTGGATCAATATGGCTGGACGCTTGCGAAATGGTTTGGACTTGCGGGTGCCGATATGGGGACGGTTTTTCCAAATATCTCGAACTTCTCGCCGCAGGCTCTGAGCTTCCTGCCGTGAGAAATCAAACGGCGTAGGCCTTTATAACAAAGATTGGAGGAAGTCGGCGTTCGCTTGCTCTAAAGAGCTGCAACTCCGCAGCAATTCCTGAGCGGACTGATCGGGTGCCGCCGTCGCGTACGCTTTCCAGGCTGCGGCTCCCGCTCGCTCACCTTCGGCCTGCATCGCGAACTGAACCTCGACAGCCCGGCCTTCAAACAGGTTGCGATTTAGATCCAACAACTCAGGATTGTCCGTCAGCAGCCTGTCCTGTATGGCGGCCGCGTCTGATGCAAGTGACTCGACGCGGCGCGCTATCTCCTCTTCGCGATCAGCGCAAGCGAGCAACCCTTGTTTGACGCCTTGGTCTGGGTGATCGCTGGCCCAGGTTCGATACCGTTGAGCCGCGAGCCTCTCCAGCTTAGCGAGTAGCAAGGGTTGGAGCTTGGGATCTATCTTTCGCAGGACCTCGGCTAAGATAACCGCAACCTTCGGAGTATCCCCCTCACTCATGCCGCCGAAACCTCCTGCTTTGACTTGCATCCCACCTCATCCTTGGTTAGACATCCGCCATGATGCATGGTTGCCGCCGCCTCTACGGTTCTCAGGGAATAGGGTGGAAAAACAGGTGGCATCGCAACCTCACCGCGCTTCGATGATTTCACGAAACCGCGGATCGTCTCGCAGGCTCTCAAAATCAGGATCGCCCTTCGCCCGAATCGTGTTTAGTGTTCTGAGCCGCACCAGCGACTCGGTCAAATACTTGATCGCGTCGTCAGCGTCACCTCGAAGCGCGTGTAGACATGCAATGTAGTATTTAGTGAACGGATCGCCCGCGCCTCTTCCCAAGCGCTCTTCAAACTTCTTGAGCCCTCGCTTGAAGTGTTTTTCAGCCTCCGCGGTCATCCCTTTGCGGAAAAAGGCTGCGCCGAGTTTCTGATCCAGCTCGATCATCGAGCGGTCGCGCAATGCGTGATCACTCGAAGAGAGAAACTCCAGCTCGCGTTCGTATTCGGCGATCGCTTCGTCGTAGCGACCCTGTCGGTAGTAGCAATAGCCCAGGCGCGTGTGAGCGCCGACCACTTGCAACCCCTCCCGACCCGAGATGTACTTCTCCTGAAGCTCAATCGCGTGCTTGGCCACAGCTTCTGCGCGTTCGTAATTCCCCTGGATCGTGTGCAAAAAGACAAGCTGTAAGTACGAGTACCCGCCTTGAGGGTTGAGGGCGATGGCGTGCTCGAGCTCGTCGATGCCCTCGTCAATCATCCCCTTCCCTACCCAATAAGCCCGGCCAAGCGATGAGTGCGCTCCAGCGTTGTTGGGTTCTAGCCTCACCGCTTCTTTGATCGATTCTATCGCCTCGTCATAACGCCCGGTGCTGTTGTACGCGGCTCCCAGAAACTGATGGGCGTGACTCAGCCGCGGGCTCAACTCGATAGCCTTCTTCGCAAGCTCAATCGCCTTGACCGAAAGCTCTGGTATCCCGAGGAAGCTTCCCTTCAAGTCGTAAGCCGCGCTCAACGCGGCGTACGAGCTTGCGTAGTTCGCATCCAGCTCGATGGCTTTTTCGAAGAATAGGATCGCCCGGTCAAGCGAGTCGCGGCTTCCGTTGCGAAGGTTGATCATCCCGCGCGAAAAGCTCTCGTACGCCTCAACCGACTGGGTTTCGTCGCGCTCGATCTCTGTTATCTCAGAGGTTCCAAGCCTCAGATTGATGCCCTGGCTCAGCTCGTAGACGATCTTGTCCTGGAGTCCGAATATCTCTGCGATCTTGCCGTCGATTTTGACAGTACGGACCACCTCTCCGGTGCTGACATCGATCACCCGAGCGGTGATTCGAATCATCTCTGCCAGACGTTGATAGCCGCCGGTCAAAATCCACCGCGCATCAAGTCGCCGGCCGATGTCGATCGCGACCGCCTCTTCGGAGTCGGCGAGGTTTCCAGTGTTCAGACTCTTGAGCACTTCAAAGGTGCGCTCGCGGCCAATCACCGACAGTCCTTTAACGTTCTTCAGATCCGCGGTTACAGTTTCGGCGATTCCCGAGCCGATCCAATCATCGACTGATTCCTTGGTGATGTTGGCAAAGGCCATCACCGCAACAGCGTTTTCCAGCCTTGCGGTGGCTCCGCCCACGCTGCCGGTTGCTGCTTGAGGAATATCGGAGAGCACTGCGGTCGGTTGGTGCTCGCTCGTGGGATGGCCCACGGTTCCGGTGCGCTTGTTAGTATCGAGATCGCGTTGGAGGTTGCGTAGATCGATGTACATCTCGCGCGCCGCTTGATAGCGATATCCCGGATCTTTCTCAAGGGTTTTTCGAACGATCCGTTCGAGCTCCTGCGGCACGTTGTAGTTGAAGCGGGCAATCGCCGCCGGCTCTTGATGAAGGATCCTGTCGATCGCCTCGGTCGAGCTGTCGCCGTTGAAGGGCAATTGTGCGGTAAGCATCTCATAGGTCACAACACCGAGCGAGAAGATGTCCGACCGATTGTCAACCGCTTGACCCAGTGCCTGCTCGGGCGACATATACGACACCGTTCCTAATACAAGGCCGGTTACGGTTTCCTGGCCAAGCTTTGTTGTCGGGTCGCTATCGCTGCCGCCGCCAGGCGTAAGCAGGTTGCCCGTAGTCTTGGCGAGTCCAAAGTCGAGCACCTTAACAAGTCCGCGATCGGTGATGATCAAGTTAGAGCTTTTTATGTCACGATGGATTATGCCAAGCGAATGTGCCTCATCAAGCGCATCGGCGACCTGCATAGCGATGTTTATGGCATCCAGAACGGGAAGTGGCCCGCGCTCGAGCGCTCGCGAAAGCAGTTCGCCTTCGACGAGTTCCATAACTATGAAGCTAGCGCCCTCGTATTCTCCGATGTCATAGATTGCGGCTATGTAGGGGGAGCGCAGAGCGGACGCGGTACGCGCCTCTTTGAAGAATCGCTCGCGGCGGTCGGGGTCATATTGATAAGACGAGGGCAAGAATTTGAGAGCGACCTGGCGGCCGAGCCGCGTGTCTTCGGCGCGGAATACCTCGCCCATTCCGCCCGCTCCGAGCCGCTCGCCGATGTTGTAGTGAAGTACGGTCTTGCCTGTCATGTTGACCCGATCCGCCACTGAAAATACACCATTAACAGTATGATGCAAATCCGCAAACGCGCAAGGTGGAGGCAGGTGAAACAGATTAGAACGGAGCAGCGGGAGCGGAGGAGCGGAGGAGGAGGCAAGGAGGGGAGACGAGGCGAGGGGGCGAAGGGGAGAGGGGGCGAGGGCGGAGGGGCGGGGAGTAAAGGGGCGGAGAGGAGAGGAGAGGAGAGGAAGAAGCTCGTCATTTTCCATTGGTCAAATTCCAGTGGAAAATTCCATTCTCCAGTTGTCATTTTCCATTCGTCATTTTCCATTGGTCATTTTCCATTTTGTCATTTCCAACTAGTTCCCACTCTTCATCAATATGTCATTTGTGACTGCCCGGCGCCGCAAGTTGGCAAAAATGAAATTACAAATCGCAAATTATCGCAAATGAGAAAATTCAAATGGAAAAAGAAATTTTCCACTGGAAATTGACCAATGGAAAAACATGAATGGAGCTTCTTCCTCTCCTCTCCGCCCCTTTACTTCCCCCCCCCCCCTCTCCCCCCCCCCCCCTCCCTCTCCCCCCCTCCCCCCTCCCCCCCTCCTCCCCCCCCCCCCCCCCCCTCTCC
>CAZOOE010000135.1:0-970 GCA_964581275.1 uncultured Clostridia bacterium
AGCGGGGGCGATTGCATTCGAGTGCCCGCAGGTCCTACGGCTGGGCGGCCTGCGTCGCCGGGATAGCGGTCCTGGCGGGCGCATTCAGGCCGTACCGGGTCCGGGCGGCCATCCTCACCTTGGTCTTCGCCTGGAACGTGATCTTCCCCGTCAGCATCATCCTTGTCCGGGGGTCGTTTACCGCCACCCAGGTCCCCGTACCCCCCATCAAATTCCCCGGGGCGGCCGGAGCAAACCTGGTTGTAATGGGGCCCTACCGTATCGCCGGCAAAGGACGCGAGAGCACGCTAACGATCACCGCGCGCGTGGTTGATATCCGTGAGGGCCGGCTGGTTGGCAAAGAGTACAATCGCGGAGGCCCGCTAGTGGACCTGCAAAAGCTTCAGGGCGATCTCGCCTATGAGATACTCTATCAGCACAACCAGGCTTTGCCGTACTCGCGCGATCAAGTCACGACCGACGCGACCGTGGCTCCGATCGGCGCGTTCGAGAACTTCATCAAGGGCTCGCTAACCCGCGACCGCGACCCGCGTATTGCTTTTCTCGATCATGCAATCAAAGAGTATTCTGAAAAGACCAAAAGCCAGTATGCCGCGGCGATCTTCGAGCTCGGCCGGATTCGCTACGAAGCCGCCGAGTACAAAGAAGCCCTCGAACAACTTGCGCTGATCGACGAAAAGAATCAGCGATTCGACGAGGCTCAGTTCTACGTAGGTGTGGCGCAAGACGCGCTCGGACAGGCCGAGCAGGCGCTGGCCACGCTGAAGAAACTCGCGGCTAGGCTGCCGCTGTTTGAGGTCTACAACAACATCGGGGTGTTGCTGATAAAGCAGAAGCAATACAAGGATGCGATTGATCACTTGAAGCCAGCATCGGATGCCGCGCCGCGTGACACCGACACGCTCTTCAATCTGGGATACGCCTACTTTCTGGCAAAGGACAACGCCAACGCGGCCTCAATCCTCAAGAG
>CAZOOE010000135.1:980-13584 GCA_964581275.1 uncultured Clostridia bacterium
TACTGGGGTTGAAGAACGTCTATAATGTATGGCCAAAGCGCTGCGGACTGGGGCGGCCCATGCTCAGACTACGGCGGATTCAGCCCAGGCAAAGAAACTTCGTCCGCCATCCGCAAAAGGGGAGACAAAGGGAATGCCGCCGCTGGCGCGTCTGAAAGCGAGCTTCAGTAAGATCAACTATTATCGGTACAAGCGCGAGCAAGACGAGCGACTGAGCCCTCAGACTCAAATCAGCAGCCAGCCGCCGCAAGTTGATCGGCTGTTGGAAAGCGCGCGCGGCGCGTTCATCGCTGGGCGAGACGAGGAGGCGCTGGCGGCGCTCGGAAAGTTATTGCAACTTTCTCCTCAGAATTACGATGTCCATTTACTGATGGGCCGACTGTATGAACGTAGGGGCGACTTCGATCGCGCAACCAATGCACTCAAGGCAGCGGTTTTTTGGAATCCCAAACTCGTCGCGGCGCATGTGCTGCTTGGACGGATTGCCGTTCTGAAAAACGACTGCGCCGCGGGTCAGGCTTCGGCCGACAAGGCGGTTCAGATCGACCCGAACGATCAGGACGCGCAGGCGTTGAAAAGGCTTATCGAAGAGAAGTGCAAAGCCGGCGCTCAAAGCTGATGCGCGTGGCCATATCCCCGCTATTCCATTCCCGCCGCCGGTGTGACCTGGTTTCAGCTCTTTTGGCACTCTTCCCCTGCGGAATAGTCGCTTTGCGTTGACGAAGCGATTTCCATTAGAATCAGCGCCAGGCTGATTCGCGCTGTGGGTCATCAACATCGTCTCTCCTCACGCGACGACGATATTCCAAGAGCGCTCAGGAAGTCCTACGAGGTCATAAAGAATTTCCAAAGGACTTCCATAGAGAATCCCAAAGAGTCCGAAATGGGCGGGCAAGGAAATCGCTTCTACGAATTCGGCCCTTTCCGCAGTGACACGCGAGAGCTGCTTCTGCGCAACGGGGAGCCTGTGTCGCTCGCTCCAAAGGTCTACGACACGTTGCTGACCCTCGTGGAAAACAGCGGCCGGATAATTAGAAAAGAAGAGCTGATGAAGGCGGTCTGGCCGGACACCTTTGTCGAAGAGGCGAATCTGACGGTTAACATCTCCGCCCGCTCAGGAAGTCGGCGAGTATCAGGATCGGGAAGGGAGAATGACTATTCTAAGATTCGCTCCAGAGTCCGACGGCCTGCGGTCAGACCCGCGTTACGCCGACTTGATCCGGCGCATCGCCCTGACACCGTAAATCTCTTAAATACACGATGCCTGATCCGGTTCGGTCCAAAAGTGGAATGACTCTCACCAACGGCACGAGACTTGGGCCTTACGAGATTCTCGCTCCAGTCGGCGCGGGCGGGATGGGTGAGGTCTACCGCGCTCGAGATAGTCGATTGAACCGCGAGGTCGCAATCAAGGTCCTTCCAGAATCGTTCGCCAATGACGCAGACCGGTTGAGCAGATTCGAGCAGGAAGCACGCGCCACCTCTGCGCTCAATCATCCGAATATCCTCACGGTGCATGACTTCGGAACGCACGACGGCTTTCCTTTTATCGTCGCAGAATTGCTCGAAGGAGAAGATCTGCGCGCGCAGTTAAATGAAGGAGCGATTACCCACCGAATGGCGATCGACTACGCGCAGCAGATTGCGAGCGGACTTGCGGCAGCGCATGCCAAAAACATCGTTCATCGTGATCTCAAGCCCGAGAACATCTTCATCACCACTGACGGACGTCTGAAGATACTCGACTTCGGACTAGCGAAGCTGCGACCTCAACGCGTTGAACCAGCCGGCTCAGGTGTGGCCACACAGAGGGCCATCACCGATCCGGGCACTGTGATTGGAACTGTCGCTTATATGTCACCGGAGCAAGTGCGCGGACAAGTTGCAGATTACCGCTGTGATATTTTCTCATTCGGCGTGATGCTCTACGAAATGCTGAGCGGGCGGCGGGCGTTCACCGGCGACTCCGCGATTGAAGTGATGAACGCGATCTTGAAAGAAGAGCCGGAAGATTTGACGGAGACGAACGCGAAAATCAGCCCGGCTTTGGAAAGGATCGTGAGGCGTTGTCTGGAGAAGAAGCCCGAGCGAAGGTTCCAGTCGACGAGCGACCTATGCTTTGCGATTGAGGCGCTGTCGATGCCCTCAGGCTCGCGAGTAGACACGGCGGTGTTACCCCTGATGACCGAGCGCGCCAGCACGAACCGACTGTTCGGCAATGCGCGGCTGGCGTGGACTGCGGCGGCGCTCCTATTAGTGGCGCTGGCGGCGGCGGTAATATCTTTGGCCGTCGTCTATCTCAGGCAATCGTGGCGCCCTGAGGCGCGGGGCACAAAGTTGTCACTCTTGCCGCCGGAGAAGACGAGCTTTGGTCACGTCGCCTTGTCGCCGGATGGGAAATGGCTCGCTTTCACTGGCGCGACCGGCGGCAAAGTGCAGATCTGGGTGCGCGCGCTCGATTCGCTTGAAGCGAACGCTCTCGCCGGCACCGCAGGCGCAACGTATCCGTTCTGGTCGCCCGATAGCCGATGGATTGGATTCTTCGCCGACGGCAGGGTCAAGAAGATCGACGCCTCAGGCGGTCTGGCGCAACCGTTGTACGAAACGCCGAGTATTGCGGGCGGGAGCTGGAGTCAAGACGGGGTGATTCTCATTGCGCGCGGGGGACCGGGCTCGATATCGCGAATCTCGGCAAAGGGCGGCGAAGAAGCGGTGCAGGTGGCCACAATCGATAGGGCGCGGCTGGAGACAAATCTTCTCTTTCCGGTTTTTCTGCCGGACGGTCACCACTTCCTCTACACCGTCAGAAGCGGGCAGAAGGAGATTCGTGGGGTTTATCTCGGCTCGCTCGACGACCCCCGAGTGAAACAGCGGCTGCTGGGCGATGCAACGTGCGCCAGGTATGTGGCAGTTTCTGGCGCTTCAGAAGGGGATGGCGCCGGGTGGCTGATCTTCGGGCGCGATGACGCTTTGCTCGCCCAGCCTTTTGACTCCCGGCGCTTGCAGCTCACCGGAGAACCATTTCCGATCTCACAACATGTCGGGCATGATCCCAAGAACACCGACTATGTGAACTTTTCCGTCTCGGACAACGGCGTATTGGTCTTTGATCCGAGCGTCGATCGGCAGCGGCGCCAATACCTCTGGGTGGATCGGAGCGGCAAGCCAGCACGCTCATTGGATGTAGCCGGGAGTGTCGGTAATCCCTGGCTCTCCCCCGATGAAAAGCGCTTTGTCGCGGACCGTGTTGATCCTCAGACTAATACCACCGATCTCTGGCTGTGTGATGTGATGGGCGGGAATGCCGCGCGCTTCACCTTCGATCCGGGCAATGACTTCAGTCCGGTCTGGTCGCCCGATGGGAGACTTATTGTTTGGAGTTCCAATCGGGAGGGGTTTCAAAACCTCTATCAAAAAGCGGCCAGCGGCGCAGGGCAGGACACGCTATTGTTCAAGTCGGATCACCCGAAATTTCCCTCCGACTGGTCGCAGGACGGGCGCTTCATCATCTATCACCAAGCCAATCCGGAGACGAAATTTGACGTGTGGGTATTGACTTTTGATGGGTCTGGCGGGAAGCCATCCGATGAGCCGAAGCCATTCCCGGGGCTTCAGACGGAAGCCAGTGAAACCGCGGCGACGCTCTCGCCCGATGAGCGGTGGCTGGCTTACGCCTCGGATGAGTCAAGTCGATTTGAGGTCTACGTCCAGAGCTTCCCGAGCGGTGGTGGCAAGAGGCAGGTTTCCATCGGAGGCGGCCATAATCCGCGCTGGCGGCGGGATGGAAAGGAGCTATTCTACTACTCGTCGGACGGCAAACTGATGGCAGTGCCAGTCGAGAGCGGCGAGAGCTTCGAGGCGGGCGCGGCGGTATCGCTCTTCGAGTTTCGTGGCGGGAGTAGCGCGATATCATCAGCGGCTTATGCCGTGACGGGGGATGGGCAACGGTTTCTACTCAACGCGATTGTGGAGAGCGAGGCGGCGGCGCCCCTGACGGTCGCCCTGAACTGGACGGCAGACCTGAAGAGATGACAGTCGCCACCGGTACACGTCTTGGTCCGTACGAGATTCTCGCTCCAGTCGGCGCGGGCGGGATGGGTGAGGTCTACCGCGCCCGCGACACACGCCTCGACCGAACAGTTGCGATCAAAGTTCTGCCTTCGCATCTGTCAAGCAACAACGAACTACGTCAACGATTCGAGCGTGAGGCCCGCGCAATCTCCAATCTTGAGCACCCTTATATCTGCACTCTTCACGATGTCGGTCATCAAGACGGCGTCGATTACCTTGTAATGGAGTTCATTGAAGGCGAGACGCTCGCCGATCGCCTTTCGAAGGGCGCGCTGCCAACCGACCAAGTCCTTCGCTACGGAATACAGATCTCCGATGCACTTGATAAGGCCCATCGCGCGGGCATTGTCCACCGCGACCTCAAGCCCGGCAACATCATGCTCACCAAGGTGGGGGCCAAGCTCGTGGACTTCGGTCTCGCGAAGCTACACGGTAGTGATTGCGCCCTCCCTTCAAGCTTGACTTCGCTTCCAACAGAGCGCCATCCAATAACTGGTGAGGGCGCAATACTGGGAACTTTTCAATACATGGCGCCCGAGCAGCTTGAAGGGCGCGAGGTTGACGCCCGCACAGACATTTTTGCGTTCGGCGGAGTGGTCTATGAGATGGCGACGGGCAAGAGGGCCTTCACCGGAAGAAGCCAGGCCAGTTTGATCGGAGCCATTCTCAAGGACAATCCTCCGCCAATTTCAACCATTCAGCCGATGGCTCCGCCGGCGCTCGATCGAGTGGTGAGAAAGTGTCTGGCGAAAGACCCGGATGAACGATGGCAGAGCGCGCATGACTTGATGGACGAGTTGAGATGGATTGCCGAAGCACGCTCAGGCGCTGGTTTACCTCCGGCAATCGGCGCCGAACGCAACAAGCGGGAGCGTATCGCGTGGTTCGCACTTACTGTGATCCTTTTTGTAGCGGCGCTGACACTGGGCATCGTCTATTTCCGACGCCCGCCGGTCGAAGTACGCGCCGTCCGCTCTTTCATTCCGCCCCCGGAGAAGTCGAGCTTCGATCTGGGCAGATTTGGAGCGACCATCACCGTTTCGCCCGATGGCGCTCGCCTGGCTTTCGTCGCACGGACTGCGGATGGCAGAAATCTTCTCTGGGTTCGTTCTCTAGATGGGCTGTCTGCGCAGGTGCTCGTGGGCACAGAGGCCGCCGCATATCCTTTCTGGTCGCCGGACAGCCGCTTTCTGGGATTTTTCGCGCAAGGCAAGCTTAAAAGAATCGACGCTGCAGGTGGACCGCCGCTCACCTTGTGCGATGCGCCCCAAGGTCGTGGCGGCGCCTGGAACCGCGACGGGCTGATAATCTTCTCACCCAATACTTCGAGTGCGCTCCATCGTGTATCCGCCGCCTCGGGTGGGACTTCCAGCCCCGTCACTAAGCTCGACGAGACCCGAAGTGAAGTGACTCACCGCTGGCCCACCTTCCTGCCCGATGGCGACCACTTTCTTTATCTCGGTGGAACCATAAGCGCCGACGAAGGCGCGCCGGTTTATATTGCCTCGCTTGAGTCGAACGAAAGTAAGCTGCTGATGCGCGCCAATTCGAATGTGGAGTACGCCCAGGGATATCTGCTTTACCTGCGCGGCACTACACTGATGGCTCGGCCGTTCGACGCCAAGCGCCTTGAGATACTGGGCGACGCTTTTCCTCTCGCCGAACAGGTCCAACACTCAGTACGAGGCCCGTTTTCTGTGGGAGCCTTTTCCGTCTCGGAGAATGGCATCCTCGCTTATCTGATGGGCAGGTCGACGGGCAGCTCACAGCTCGCCTGGTTCGATCGCAGCGGTGGGCAGCTCGGGGTGCTCGGCGACCAGGCTTCTTACAGTAATCCTCGCCTCTCACCCGATGGGAAGATGGCGACCGTGGGCGTAATAGATCCACAGAGCGGGCGTCCCGACATCTGGCTGTACGAAGTGGCTCGCGCCCGCAGGACTCGCCTTACGTTTGATCCGGCAGAAGAGCGAACGGTGGCGTGGTCGCCCGACGGGAGCCGCATTGCTTTTTCCTCAAACCGCAAAGGCCACTTTGACATTTATCAAAAGGCCTCGAGTGGAGCGGGCAGCGACGAATCGCTTCTGGAGTCCGACTTCGACAAACAACCGACCAGCTGGTCCAGGGACGGTCGCTTTCTTCTCTACGGGGCTACACTTCCAAAGACACAGGCTGATATATGGGTCTTACCGCTTTCGGGAGATCGGAAGCCTTTTCCGTTCCTAAACACTGAGTTCAATGAAGGCAACGGGCAATTCTCCCCTGACGGGCGATGGATTGCGTACTTCTCGACTGAGTCTGACAGTGTTGAGCTATATGTAGCTCCCTTCCCGGGCCCTGGAGGCAAGCGCCAGATCTCCACTTCTGGAGCACTCCCTCCTGCAAGATGGCGGGCGGATGGTAAAGAGATCTTTTACATGGCTCCCGACAACAAGTTGATGACGGCGGAGGTCAACGGCGAGGGGCCGATGTTGGAGGTCGGCGCGGTGCGGGCGCTTTTCGAGATTCGTAGCGGTGGGCCGGGAGTTGCTTATGACGTGACCGCCGACGGCCAGCGCTTCCTCGTCAATACTGCGGTTGAACAAAAAGAGTCAACTCCCATCACCCTGGTTATCAACTGGACTGCAGATTTGAAGCGATGAGCATCAGCTTACAGGCGCCGCATGATGGTTAGAGATAAAGCCGATTCGGCCGGGCGAACAATTGGTCCTTACAAGATAACCGAGCATCTTGGCTCGGGCGGAATGGGCGAGGTCTACGTCGCGCAAGACAGCAGGCTCGGGCGGAAGGTGGCTATCAAGCTGCTGCCTTCCCATTACGCCGGAAGTGAAGAACGAGTACTGCGTCTCAATCAGGAAGCACGCGCCGCCGGCGCCCTCAATCATCCCAACATCCTAACTGTCTACGACGTCGGCGTTCATGAAGGCACACCCTATATTGTATCCGAACTTCTCGAGGGCCAGACGCTCCGGCTTCGGCTTGCCGAGGCTCCGTTACCTATGCGCAAAGCGATGGACTATGCCTCCCAGATCGCGCGCGGTCTCTCAGCCGCGCACGATAAGGGAATCGTGCATCGGGACTTGAAGCCTGAGAACCTCTTTCTCACCAAAGATGGGCGGGTCAAGATACTCGACTTCGGCCTGGCGAAGCTGGAGGAGCCAAACGTGACCGCCAACATCGGCACCGAAGCGCCGACCACGCCACTGATGACCGAACCCGGCGTGATCTTCGGTACGGTAGGGTATATGTCACCTGAACAAGTGCGCGGGAGGCAAACAGATCACCGTTCGGACATCTTCAGCTTCGGGGCCGTGCTGTACGAGATGCTGGTTGGAAAGCGAGCATTCCATAAGGAGTCGGCTGCTGAAACAATGAACGCGATTGTGAATGAGGAACCTCCCGAGTGGGCGGAGACCAATCGCAATCTTTCACCCGGACTTGAGCGTGTGGTGCGGCATTGCCTGGAGAAAAATCCGGATGATCGATTCAGGTCCACGCACGATCTTGCCTTCGCGCTCGAAGCAATGATGGATTCATCCACTGGTCCATCGGGTCAAACGTCAGCCGTCGCTGCGACAGGACACTTGAGGCGCCGCGAACGTCTGTGGAAGATGGCCACGATAGTTCTTTTAATAGTGGGAACTGTCGCACTGGGAATTCTCTATTCTCGGCGTCCGCAAACTCATGCGCCCCACGCCGTGCGATTCCTCGTCTCTCCGACCGAACCACAGACTTTTGCTGGCGGCGTGATTTCTCCGGATGGGCGACGCCTGGCGATTAACGTTTGGGATACTTCCGGGATGTCTATGCTCGCGGTCCGCGCACTGGATTCGCTCGATATGCGGACGCTGCTGGGCACGGAGACCGCCGGATCGACGACTGGTTTCTGGTCGCCTGACAGTCAGTTTATCGGATTCTTCTCGGGCGGAAAGCTGAAAAAAGTAGAAGCAGCAGGCGGTCCTCCGCAAACAATCTGCGACGCCCGCACCGGTTTCGGAGGCGCATGGAATAACGACGGAGTGATCGTGTTCGCGCCTGAAGACTCGGGTGGGTTATACCGCGTTTCGGCTACCGGCGGGATTCCGACCCCGGTGACGACGCTCGACGAGAAGCGGCAGGAAACCTCGCATCGCCGACCGGCGTTCCTGCCGGATGGCAAACACTTCCTGTATCTCGCTCAAAGCTCGAAAGATGAGAACTCCGGAATATACGTCGGGACGCTCGAGTCGAAATCGACCAAACGACTGGTTGACACCAACGTAGGTGGAGCCTACGCATCGCCAGGCTTTTTGCTATTCACTAGAGAGCGGACACTAATGGCGCAAGCGTTCGACGCAGACAAGCTGGAATTTACGGGCGACGCATTCCCGCTCACCGAAGAATTGAACCGGAGCCTCGTTCTTGGGGAAGCTAGTTTCTCCGTCAGTGGCGATGTCCTAACGTATATGCGGTTCGCTGAGCAGAGGGGCCGGCTCGAATGGGTCGACCGGACCGGGAAGCCAGAAGGCGCAATTGGAACGTCTGGCAAATATATCAACTTATCGCTCTCGCGCGACGGTAGGAAGGTCGCAGCCGCGCGGGTAGACGCTCAGACCGGAACGCGGGATCTCTGGCTCTTCGATATCTCACGCGCCACACTCGTGCGTTTTACTTTCAACCCCGAAGATGACTGGCTTCCCGTCTGGTCCCCGGATGGCAGTCGTATAGCGTTCGCCTCTGATCAAGATGGCCCGGGCAACCTATACCAGAAACCATCAAGCGGCGCGGCTGGTGACGAACAGATACTCAAAACGAACGAGCGCAAATGGCCCACTGACTGGTCATCGGACGGACGCTATATCGTTTACACCAGTTCCTCCTCGAAGACGAGACTTGACCTGTGGATTTTGCCAATGGAAGGCGAGCGGACAGCCTTCCCTTACATTCAGACTCAATTCAACGAAGACAACGCAAGATTCTCCCCTGATGGAAAATTTATCGCCTACAGCTCTGATGAATCGGGCAGGTATGAAGTGTACGTGCAGACTTTTCCTTGGTCCGGAAGCAAGTGGCAAATCTCTACCGGAGGAGGCGTCCAACCGCGCTGGCGACGCGATGGCAGGGAGCTCTTCTACATTTCCCCAGAACGGAAAGTCATAGCGGTGGACATCAAAGCTGACACTCCGATCTTCGAAGCCGGGGCGAGTAAAACCCTTTTCCAGAGCCGCTTGCCCGACTATCCAGGCCCCAGGAACTATTACGACGTCTCCGGCGACGGCCAGCATTTCCTCATGAACAGTATTTTAAGCAACGAGCTGAATGCCACCCCTATCAATGTGGTCATCAATTGGACGGCGGATCTAAAGAAGAATTGATTCGCAGGAGTTTGAAAAAAAGTGAACCCAGCTCAACGAAGAATGATCCTTCCGCTTTCGGTGCGCACTTCGATGCGCTTGCCGCATCATTCACCTTTTGATGAAGGTGACGTAGCTCAGTATTTTCATTGGCATCCCTCGCAATTGTAGTCCGCTCTTCGCCAACCTAGAAGCATTCTAGCTGGCACCTATAAAAGCGTGAGAAACGCGATCAAAGCGTTGCGATCTTCTGCTGACAGACTGAGTCCGAAGGTATGGCCCCTCACCGCGTACGTCTTCACCGCATAAGGCTTGAAGCCCGTCGGAAGGTAATCGTCTCGCGTACGACGGGATCAAACCAGTCTTCGAGTGTGGCGCACCAACCGCTGTGCCCGAACATGGCCAGGCCGTCGCCGCCATCACCTATCCCACGATTCATCGCCGCGTAACGCATGAGGTCCGCCATCGAGCGGTGGCGCTGAAGCCCGGTGCGGTCGAGGTACCGCCGGTCTTTCTCGCCGATCAAGTCGGGAATCTGAACCGGGTAAAGCGGGCTGGCCCTGCTTGAGCCAGTCTATGTAGCCGGGCGGTTCGTGACCGGGTGCATACACTGGATAGCTCTTATAGATCGGCGCAACCGGGATGCGGTAGTAATAATCGGCGGAAACGTGTTTGGGCGAGCCAAGCGGGTTGGCAAGCGGCACTTCGAGTGATGCGATAGCCTCATCGTCCCACGTCTTGGGTATTGTTGGTGTGAAGGCGCCGCCGGATTTCTGCGCTTGGCCGCCGGTGATCAGTAAGGAGACGCCAAACAATGCGAAAAAAGGTAGTGCGAGCTTTTCGATCCTTCTAGCTTGCATCTCAATTCACCTCTTTGTGGCTGACTCTTGCATTAGTAGTGTCGGCGCATTTCCCAATCTTGGATGCCTCAAAGTTGATCGCGCTGAAGAGCGTCATTCGACGACTCTACAACGTCCGCAAGAATGCTGCCGCATCGTCGGATCGCCAAGCAAAATCCACGTCCGTCGCACATCCTTGTCGCCGAGCCCCGCTTTGGCGACGCGAGCTGCATCGCCGATTCTGACGGTATGATTGATATACAACTGCCGAAAGAACTCCTGATTCAGCAGCGCCTGATCGATAGGGCTGGTCATTGCCGACGATGCCCACACGGCGATGGCGCCGCCTCTCGGTGCCTTCATTAAGCTCTCAGCAAGGCTGTTGAGCGCCGGGTCATCGAAGTAACCATTCAAACAGGTCATCAGGACAAACAGGCTCAGATGTTCTTGATTGACCAGCGCGCTGGCGTCCGCATTGTTCAACAAATCCCCTCGCCATTGATTGGCGCTGCCGTGACCCGTGTAGTTGACGATCCGCTGGCCACGATTGATGGCGGCGATGAGCGCCGGCTTCGCTTGGTGTCCAAGCTCGCCGCGCTTGATCTCAACCGCTTTGACGTCGCTGGGCAGCAAGGCTTTCAGCTGAGTGTTTACAGCTTCAAAGTCGTATCCATCGACCGCATCGGCGACCAGCAAGACCTCATCCGCGGGGCGTGATGCGTCGTAGCCGATCAGTCGCGTGATCATCGCTTCGGCTTCTTCTGTTGTTCTCGCTGGCAAGCGTCCGATGGCAAGCTCCGGCATTCCATCATCATCGAAATCAACAAACCAGTCATCCGATGCCGCTTCCATATAATTCGTATCGATCAGCTTCGTCGATACCAGATCGCTGTCCCCGAAACCGAGATAATCCTTCGGGTCATAGCTGGCGTCACCGACGATCAACACATAACGAGGTTTGATTTTCCAGTTCGTCCGGGCGAATGCGAGAAAATTCCTGATGGCCTGAGGAGATTTGTCACCGTAGCTGAATTCGTCAAAAAGGTCCTCAACGTCTGCTACAGCCACCTTGAGTCCTTGGCGTTGTCGCGCGGCCACGAGCGGCGCGAGCGCCATGCCCATATTGTGATGAATGATAATCAGGTCAGCATTCGCTTGCTCCCCGCGCCAATTCGATGGCGTGTTGGCGATAACGCTGGCCGCCCGTTTTGCCTGATAATCAGTCAACGCAAGCAAAGCCCTTGGTCCGATGCCGGGCACGCTCAGTGACACCGCGTAGCCATCTTCTAGTTTCTGAATCGAGCCGATGATCTCCCGCACCGCGGTCGGATCAGTGATGTCAAACAAACGAATCTGATCGTTGGTGAAGCCGTCAATCGTAAGCGGCTGGCCGCCGGTGGCGGAGAGTTTCAATTGGTTGTTGTCTGCTGTCGCGGCGTGGGTGTAGGTGAGGCGCAGATGATCGACGAGAGCAATATCAGCCGGCCCGGACTTCGCGGTCAGCGTCACCTGGTTTAGGCCGCCTTTGAGGAGTGTTGGCGAAACTGAAAAACGGGCGTCGCCCTGCGCTTGGCCATCGAAAGTAACCTGTCCCAGATCTGAGCCATTCATTTGCACGGCAATCAGATGCGGAACCCGCGTGACACCTTGCAAAGTTACCTCCAAAGTGGCCCCCAAAGCCGCTTCCGTGTCAGGGTGCAGCACGTTCAGTGTTTGCGTAACTGGTTGCGCGGCAATGACGGCGCCGAAAAAGTTTTCAGTCTCGCCGTTGAGCAAGCCGGCGAAGTAAACTGTCCGGTCGCGTCGCTCGACGGTGAACGGGAAGCTGGTTGCTTGCGTCGCCGGCGCGGGACTGAGAAAACTATTGATGCGCAGCCCGGCTTGATTTCCTGCAAACAGCCAGTAGATGCGCGCGTCGGTCGCGGGCGAGTCGAGTCCAATGCCGTAAAACTCTACGGCGTCATCGGCGTCAAGCCGGCCATCGCTTTCGCCGCTGACGAAGACAGGGATTGGCTCGCCGTCGGCATATAACTGCAAACTGCGAGGGTCAGCTTTTGCGTCAAGCCCGGCGCTAATCAACTCCGCCTGGGTGACGCGATACCAGCCTTCTTGTTTGACGGCGATCTTCACCGCCGGCCGGCCCGCCAACTCTTGCTTAAGAGTTGACTGTGTTGACGCAATACGGAAGCGCTTGTCGTTTTCGTTTACCGGCAGCCGCGCTCTGGCTTCAACCGGCGTCGAGTCGTGCGCAATGCCCGCGGGCTCGCCGAGCAGGCGGACTGGTTTTGTCTTCCCGGCAGGGGGTTAACCGGTTGCCTCGGTAACCCCTAACCGCCCATACCAGGTGCCCCTTTCCTTTAGGTT
>CAZOOE010000136.1:0-13554 GCA_964581275.1 uncultured Clostridia bacterium
CGGAGAAAACAAACCTCAACCTCAGCGTCGGAAGAAACCTGCCTACTCGCCACTTTGTTGCAATTTGTTTAATTGGGACGCCGTCAGAGAAATCGCAACAAACTCAAGCCTGACCCCTCATTACGCTTTTCACTGACTATTCACAGCGTCTCCGGCAAGTTTCAATTGGATGCAGGGAAGGGAGTGATCATTTCACTTTCCCCGGTCCCCATAACGCCCGGCCCGGTTTCGCTCCGGTGTGCTCGCCGTCTTTCAGCACTTGAACTCCGTTGACGAACACCTGCTTCACACCCACTGAATACTGATGCGGGTTCTCGAAGGTCGCTCGGTCACCGATAGTGGCCGGGTCAAACACCACCAGATCTGCAAACATCCCTTCTTTGAGAAAGCCTCGGTGATCGAGACCGAGATTCGTTGCCGGAAGACTGCTCAAACGCCTCACCGCCTCCTGAAGCGAGATGACTTTTTCCTCTCGCACGTACTTGCCCAGCAGCCGAGCGAAATTTCCATAAGCGCGAGGATGGGTCGATGATCTCAGGAACTGGCCCTCCGGAGCCATCGAAGCTGCGTCGGATCCCAACGACACCCACGGCTGGCGAAGCTGCTTCTTTATGTTCTCTTCGCTCATCATGAAGTACACGGTCCCGACGCGAGACCGATCCTCGTATACCAGATCCATGATCGTCTCGATCGGATCTTTGCCGCGCATCCTGGCGACCTCGGCGAGCGTCTTGCCGGTCAGCGGCTTGAGCGCCTCAGTTCTAAAACTGACAAGCAGTATGCGATCGGGCGAACCCGCGAGCATGTAGAGATTCTCCCAGTCGTTGCTGGGAGTCCGAATTGCTTCGGCGATCTTCTTTCGAGTCTCCGGGTCTTGCAGCCGCTTGTTCGCCGCTTCACGGCCGCCGTCAAACACCCACGGCGGCATCGAGGCGTCGAGCCCGGTCGAGCCCGCGGTGTACATGTACATGTCCGCAGTGATCTTCATCCCTTTGCGGCGAGCATCGTTGATCATCGCGATGACCCTGTCCATCTTATCCCAGTTCGACTCGCCGGATGTTTTCAAATGGTAGATCTCCGCCGCCAGCCCTGCCTCGCGGCTGATGCGAAGCGTCTCTTCGACCGCTTCAATCAACTGATTGCCCTCGCTGCGGATGTGGGCGATGTATTTGCCCTTGTATTTAGCGGCGACCTTGCAAAGCTCGAT
The DNA here is from genome assembly GCA_964581275.1 of uncultured Clostridia bacterium. Taxonomy (GTDB): domain Bacteria; phylum Acidobacteriota; class Blastocatellia; order UBA7656; family UBA7656; genus Onstottus_A. Next base: position 1,208 of record CAZOOE010000136.1, read on the forward strand.
CAGCTCTTCGGTCTTCGCGTAGAAAGCCGGTGGATAAATCAACGCGGTGGTGACGCCGAGCGCACCAGCTTCCATCTCTTGCCGCACAAGCTCGCGCATGCGATCGAGCTGTTCGGAGGTGGGCGGCTTGTCTTCGAGACCGATTACGTTCTCTCGAACCGTGGTGGCGCTGACAAACGACGCGACGTTCTGCGAGATGCCGTGTCTCTCGAGATAGATCAGGTATTCGGCCAGCGTCGTCCACGGGATGTCGAACCTCTGGTCGCCCTGAGTGGAGGTCCGACGACGCTTCATCTCGTCGCTCAAAGGCCCCATCGACCCTTCCCCGAATACCTGAGTGGTGACGCCCTGTCGAAGCTCGCCTTGCGAACGCCCGTCGGTAATCAGGGAACTCTCGGAGTGCGAGAGCATGTTGATAAATCCGGGAGCTATCGCGAGGCCGGTCGCATCGATGATCGTCGTTGCGGTTGACGATTTGAGATTGCCGACGGCGGCGATGCGTTCACCTGTGATTGCGACGTCAGCTCGCTTTGGTGCGCCACCAGTTCCGTCATAGACCGTTCCGCCGCGGATTATTGTGTCGAAGGTTGCGTGCTTTGCGCCTTGGCGGCTTTGCCCGAGAGAGGCAGTCGTTAAGAAAAGAGCTAATAGGAGAGTGAGCGCCTTGCGTTTTTGCATTGAGTTCTCCGCCAGATTCGATTTACCGAAAACTCAATATCAGGTTTCGCGCAAAGGCGCAAAGCAGCGCGAAGGGCGCAAAGGTTACTCCGACTTGATGAACTTGAGGGCGGCTGAGTTCATGCAATAGCGCAGACCGGTAGGCTTGGGGCCGTCGTCGAACACGTGACCGAGATGTGCGTCGCATCTCTTGCAGAGCACCTCGTTTCTCTCCATGCCGTAGCTTCGGTCGCTTTCAGTGAGGACGTTCTCTTCCGAAATCGGCGCCCAGAAGCTCGGCCAACCGGTGCCAGATTCAAACTTGGTGTTAGATTTGAAAAGGTCATTGTCGCAACAAACACAGCGGTAGATCCCCTTCTCGTGATTGTTCCAATACTGGCCGGTAAAGGCCCGCTCGGTTCCTTTTCGCCGCGTGACTTCGTACTGCTCCTTAGTGAGTTGCTGTTTCCATTCAGCGTCCGTCTTGACCACCTTGTCGCTCATAATGAATCCTTTCTGCGCAACAGAATAAAGTTTGATTTTCTTCTCGGGTGGTTCAGTCCCCGATGGCGAGCGCCTATTTGCCTGGACGGCGTAAAGACAAAAACCGATCACCAACGCAAGGACAATGATCGCGATCGCTTTTGATTTCATAACGTGACTCCTAATCCCCAACTCTAACACGACCCGGCGGGAGGTTGTAAATCTCGCGGGGGTCGCATTGCCTGGTCCGGTCGTCGCTCCGACAAAACGCCTCGAATACCACCTGCATCGTTCGGGTGAAAGTCGGCCACGGTTCTGATAAAGTGGCTCCGATTAGATCATGTTCGAGAAAGGACCTCCCCTGACCACATGTCAAACTGGACCAGCTATAGCAAGCACTCAAAGTCGATTCTGGACTGCATCGGCAACACACCCCTTGTAAGGCTCAACCGAGTCACCGCCGACGTCGGGCCCGAAGTTCTCGTCAAGCTCGAATACTTCAGCCCGTCCGGGTCGCTCAAGGACCGAATCTATCTCAACATGATTGAAAGGGCAGAGAAGCGAGGGGACTTGAAGCCCGGGATGACCATACTCGAATGCTCGACCGGCAACGCCGGCATTGCTTGCTCGTTTGTCGCCGCGGTGAAGGGCTATGCCTGCATAATCGTTATGCCCGAGGGTATGAGCGAAGAGCGTAAGAAGATGGACGTCGCCTACGGGACTCAGATGGTCTACACGCCGGGTGGTGAGTCTGACGTCGACCTTGCACTACAGAAACTCGAGCGGATTCGGCAACAGGATCCGGAAAAGTATTGGGTGCCTTCGCAATTCGACAATCCCGACAACACTAAGGCCCACTTCAAGACGACCGGACCGGAAATCTGGGAGCAGACCGGAGGAAAGCTGAACGCTTACGTTGCCACTCAAGGTACCGGCGGACAGTTGACCGGCATCGGGCGGTATCTTCGCGGGAAGAAGAAAAAGATCAGGCTCTATGCAGGAGAGCCGGCGGAGTGCCCCCTGCTGTCGCAGCGCGAGTGGGGCGAGCATAAGATTGAAGGAATAGGTGACGGCTTTGTTCCACGCGATCTCGATCTGAGCCTGCTCAATGGGATTGTGACCATCAAATCCGACGAAGCGATTGAAATGGCGAGGCGGCTCGCGAAAGAGGAAGGCATCTTCTGCGGCATCTCATCGGGAGCCAACGTCATCGCGGCGATCAAGCTTGCAAAGAAGCACCCGAATATGAAACGAATCGTGACGATGATCTGCGACTCAGGGCAGCGCTACTTCTCGACTGAATTGTGCGGCTCACCCAAGCACGTCGTCTCGCCCGAACGCGATCACCCGATCGATGAATACACTCGCGGCCAGCTGGACAAGTATCAAAGCGGTTGGGAGATAATCGACTAGTCGCAGTTCAGCTTGGAGTACCGCCTCGCCCGGGCGCTCTGACTGAAGTCGGTACTCAAAACGTGGAGTCGGTCAAAACAATGTTCGAAATGCGAGCCGTCGGATTTGTCAACAGCCCTTACACTGAGACCTCTCAGATTCCCAAGGGTTGGGGCGCGTCTCACGAAGCGGAAGGTGTGCTCGAAATACTGCCCGAGTTCGAGGAGGGCCTTACAGACATTGACGGCTTCTCGCACCTGTTCGTCATCTGGGTATTTCATCAAACTGACGGATACGCGCTGCTGGGCAAGCCGCCAACTGACGACCGGCCGCACGGCGTCTTCGCTACACGATCACCATATCGGCCCAGCCCCGTCGGCTTGACTGTCGTTGAGTTGATGCGCCGTGAGGGCCAGCGCCACATTGTCCTGGGCATTGACATGTTCGAGGGCACACCAATCCTGGACATCAAGCCGTATCTATCAAGCGTGGCGCCGGAAAAGTTGAGGCGCGGGTGGCTGGCGGAAGCGGAAGCGCGAAGACAAAAGCGGTCATAGTACTCCCGGTACGATAGAAACGTGAGATAACCGTGAGCCGAATTCACATTCGCACTTTGGTGATGATTCTGCTTCTGACCGGCCCGAGTTACGCCCAGGAATCCCATCAGCATCACCACGACACTGACGAAAGGATAGGCAGGGTCAAATTCACCATTTCTTGCAGCGCCAGAGCCCAGGTCCAGTTCAATCGCGCAGTGGCATGGCTTCACTCCTTCGAGTACGACGAGGCTGAAAAGGCTTTCACCGAAGTTGCGGCAAAAGATTCCGCATGCGCAATGGCACATTGGGGCATAGCGATGAGCCTATATCATCAGCTTTGGGTGCCGCCTTCACCAGCCGACTTGCAAAAAGGCGCCGCGGCCGTCGAAAAGGCACGTTCAATCGGCGCGAAGACCGAGCGCGAACGCGCTTACATTGCTGCAATCGGCGAATTCTACAGGGACTGGGAAAAACGTGATCATCGCACGCGAGCCGAAGCGTATGAGCACGCGATGGAGCGTGTCTCTCGGCGCTATTCGAATGATCGGGAAGCAGCGGTGTTTTATGCGCTCGCGCTGAATGCGACTGCGCTGGTTGCGATACCATCGGATAAGACTTATACCAAGCAGAAAAAAGCTGCTGCAATATTGAACCGCGCACTCCGTCTGGAGCCCGGTCATCCCGGTGTCGCTCACTACTTGATTCATAGCTATGACTATCCGCAGCTTGCGCACCTGGCGCTTGAGGCGGCGCGGAGTTACTCCAAGATCGCTCCGTCATCGGCTCACGCGCTTCACATGCCCTCGCACATTTTCACTCGCCTCGGACTGTGGCAGGAGGCCATCGACACAAACATCGCTTCCGAAGCCGCGGCTAAGGATTATTCGGTTAGGAATCACATGACTGGTGCCTGGGACGAGCAACTCCACGCGATGGATTATCTGGAGTATGCCTACTTGCAGAGCGCACGGGACCGTGACGCTAAGAAGATGCTCGACGAGTCGTCCTCCATCCGCAAGACCGACCCGGAGAGCTTCAAATGCGCGTATGCATTCGCGGCGATCCCGGCCCGCTACGCTCTTGAGCTGCGCCAATGGGCTGAAGCCTCAAAGTTGACGCTTCATCCGGATTTTCCCTGGCATCGATTTCAATGGGCGGAGGCGATAATGTACTTTGCTAGAGCCTTGGGAGCGGCGCGGCTCGGCGATGCGCCGGCCGCCCAGCAGAGTGTTGACAAGCTGACCGAGATCCAGAAGACACTGGTCGGATCAACGGACAGTTACGATTGGTGGACTCAAGTCGAGATTCAACGTCGCTCAGCGGCCGCGTGGCTGGCGCGGGCGCGAGGCAAGGACGAGGAAGCTTTGCGGCTGATGGTCTCGGCGGCAGACCTGGAAGATTCTACCGACAAACACCCGGTCACGCCGGGTCCGGTCCTGCCAGCCCGCGAGATGCTTGGGGATCTGTTGATCGAGCTCAAACAACCACGCGAGGCGCTGACGGCATACGAGGCGGCGCTCGAGGTCTCGCCGAATCGCTTCAATGGCCTGTACGGAGCGGCGAGGGCCGCTGAGTTGACCGGCAATCTGAGGAAGGCGGTGGCTTTGTATCGAAAGGTGATTGCGATTTGTCCAAGTGGCGATGCTAAACGAGCTGAGCTTCGCTACGCGAGGGAGTTTCTTGTCAAGAAGTAGAAGCTGCGAGGCGTCCGCGAGGAGAGATGGACACTGAGAGAGCAACACGAATTTTGCGACGAGGGATCAAACTCAGGTGCCCGGATTGCGGTTTAGGCCCGCTCTATCGCTCGCCCTTTCGGATGAATACTCATTGCGACTACTGCGGTCTGATCTATGAGCGCGAACAGGGTTACTTCATCGGGGCGATTTACTTCAACGTCATTGCCACCGAATCGCTGCTGCTTGGAACGCTCGTGGTCTATGGCTTGATCACCGCGAGGATCGACCAGACCATTCTGACCGCCTTGATCGCGCTCGCTTTGACCTTGCCGCTGGTCTTCTTTCATCACAGCAGAAGCCTGTGGCTGTGCGTCGACTACATCCTCAATCCGAGGGAGCAGCACGTCAGACACGTGAACTTTCAAGGGGAATGAGCTGGTAGTCCGGCCTTCGGGCGGAAGTAGCATAGACTTTAGTCTGTGTCTGATGTCTATCTCATCAACCGGGGTTGCGGTACACCGATTGAAGTCTACGCTACTTCCGCCTGACTGAAGGCCGGACTACGAACTCATTTTGTGAGAATGATGGTACGGAAGCTGATGAACAATGTTGCGGGGCTGAACTGCGTTGACTGTGGACGAGGGCATCTCGTCGGCGAGACCGAATATGTCTGCGAGTCGTGCGGCGGCAATCTCGATGTGGTTTATGACTATGATCGAATCCGCTCCCAGATAAGCAAAGCGGGTCTCGCCGCCGATCGCAACTTCACGATGTGGCGATATCGAGCCCTGCTTCCGGTTGAAGATTCATCACCGGTGCCACCACTCACCGTGGGCTGGACTCCAGTCTACGATTGCAAACACCTTGCGGATCGCTACGAAGTCAAACAACTTCTGATCAAAGACGACGGCCGAAATCCCACCGCATCGTTTAAGGATCGCCCAAGCGCGCTTGCGGTAGTCAAGGCCCGAGAGGCCGGTGCGAGCATAATTACTACTGCCTCGTCGGGCAACGCGGGAAGCGCGCTCGCCGGCATATGCGCGAGCGTCGGGATGGAATCAGTGATCCTCGTCCCCGCATCCGCCCCGCCGGCCAAGATCGCTCAGCTTCAGGTCTACGGGGCGACAGTCGTGTTGGTCGACGGAAGCTATGATCAGGCATTCGATCTGTGCATCGAGGCTTCGCGGCGGTTCGGTTGGTATCAGCGCAGCACCGGGTACAATCCGTTCACCCGAGAAGGGAAGAAGACGGCCGCGCTAGAAATCGCCGAGCAACTGAATTGGGCTGTGCCCGATCAGGTTATAGTCCCGGTCGGCGATGGCAACATACTCAGCGGCCTGTGGAAGGGGTTCAACGATCTTCATCGGATCGGGTTTATCGATCGCCTCCCTCAGATGGTCGGGGTGCAATCCGAGGCAGCTTGTGCGATCGTTGACGCGGCAAATGGCGACGGCGTGGCGCGAGAAGTCCGGGCGCATACGATTGCCGACAGCATCAACGTTGGCAAGCCGCGTGACGCAACGATGGCGGTTCGTGCGATTCGAGAATCGGGAGGTCGCGGCGTCAAGGTGAGTGAGGACGAGCTCACTGCCGCGATCCCTAAGCTCGCTCGCGAGACGGGCGTCTTTGTTGAACCGGCGGCAGCCGCTGCCTACGCCGGGTTCATGAGGCTTTGCGACGCAAGCACGATGATGTCCCACGAGCGAGTGCTGTTGATGCTCACGGGTAACGGCCTGAAGGATGCTGGCGTGGCAAGTCGCGGAGTGAAGGAACCGCAACGGGTGAATCCGGATATCGAAATCGAAGAGCTGGGATTGCGGATAGCAAATTCGCGCCGTCCGCTTCTTGAGTAGTGGTGAAAACGTTACAGCTATCGGGAAATTTTGCCGCACGCGAGTTCCAGTTCGGGTCAACCAGCTTCAACTTATCCCGGTTCTGCCGAGCAGGGACCCTGCTTCAAGCAAACGCTCGAGAGGGTCCAGTCGCTGCCCGGAGTTCGATCCGCCGGCGCTGCCATTGTCGCGGGGGTGGCTCTGGGAGCCTGTTTGTTGCCGGCACGCAGAGCAACGAAAGTGGATCCGATGATTGCGCTACCGTGCGAGTGACCTCGAAATGTCATATCTTCTCAAGTCAACAAGGATTGCCGGCTTCGCTTCCCCAGCGGTCGAGCGTGCTGACTTGCGGGTTGCCGGGGGTCGCATCGCCGGACGCGGCTCGAAGCTTGAACCGCAAGACGGCGACGAAGTAATTGATCTCGCCGGGAAGCTGGTCGTTCCGGGGATGGTTTGTGCGCACACCCACCTCTACTCGGCGCTCTCGAGAGGGATGCCGGCGCCCGCTCGCAACCCGACTAACTTCAAAGAGATTCTCGACCTGGTGTGGTGGCGGTTGGACAGGGCGCTCGATGAGGAAACCATCTATTGGAGCGCAATGGCGGGGGCGATGGATGCAGCTCGCGCGGGGACGACCTGCCTGTTCGATCATCATGCGTCGCCCTCGCACATCAGCGGGTCTCTTGAAATCGTGCGCGAGGCAATTGAGAAGGTCGGTTTGCGAGCGGTGCTTTGTTACGAGGTTAGCGATCGCGGCGGAACTCAGGAGCGCGAAAAGGGACTCGATGAGAACCTCACCTTCTTGAAGTGGGCGAGCCGCTCCCGGGCGCCTGGAGGGCAGACAACTCCACCGCTTTTCGGCGGGATGGTCGGAGCTCACGCCTCGTTCACCCTCTCCGATGAGGCTCTCGAATACTGCGCTGAGCTGATGCACGTGTTCGACGCCGGACTTCACATTCACGTTGCGGAAGACAAGTGGGACGTCCTGGACGCACGTGCCCGCTATAAGATTGGGGTTGTCGAACGGCTCGCGAAGCACGGCACGCTCAACAACAAGACGATCCTCGCTCACGGAGTACACCTGTCCGACGAAGACATCAGCATAGCGCGATCCGCGGGCGTGTGGTTTGCACACAACCCCCGTTCTAACATGAACAATCAGGTTGGCTACGCCCCGGTCGCAAGGTTCGGCGATCGTGTAGTGCTCGGAACCGACGGCATCGGAGCTGATATGTTTGAAGAAGCACGCTTCGCATTCTTCAAGGGGCGCGACGTCTCAGTTGGCCTCGGAGCGGGTGATTGGCTGCGCGTTCTGGCCAACAATCACAGGCTAGCTTCTGAGGTGTTTGGCGGTGATCTTGGGGGCCTGGATGTTGGATCGATCGCCGACCTTGCGGTGCTCGACTACCAATCGCCCACGAGGGTCACTGCTGATAACCTCGCGTGGCATCTCGTGTTTGGAATGAACTCGACCGCAGTTGAAAGCGTGATGGTGAACGGCAGATTTGTGATTCGGAACAGGCAGTCAGTGGCGGACGATCAAGAGATTTACGAACGCGCACGCGCTGCAAGCGGGAAACTTTGGGCCAGGCTCACGGCGGGCTGAGCCGCTTATGGTTCTTTGTTTGCCCCGAGGCTACGCTGTTTGCTATTGTCTCTCGCCGCGCCGATTTGGGCGCGGCGATGAGCGCTGAGCTCGCACTTGTCGTGTCGCCCAAGAGTCGCAATGGCAAAAACCAAGAGCAAAAATCGCTGGAGCGGTGCACCACAAACGAAAGCTCCCACTGGCGGGCGAAAGCATTTGATCTTGGTTGCCACGATACTTGTAGTCGGAGGCATCGTGGCGGTGGCGCTGTTGGCTTCGAGAGCATACCGACCCGGCTCGGCTTCAAAGGCGCCTACGCCAGCAGCGCCGGGCACCAGCGCCCCCGCGCCGGTCGCAGAGCAACCGAAGCCGCCCTCGGAGCTCGTCTCAATGGATGTGGCCAAGGCAGTAATGGTCACGGCCGAGTTGGATTTTGGTCCGAAGGTCCCGAGCATCGCCGAGGCGCTTAACCAGATTGAAAGACGTTACCAGCCGGATGACGGTCAGGGTCGCACGTTCGCCGTTCTCGACGCATACGGCGATCCGACTCCGGACGGCAAGCTGCACATCTCGATGCACGTCAGCAGCGAGAAGCCGGGCGGGGGTCAACTGATCTTCAAGCGCACCGGCGAAATACTGTGGCGCGGCAAGATCAATCCAACCTCGCAGCCAATTCAGCTAAAGACCCTTACCGTACTGTTGGATAACGGTAAAGGTACGACGCTCACGGTCGATGGTTCCAGCAACCCCAACTCAGTCATCGACGCCAAGGTCAAGCCTGGCGACTTGGCGGTGCGAGACGTTTGGCCCGACGGTCAGGAGCGGGAGCTGACTTTTATCTACAGTGCCTGTGGGTGTCCGGTGCACGTGCTTGCCAAACGCGTCGGAGACCGTACGGTGCGCGTCAAAGACACACCGGTGATCTTCCCGGATGATCCGGCTGCGGTAACGGTCATCGCTAAGCTGATGAGGTGGTGAGGCAACTACGATCCTTGCTATGAAGCAGCCCACCGCGCTGTGGCAAGCTGTACTCACGCCAGCTCACCCAATAGATGGCTCGCAATCGTAAAAGGAGAAAAGCACGCTCGGCCAGCGCAGGAGTGTCGCAGCCTGCCCCAAAACCTGGTTCCGCTCGTCAGGAGCGTCGCGAAAAGGCGCTCGGGCGCTTTCACGCAGAGAAGCAGGAAAGACTGTTAACGCTGGGCGTTCTGGCAATCACGATATTGGCGTTCGCGAATGCGCTCGACGGACAGTTCGTCTATGACGACCGTCTTCAGATCCTCAAGAACCCGACCCTCACTTCTCTCGCCAACATCCCCAAAATGTTTACGCAGGGCGTCTGGCAGTTCCTGAACGAAGGCGACAAGACGGCGGTCGGACCATACTACCGTCCTTTGTTCAACATAACACTGATCCTCAACCATCATCTGTTTGGACTCGAGGTTTTCGGCTGGCATCTGGTCTCCTTCTCGAGAACAAGGAAAGTTGAGCGATGCCGAGCGGTGTTACTTGAAGTCCATCGAATACGGGGCGACGTATGCCGATACTTACTACAACCTTGGAGTCACTTACATAAGTGAAGGGGGGGTCGCCGATGCCGAGCAGCCACTCCAACGAGCATTGGAGATTTGGCCAACCCATACCAAGGCCCGGTACAACCTCGGTTGGACCTATGATCGGGAGGGTAAGGACGTGCTTGCGGAACAGGCGTACTCGGAGACCTTGCTGCAAGAGCCCGCATATCCCGAGGCGCGCATCAATCTGGCGATATTGCTTACAAAACATGCCCGATATGCCGAGGCCTCCGATCAGTTGCACATCGCGCAGCGCTATGCGCCGGATCATTCGGGGCTGCTGTACGCCATGGGTGCCTTAAACATGAAAATGCAACGCTACGACGAAGCGATTGCCGCGTTCAACCAGGTATCCCTCAGGAACCTCTATCAGAATGTCGTTCACACCAATCTCGGGTTGTGCTATGAGGATCTTGGCAAGAGGGAGGAGGCGAAGGTGCAATTCCAAAAAGCGATTGAGGTAGCGCCGACCGATCCCTACACCAAGACCGCCCGGGAGCACCTCGCGAAATTGCAAGGCGTCGCATAACGGCCTGTGCGATAATGAGCCCGAACGATCTCGATTCGAGAAGGAGAGGGAACCCAATCATGTCACGAATCGTTCGATGCGGATTGATACAAGCTGCCAACGAAGAACCGGCTGAAAGCTCATTAGAGAAGATCAAAAAGGCAATGGTCGACAAGCACGTGGCCATGATCGACGCAGCGGCGACCAAAGGCGTCCAGGTCATCTGTCTTCAAGAGTTATTCTACGGGCCCTATTTTCCTGCCGAACAAAACCCGCACTGGTACGATCTGGTCGAGCGCATTCCGGACGGGCCGACTACGCGACTGATGTGCGAGATTGCCAGGAAGCATGGGATGGCGATGGTGGTTCCGATCTATGAGGAAGAGATGACCGGGGTGTTTTACAATACCGCGGCGGTGATTGACGCCGACGGCGTCTATCTCGGCAAGTATCGCAAGACTCACATCCCGCACTGTCTGCCGGGCTTTTGGGAGAAGTTCTACTTCACCCCCGGGAATTCCGGCTTCCCGACCTTTGAGACAAAGTATGCGCGCATAGGGGTCTACATTTGTTATGACCGCCACTTTCCTGAAGGTGCGCGAGCGCTGGGTCTCCGCGGCGCCGAGATCGTCTTCATCCCATCGGCTACCACCAAGGGGCACGCCGACTATCTCTGGGAGCTCGAGCAGCGGGCGCACGCCGTAGCCAACGGGTACTTCGTCGGAACGATCAATCGTGTGGGGACGGAAGCTCCGTGGAACATAGGTGAGTTCTTCGGTTCATCTTATTTCTGCAATCCGGATGGCCGCATCCTGGCGAAGGGCAGCGAGGACAAGGATGAACTGATCGTTGCGGACCTCGATCTCGACCAGATCAAAGAAGTGCGAACCCATTGGCAGTTCTATCGCGACCGACGGCCGGACGCGTACGGTCCGCTCTGTGGCGAATGACCGGGAGGATTTCCACTCCGATTACTCGAAGGTCGAAGATGAGCGAGCAACACGCAGCATTCGTCGGCTCGATTCCGGAGAACTACGACCGCTATTTGGGTCCATGCTTGTTTGAGCCTTACGCAGAGGATCTGGTCGAGCGTGTCAAGGTTTCAGATGGTGCCTCCGTATTGGAGATAGCGTGTGGCACCGGAATCGTCACTCGGCATCTCCGTGATTGCCTCCCAAAGAGCGCGACGCTCCTCGCCACCGACCTCAATGACGCTATGCTGGCATACGCAGCCCAAAAGTTTGGCCCCGATGACGCGGTGGAATGGAGGCAAGCCGACGCGACTAGGCTTCCGTTCGCGGATTCTTCCTTTGATGCGGTTGTTTGTCAGTTCGGACTGATGTTCTTTCCAGATAAAGGAACGGCGTTGGGAGAAGTCTTCCGCGTCCTGGTCCCAGGCGGGACTTTTGTGTTTAACGTCTGGGGTACAATCGAGACGAACGAGCTGCCCCAAATCGCCAACGAGATTGTATCCGCTTTCTTTGAACACGACCCGCCGGGCTTCTATCAGGTTCCATTCGGACTTCACGATCAGGCAATGCTCGCCGGGCTTCTAAACGGCGCGGGATTTAGAGACTCGCAGATCTCGGTGGTGTCTAAAACCGGGATAAGTCCCACCGCGGCGGACGCCGCGAAAGGACTCATAGAAGGGAATCCAGTGATCGTTGAGATAAAGCAACGCGCAAGGTCGGACGTTCAAACGATCGAAGCTGCCCTCGCCGCCGCGATAGCTTCAAAGTGTGGCGACAAACCCGTTCGGAGCAAGTTGCAAGCGTTAGTTTGTGCGGCGAGGCGATAAAGAAGATTAACTTAAGGCCTTCCTGAATCCGTCCAGACGCAACAACACGAGTGGTTTCAAACCGACGGACACGCTCACGATCTCGGTTATTCGGAATCACAGTCCCGGCGAGTATTGACCGCGGACCGGCACAAGGGTCTTCAGGCTTAGAGTCGTGAATTCGCCGCTCGCGAGATCGAGATTGGCAGTGCGGTAGTCGAAGTCAATCTCGACTTTTAATACCTGCATTCCGATGACTTGTCCTGCTCCGTCGAGATCCGCCAGGTCACCGTTCACCCTTAGGTAATGGAACGCGAGACCGGC
>CAZOOE010000137.1:0-13398 GCA_964581275.1 uncultured Clostridia bacterium
GGGTGGGGAAAAAAAAAAAGTGCCCTTCGATTAATACACCGAAGGGAATCGCCAATTCCCCCACGAGGGCGGGAAGCTTTTTTTCGTTCGCGGAGCGGGAGGCGGCGGAGGGGGCGGCGGCGGCGGGGGTCAAGCTTCGTCGCAGATCTACTCGGTGATGCTCGAGCGCGAGGACCGCGATCCTGCTGATCCAGAGGATCGCCCTGAAGGGGGCGATTTGCAGGATCAGAGTAACGACACGGTTGCGCGCCGCGTTGCCGGCGCTCAACGCAACGCTCCTCCGAAGGACATTAATATCGACTGGGCGGGCTTGAAGCGCCGAACCCGTCAGTTGACACGAATGCCGTTCGCGGTGTTTGACTACGCAATCGGCGCCGACAATCGCACGATCGTGTTTGTCACCACCGAACCGGCAGGCATACGCAACGTCCCGGTGATCTACTCGATTCAAGAAGACGGTCGACGATTGACCCGCATCATTGCTGGCGAGCCGCCTGCAGCCGATGAGGGAGGTGGAGGCCGAGGCGGCTTTGGCGGATTAGGCGGAGGCATCAACAACCTGAACATCTCGCGCGACGGCCGCACGCTCTTCTTCCGTGAAGGCGGTTCCGTCTACACGGTAACGCTGGCTCCGGCCGCAGGCGCCGGCGTGCCTGGTGCGGCCGCGTCAGGCGGACGCGAAAGCCCGCGGCGCCGCGTCACCTTCACTGCTCGGGTGAAGATCGACAAGTCCACCGAGTGGGCCGAGATGTTCGACGACGCCTGGCGCACTATGAAGTATCGCTTCTACGATGCGGCGATGCACGGCAAGGATTGGGACGGCGCTCGTGCGAAATATCAGCCGCTCGTCGCCGATGTCGGCGACCGGCAGGAGCTGCTGAACATCGTCAACGAGATGATCGGCGAGCTGAACGCTTCGCACACCGGCGCCGCTTCGCCACCGCGCGGCCGTGAAGGCGGCGGAGTTTCAACTGCTCACCTGGGTGTCGAGCTTCAAGCCGATGACGCTGCGGGCCGATACAAGGTGACTCACGTATATGAAGAGGGCCCGGCCGATAAAGACTGGGTGAAGGTGTCTGACGGAGACTATTTGATCGCGATCAACGGCAAACCCGTCAAAGCCGGAGACAACTACTGGGAGATGCTCAATCATCGCCTTAATCGTAAAGTCGAAGTCAGCTTCAACAATAAGACTTCGGAAGACGGCGCTTGGAAGAGCCGCATCGAGCCGGTCAACGGTCAGGCCTACTCACAACTCCGCTACGAGCGATGGGTAAAGGACCGGCGGGCGCTGGTCGATAAACTTTCGAACGGCCGGATTGGCTATCTGCACATCCAGGCAATGAATCAGCCCTCGCTGCGACGCTTCGAAAAAGAGCTGCGCGAGAACCACAACAAGGAAGCGGTGATCATCGACGAGCGGTGGAACGGAGGCGGCAACATCGAGCAGGAGCTGCTGGCGATACTCGTGCAGCGCGAATATCAAATCTGGCAGCCCCGCGGGACCGAGGCTACCGGGCGTCCGTTTGCCGGCTTCTTCGGTCCGAAAGTCGTTGTGCAGAACTGGCGGTCGGCATCGAACTCCGAAATGTTCCCGGCGGGCTTCCGCGCCTTGGGGCTAGGAAAAGTGATTGGCACTCCTACCACCGGGGCGGTGATCGGCACTGGCAGTTATTCGCTGATCGACGGCTCGACCGTCCGGACTCCGGGCGTCGGAGTGTATCTCGCCGACAAGAACCGGACGAACATGGAGAATTACGGCGTGAAGCCGGACATCTTCGTCGAGAACTCACCTGAAGACAACCTTGCGGGTCGCGACCGGCAGATCGAAGTGGCCGTGCAGGAACTGATGAAGGAGATCGGCGCTAAGGCGCAGCAAGCGCGGAAGGAGTAGCAGTGACGTACAACCCCAAGGGCACCGAGGTACAAAGAGGCTCGTATGAGCATTCGTGCCTCGGTGCTTTTGTTATTATAGAAGAGGCAGCACCGCGACTGGACCGTGGGGCTTCAAATCGTTGCCGTAAGCAAACACCTGGAGATACAAATACTCGAAGTCGTGACAACCGTTGCAACGGGCTGTGTCGTTGACATAAAGTGACGCGGTGACGCGAAAAGAACGCAACCCAACCACAGGTGGCTCACCTCAATCGTCCCCCCGACTATGGATCTTCGAAACCGCTTTGGTTGTTATGGGTGCTGTTGTCTACCTGAACAGTTTCAAGGGCCAAATAGTCTTCGACGACGGTGTGATCAATGAAGATTTGTCGATACGGAGCCTCTGGCCTCTTTGGGGCTCAATGACCTCGCCGACCCAGGTTGCTCGGCCGCTGGTTGGTCTGTCCCTGGCATTCAACTATGCGATGAGCGGGACGGCGCTTTGGAGCTATCATCTGTTCAACTTGACGGTCCACGTCCTTGCGGCGCTAGCACTGTTTGGAGTTGTTCGCCGCACTCTGCTTACCAACAGACTGAAGGCACGATTCGGCAGCGCCTCGACCGCGCTCGCTTTTTCGATCGCGCTGATCTGGATGGTACATCCATTACAGACACAGTCCGTGACATATCTCATACAACGCGCCGAAGCGATGGTCGGCCTCTCTTATTTGCTTACTCTGTACTGCGTAATTCGCGGTTTGTCAGGAGACAAATCTGCAAGATGGTACGTAGCGGCGATCGCAAGCTGCGCGGTTGGTATGGCGAGCAAGCCGGTGATGGCCACCGCCCCAATACTAGTCTTGATTTATGATGTCATCTTCTATTCCGGCTCACTTCGGAAAACTCTGCGCGAGCGTGCGGGACTCTATGTGGGCCTTGCAGCAACATGGCTCGTTCTCGCCGCAACCTTGCTTGCCTCGGGCCCGTTGCGGAATTCGGCTGGATTCAACCTTGCGGGTATAACGTCTTGGCAATACTTCAGTTCTCAGTTCGCGGTGATCATTCATTACCTTAAATTGTCTGTTTGGCCGACAAATCTATGCTTTGACTACGGATGGCCGATAGCAAGGGCTGCGAGTAGTATTGCGCCATACGCTGCGGTTGTCGGTCTGCTTGCGCTGCTGACCCTGGTCGCGCTGAAATGGTGGCCCGAGGCTGGCTATCTCGGCGTTTGGTTTTTTGTGATCCTTGGTCCGACTTCAAGCGTGATGCCGATCGCAGATCTCGCCGTCGAGCATCGAATGTACTTGTCGCTGGCGTCAGTTGTAACGTTGCTTGTGCTCGGCTCGTACACGCTTGCGCCTCGGCTCCTGCCCACTCTCCTTCATAATAAACGCAGCGCGAGATTAGCCGGCGTCGCCGCTATTGCTGTCATCGTCGCGTGGCTGGGTTCGCTCACGATTGGCCGTAATGAGTACTACCAGAGCAAGTTGGTCCTCTGGGCGGACGTGGTGACTAAGCGCCCCGAAAACGCGCGTGGCCACAACAATCTCGGCCTCTATTTATGGGGACGCGGTGAGATCGAGGAAGCGCAGGCTCAGTTCGCAAAGGCCATCGAATACAATCCCGCTTTCCCGGAAGCGCAGACCAACATGGGCATGGCGCTGGCTAACACCGGGCAACCTGCCGAGGCGAGTGCTCACCTTCAAGAGGCGCTGCGTTTATTGCCCGAGGTGAAGATGGCGAACTTCAACCTGGGCCAGATCAATGCGAGTCAGGGTAGATGGGCCGAAGCCGCTGGCTATTATCGCAATGAACTCAAGCTCAATCCGAGTTACGGCGACGCCTATAGCCAGCTTGGTCTTGCACTCGAAAAGCAGAAGGAATTCGCCCAGGCCGCGAAAGCTTATCAGGATGGGCTGGCCCTGTACCCTGATTCACCGCAGCCGCTTTGCAGGCTGGCGCTTCTGCTGGCAAGCTCCGAAGCCGGTGATCTTCGGGATACTGATCGGGCGATACGTCTCGCTGAGAAAGCGTCGAGCATTACACGAGGGCAGCCGGTTGCGCTCGACATTCTCGCTTCGGTTTATTCGTCGGCCGGTCGCTTTCACGACGCGGAAGCAACGGCGCAGCAGGCCCTGAATGCGGCAAACGCCGCCGGCGCAGATGAGCTGGCCGCTGGTATAAGAAGCCGGCTAGCGTCGTACAAGGCGGGACAATCGGCGCGACCCTAGCGCGGCGCGGTCTTGCTAGTGAGTGCCCGCAATTCTCGCTCACTTCCCTCCCGTTCTGAGCTAGCGTGGTCCGATATCGTTACGCGCGGCCGGTTACCGAGAGCACAACATTGGCAGTGACAGGAGACTATGAAGACAAGACATCGCCAGACTAGTGAGGCCAGGAGCACGAAAGGGTCGGAGCGCATCGATCGCAGGACCTTCGTCAAGCTGTTGCCAGCCGCGGGCGTCGCCGGTCTGTCGACACCCGCTCTGCTCGTCGAATCTGCTGAGCCACAACAGGAACAACAGCCACAACCACCCCAACGCATCACTAAGGAAATGCTGCACGCAGCCGAGCAGTTGATTGGCATCCAGCTGATCGACGCGCAGGAAACGATGGCGCTGCGGGGTGTCAATCAGAACCTCACCAGCTACGAGTCGCTTCGCAAGATCGACGTCCCGTTGGACACCGAGCCTGCGACCGCATTTCATCCGGCGCTCCCGGGCAAGAAGTACGATTGGAAGCCGGTCAAGTTCAGGCTGACCAAACAGGAGATTCCAAAATACAACTCTCTCGAAGAGGTCGCGTTCTTCTCCGCGACACAACTCGCCGAGCTTGTTCGAACAAAGCAAGTCTCTTCCATCGATCTGACCAAAATGTATCTCGCGCGCTTGAAGCGCTACGGGCCAAAGCTGCTGTGTGTCGTCACCCTCACCGAAGACCTCGCCTTGAAACAGGCTGCACAAGCCGATCGTGAGATCAAGGCCGGCAAGTATCGAGGTCCGCTGCACGGAATTCCCTGCGGCGTCAAAGACCTGTTCGCGACCAAAGGGATCAAGACGACCTGGGGCGCCGAGCCTTATCGGGATCAAATGATCGACTACGATTCTACGGTCGTCGAACGGCTCCGCGAGGCAGGCGCGGTGCTGGTCGCCAAGTTGTCGATGGGAGCGCTCGCGCAAGGCGGGCGGTGGTTTGGGGGAGTGACCCGCAATCCGTGGAAGGTAGACGAAAGCCTCATCGGCTCGAGCGGCTCTTCGGCAGGGCCTGCGTCGGCTACTTCCGCTGGACTCGTGGGATTTTCGATCGGTACCGAGACGCTTGGGTCGATCGTGTCGCCAGCCTCGCGATGTGGGTGCGCCGGACTGAGGCCGACCTACGGGCGGGTGAGCCGGTACGGGGCGATGGGTTTGAGCTGGACTATGGACAAGATCGGCCCAATCTGCCGCGGAGTCGAAGACCTCGCCGCGACGCTGTCAGCGATTCATGGCGCGGACCATCGAGACCTCACTGTTGGCGACGCTCCTTTCAACTGGGCGCCCGACGTTTCGCTCTCAAAGATGCGCATCGGTTACCTGAAGGACGAGTTCGAAGGAGGCAACAACGAAAAGCAGAAGGCTCTATACAAAGAAGCGCTCGACGCTTTGAAGACCGCGGGCGCCAATCTCGAGCCGATCGAGTTGCCGCGGTTCTCGACGGGATCGTTGCGCATCATCCTGGTTGCCGAAGCAGCGGCGGCGTTCGATGACATCACTCGCGACGGCCGAGTCGATCAGCTTTCGGGGCAGACGCCGGGCGATTGGCCGAACAGCTTTCGCACATCGCGCTTCATACCGGCGGTCGAGTACATTCGCGCGCAACGTGCGCGGACTTTGTTGATGCGCGAGATGGACAACCTGATGTCAAAGTGGGATGTCTTCGTGTCACCAGCACCAAACAGCGCGAGCTTGCTTGCAACA
Source organism: uncultured Clostridia bacterium (assembly GCA_964581275.1). Classification (GTDB taxonomy): domain Bacteria; phylum Acidobacteriota; class Blastocatellia; order UBA7656; family UBA7656; genus Onstottus_A. The sequence goes on from CAZOOE010000137.1 coordinate 5,832, forward strand.
AACCTGACCGGCCAGCCTCAAGTGTGCGTCCCTTGCGGCTTCATCGACGGTCTGCCCCGCTCGATCATGTTTACGGGCGGATTGTATGACGAAGGCTCGCCGTTGAGAGTGGCGCTGGCATTCGAACGAGCGACCAAGTGGCACACGATGAACCCAAAGATGGATTGGGCTTGATTCGTGCCGGCACGAATGTTCAATTCACCAGCTTAGCGTTGAGCTTGATCTCGGTGCCGGCAAGTGCCTTCGACACCGGACAGTTCTTCTTGGCGCCCTCGGCGTGTTCGAGAAAGGTCTTCTCATCGATGCCCGGGACATCAGCGGTTGTGTCAAGTTCGATCGACGTGATGGCGAAGCCGCCTTCTACCTGTCCCAGGTGAACCTTCGCCGTAGTCTCGATCCGCTTAGGCGAGATTCCAGCCTTCGACAAACCCGCCGACAGGGCCATCGAGAAGCACCCCGCGTGAGCCGCTCCGATCAACTCTTCTGGATTGGTTCCGGTGCCTTCCTCAAACCGGGAAGCGAATGAGTAAGGGCCCTCGAATGCCCCGCTGCCGAGCTTAACCGTACCCTTGCCCTCTCGCAGCGTTCCTTCCCAAACTGCACTGCCATTACGCGTCGCCATAGCCTAAAGCCTCCTCAAAAGATGTCGGACAAACTTCAGTTTGTCGCTGGGTTGGTTTGAGTTCATGCGGTGAGACCGCTACAAACTGAAGTTTGTCCGACATCACCGCACTACGAACATACACGTGTCGATTCTTGTTTTCAACAATTGGCGGAAGTTGACGCGCCGAGCGACTAAGCCTGTAGAAGCGAAATTCAAAATAGGAGGGTAGAGACAATGGAAGTCAATGTTTCGTGGTATCCAGTGAAGGACATTAATGCGGCCAAGAGATTTTACGCCGACGTCCTGGGTCTGAAGAAGACCCTGGATCTGGGAGGCTGGTGCGAATTCAGTCATTCGGAGGGCGGCGCCTCGATTGGGCTGAACGCAATGCGTGAAGGCGACGATGAACGAGGGGCGACCGTAGTGTTGCGGGTCGATGACCTTGCTGCGGCACAGAAGGAGCTCAAGGCCAAAGGCGTCAAGTTCGAAGGCGAAGTTCACGAGGTACCGGGCGTGGTTCGCATTGTGACGTTCCGAGATCCGGACGGCAACCGATTGCAGTTGGTTCAGAATCTGGCTGCGAACTAGAACTCGCTGTTGATGCGCTGGGTTCGCAAGCGCGCGCAGCGGTCACGAATGAACCACTCTCGTCAATGTCAGTGTTCGTTGCCGCTGCGCGTTCGGTTCAGTATCATCACAACACCCAGCACTACCGGAGGGCTGATGCTTCCGCAGATGTCAATCGAGCAAGAGACCACGCTTGTGGAACGCGCGCTTTCGGGTGACGACGCAGCGGTTACCGAGCTAGTCGAGCCGCTCCGTCGGCCACTCTTCGCTTATATCTATCGCATGGTCACGCATCGAGCCGATGCCGAAGACTTGATGCAGGACGTGTTGGTTCGGGTCCTCCAGAGTCTTCGGACATATCGCCGAAACGCTCGGTTCAAGACATGGGTGTTTGGCATTGCGACCCACGTGTGCCTTGACCATCTGCGGAGCAAGAAACTTTGGCGAGTGGAAGCGCAGCTCGAAGGAGAGCGGGAAGCGCATGCCAACCCGGAACGAATAGAGCGACTCGGTGCTCTCATGTCCCGTCCCGACTTCATTTTTGAAATCCGGGAACACATAGCATTTTGTTTCTCGTGTGTCGGCCGGACGCTGCCTCCTGAGGAGCAGGCGGCGATGATGCTTCGCGAGGTGCTCGGGTTCAGCAACCAGGAGGCCGCGGCAATCCTGGAGCTATCCGAACCGGTGTTTCGACATCGCCTTTCCGCCGCGCGATCGACGATGATCGACAGCTTTCAAGGTCTGTGCCAACTGATCAACAAGACCGGCGCCTGCTGGCAATGCCGCGGCCTACGCGAACTGGCGCCCGAAGCTAATCGCGCGCCTGACCTTGTTCAGATCGAAGTGGCGCCTGGATTGAGCATCACATCGGATAACTTATTCGACGCCCGGCTCGACATAGTCCGAGAGGCCGATCTTGAGGCTGGCTCTACTCGCGCTCTTCATGACTTATTCTACGAACGCACGACGCTTCGCGAGGAGAACGCGTAGGCAGAACACAAAGCCCACGGCCCCGACGTTGACTTAGGGCTGGATCAGAGCCAATCTAGTACTTCTGACCGTTCGAGTAGCCGTGAGCTGCTGCCTCTCGCCTGGCACGATTGATTTCCGGAAGATCGGAGTCGGCGCGCGACCAGGCTTTGGTGAAACGCGTATAGCTTTCGCGAGCCTGGTCGCGTTTTCCCGCAGCGTCCTGGGCGAGCATTAATCCGAGCAAGGCGCGCCCGCTGCCCGGGTCGCGCTCAAGAGCGAGACGGAAAAACTGCTCGGCGTCGCTCCACCGTTCGAGCCCTAACGCAATCCTGCCGGCGACTTCTTCCATCGGGTTTGGATACAGCGTCGGTTCCGAGTAACCAAGACTGATCTCTTCTTCTATGGCCTGCTTGAGCGTGGTGATCGCGTCATCCGCCTTGCCCTCGCGAGCGAGTATCCGGCCTTTCAACTCAAACGGAACAACCGACAGCGCGCGAAGCATCTGCCGCTGGCGAAATGCAAGAAGCACGTCCTGTTGGTCTTTCAGCTTTTCGCGCAACCGCGACGTCTCCGCTTCTATCGATTCAAGGTCGGCTCGAGCGCGGATGAGCTCACCTTTGCCGAGATGCGCAAGAGCTTCGGCGTACTGCCGCCACGGTTTGAATACTTCGTAGGGCCCGGCATCGGGCAAGATTTTTCCTTCGAGAATCTCGTCCCACTTCTCGAAACGCACCAGCGTCCGAAGCATCGCAAGCCGCCCCTCGAATCCCGCGCGCGATTTCTCTTCGCCCGGTCTTCGACTGACCTCCAGCACCTCCTTGCTGACCCGCATGCCATCCCTGAAGCGCCCCTGATAGCCATATACCATCGCGAGAAAGTGAAGGTTGTGACTGTACGGCGCAGCGGCGTGGTCCGACGTTTCGTTGTTGTCACGAAGGTAGGCGCGATCAACTTCTGCGGACTGCTCGAACGCGCGCGCCGCATCCTCCCACCGATCGACATGGACGTAGATATGCCCGGGCATGTGAACCGCGTGACCGACCCTTGGCGCAAGCGGACCATAGGCATCAGCGTGCTTCTCGCCTTCGGTGGCCCGCTTGCTCGATTCCAGGAGGTGGATCAGGTAATGATGCGCCGCCAGGTGATCGGGAATCTTTGTGAGCACGAACCGACAAAGTTCGATGCCTTCGACGGTGCCTGGATTGGGTGTCCCGTCGCGTTCGTATCCCGAGACCAGCGACAGCGCCAGGAACAGCTTGGCCTCGAGGTCGTCCGGACATTCGAAAACAAGTTTGCGCAACGCCTTCTTATAAGGCTCGGTCGCGCCCAGCGAGGGGTTGTTTTGAAAGACGGTTCGTTCCCCCTGATAACGCGCCTCGACCGCGGCGATGTACAGGCGCTCGCGGTCGGTGACCGATGGCGCGAGTTCCTTCGCCCGCTTGATCGCGGAGTTGCGTCTCGCTTCGTTGATGTTGGCCATCGCTATGCCCCATTGCGCCATCGCACAATCCTGATCGAGTTGGGCTGCTCGATCAAACGAATGATCAGCTTCGTACGACCAGAACGAATGCAACAGGGCCAGCCCTTGATCAAAGAACGCCTGGGCATCCGCCGACCTGGTGGTTATCTGCATGTGGACTTTGCCTGCGCCGGCAAACAGCCGAGCCGGAGATGTCGAAGCGCTTGTAGGTAGTGGTGCGTGACACACTGCGCCCTGGCTTTGCGCCCTGACTGCGTAAGCCCACATCAACGGAGTTACGACTAACGCTGCGGCTAGCGCCACCGGTCTAGCTTTCATATGGATCAGCTCCCTACCCACAATCTTCGGCCGTCTGTTCACGATACGCGACAATCCGGATGCGCCGGTAATCGGCGAACCAACTGCTCTCACGAAATAGCACAGGCCTAAGCCGCCTTTCAACTTCTGCAATGACTGACTCGCGTTTGGCCTCCGGCAGCGATTCGACGACGTTATCGGCGAACGTAAATAGCCAGTTCCTCAAACCCTTTTCACCCTCGTCGAGCTTGGTTGGCCGGTCGAAGTGCGTCGCAAACGTTACGCGAAACCCCTGGGCCTCGAGCAGCGTAGCGTACTCTCCGATTGCCGGGTAGTAGCGAGCGAACGGCTCCCCGTTGATCGCCTCGCCCGCCGACCGCGCAGCGTCTGTGAGCGCTCTGCGAATCGCGTGAATGTTGCGCTTGCCGCCAAACTCCGCGACGAGTCGGCCGCCGGGTTTCAATGCCTCCCAAATGCACCTAGCAACGGCGGGTTGATCCTTCATCCAGTGAATCGCGGCGTTCGAGAAGACAGCGTCGAAGGGCCGATCAAAATGAAAGTCGTTAGCATCGGCGATCTCGAAGCGCATACCCGGGTAAAGTCGTCGCGCCTCTTCGATCATCGACTGCGACTTGTCCAAGCCGATTACTTCGGCGCCAGCCTCCGCAATCTGGTTCGTCAAGTGACCAGTTCCGCAACCGAGGTCGAGTATCCGCTCGCCAGGCTGAGGGGCAAGCAGCTCGACGACTCCGCGGCCGTGTTTCCACACGAACGCGTTCTTGCCGTCGTACAACGCGGTGTTCCAGGTCTTCTCGGGCTTTTCAGCTTTCATAAATCTGTTTCTTGTAAAGGCGCGCTCGCCAACGGCGCAAACGTCTTACTAACTTCGGTGCCTCGTTCATAGACGTGTTTTCTATGCGGGCCAGTTGTTTGTCGTGCAGCTTCGACAGTGTCAGCAGCCCGGTAAGTGCTCCGACGAGCGCCATCCCCATGTCCTTTTGGGTATCGAACACATCGCCTTGTGTTCCCAGAAACGCATCTCCCGCTGAGCCGGTCAAGACGGACACCGTCCACTCCAGCAACTCGTACAACGCGCTGACTGCCATGCAAATCGAGACGATGATTACGAACAGCCATCGACCGCGCCTCAACACGTTCAGCCTCAACAATACTTCCCGAGCGATCAAAGCCGGCACGAACCCCTGCGCAAAATGCCCAAGCCTGTCATAGTGATTCCGGCTGAGCGCGAACTGATCGCGAATCCAGTTGCCCACCGGTACTTCAGCGTAAGTATAGTGGCCGCCGACCATCAATATTATCATGTGCAGTGCGATCAGCGTGTACACCAGGGTGGTGAACCTAAAGCGTCGATACGTCGCCGCCAGTATGACGGTGCCAATGATTGCCGGGAATACTTCGAGTATCCAGGTAAAGTAATCGTGTGGCCGAATCGCAGACCACACAAAGATGACCGCGGCGGCTAGCCAGATAAGACGGAGGCCGATCGAATGAGCGGTCGCCGATTTCGCGAGGTCGGTCGTCATTGTGCGGGCCTGCGCTCGATAAAGCTGACGATATGATGAGCGATCTCCTCACCCTTCTCTTCCTGCAGGAAATGCCCTGCGCCAGTGATCGATATTTCAGGCTCGTCTTTTGCCGAGGGGATCAATTTGCGGAAGAAGCGATCACCGCCGCGAGTCACGGGATCACTGTCAGAGAACATCACCAGAGCCGGTTTCGTCCACCGCGACAGCGCCTCGCGCGCTTCGCGCATATCAGCAGCCCCGGCCTGGTTGGGCTCGATCGGGACGAGCCTCGGAAACATTTGCGCACCGGCCTTGTAGGTGGCGTCGGGGAAAGGCGCGTCGTAGGCTCCGACGATTTCATCAGTGATCGATTCGCGGTTCACCGCGCTGCGGCGCACTATCGTCCCGCACGGCATGTCGGGGGTATTCATCGCATAAGCTCGCCACTTCAGGAAGCCCTCGGTTGCGGGCGCATCGCCAGTCGGCAGACCTGTATTCATGATGACCAGCCGCGCAAATCGGTCGGCCATTTGCGTTGCAACCCGAAGGCCGAGCAGCCCGCCCCAGTCCTGGACCACCGCCGTAATCCCCCGAAGGTCAAGCTTCTCGATGAATGCAGCAATCGCGCCGCGATGCATCTCGTAGGTGTATTCGATGGAGTCGGAGAACTTGTCTGAGCGCCCGAACCCGATGAAGTCCATCGCGATCACTCGATGGCGGCGCGCCAATATGGGAATCATCTTCCGGTAGAGATAGGCCCAGGTGGGTTCGCCGTGCAGACATAGAATCGTTTGGCCCGCGCCTTCGTCGACGTAGTGAACGCGCGCTCCGTTGATGTCGGCGTAGTGCGGAGCGAATGGAAAGTCCGGTAAGTTTGCGAATCGTTCGTCGGGGGTTCGGAGTAATGGCATTTTGGCGGCCTCCGTATTGATTTGAGGGTTGCAGTCAGGCTTTCTTTGCGGATCTTGGCGTCTTTGCCCAAAGTCCAGTACGGGCTCGCCTCGTTAGGCGGAGGTCGGCACTGGTCCAACTGCGTTTGATCGAAGTGTACAAACTTCCGCCTAACCGAACTACGAACTACAAGCCTCCCGCGACTTCGAGCACCTGGCCCGATACATAATTCGATAGCGGCGACGCGAAGAACATGACAGCGCCTGCCGCCTCCCGAGGCGTGCCCGCACGGCCCATCGGAATCATTGGAGTGGTGCGATCCAGTCGCTCAGCCGGAATCCCGATCGCGATCTCAGCTTCGCCGCGATGAATCGTCTCGCCTTTTTCTTTCGCCTGCGTGAGCCGCGTCTCGATTCGCCCGAATGCGACACAATTCACCTGAATGTTGAACTGCCCCCATTCCTTCGCGAGCATCTTGGTCAATCCGATCACCCCGGCTTTGCCCGATGAATAGTTCGCCTGACCGGGGTTTCCACGCGTACCCGAGGTTGAGCTGATGTTTACGATTTTGCGAGCCAGTGCCGCGCCAAGTTCAGCCTTCTCGCGTTTCGCGGTCTCGCGCAGGAACGCTGAAGCTGCCCTGATGATTCGAAACGGCGCAGTGAGATGGACGGCTAAGATCGCCTCCCACTGCTCATCGGTCATCTTGTGAATAACCGCGTCCCAGGTGTAGCCGGCGTTGTTGACGATGATGTCCAGGCCGCCGAACTTCTCGATGGCGGTGTTGACGAGCAAGTCCGGAAACGCGCGGTCGGTCACGTCTCCGGGAACGCTTATGGCGTGACCGCCTGCCGTCAAAATGGCCCCCACGGCCTGTTCTGTGGGCACTGGATCTATGTCGCTGAGAACGACTCGGGCGCCGTGCCCGGCAAAGAGTTCCGCGGTCGCGCGTCCGATTCCGCGCCCCGCGCCGGTGATTATTGCTGTTTTCCCTTCAAGTAGTCCGCTCACATTTCCTCCGCATAGGATTTAGGATTTAGGATCTAGGATCTAGGATCTAGGATTTAGGATGGAAGTGTGACTCGATAGATTGCTCCTTAGATCCTAGATCTCAAGTGCCAGAACATCGTTGACACCAAAAAGTGCTATGACATGGTTGACAGTTAGATCTAATTCCGATTTGTATGCGGCTACGCAAGGAGCCCGTAGGGCGACTGAAGTAGTCGCATA
>CAZOOE010000138.1:0-13370 GCA_964581275.1 uncultured Clostridia bacterium
TGGGCTTGTGGACTGCGCAGGTTGGGTTCTTGTCTGGCGTCTCTGGTATTGGCATTGCGGGCTCCATTGTGGCGCGTTCAGTTTGTTGATTCAAAAGGCATTATCCATGCGGAAAAAAGGATTTGCACCGTGGGCGCCCCGCGCTAATGATGCGCCCGGTAATGGCGTTGCGTCCTTGCGTCTTTGCGCCTTTGCGCCTTTGCGCCTTTGCGCCTTTGCGTTCAAGCAGTGACAACGCAAAGCCGCAAAGGCGCAACGATACTTCTTCTTGTTATAATCTCGCTCCGATCAAAAAAGATTCAGAGAGGACAACATGACTGACGAAGTAATACTCACCAGCGTCACCAACAGAGTAGCAACCCTCGCCTTTAACCGGCCCGACAAGCTCAACGCGCTCAGCATGGATTTGATTGCCGGGTCCATCGATGCATTGAACAAGTGGAGTCGCGACTCCGAAGTCGGGTGTATCGTTGTCACCGGGACGGGCCGAGCGTTTTGTGCGGGCGGCGACGTCTCGACGATGGCCCGGGACGACAACGAGACCCTGGAGCAAAAGATCGATCGGCTGCGCCAGATGCGGGAGCTCAGCTGGCTGCTCTACAACACGCCAAAGGTTACGATTGCGGCGGTGAACGGCTTTGCGATGGGTGCGGGGCTGGGAGTTTGTCTAGCCTGCGATGTACGCATCGCATCGGACAAGGCACGCTTCGGGACTGCCTATGCGAAGGTTGGCTATGGCGGCGACTTCGGCACAACCTGGCTGTTGGCTCGATACGTCGGCGGACCGAGGGCTAAAGAATTGTTCTTTCTCGGCGACATCATCGACGCGGCCGAAGCTCACCGGCTGGGCCTGGTCAATCGCATCTCCCCTCACGATGAACTGGCGGCCGAGGCCGCTGCCATCGCATCTCGCATCGCCCACGGACCGCTGACCAGCTACCGCTACATGAAGGCGAACGTGAATCTGGCTTCCAGTGCCGATTTCAGGACGTTGCTCGATCGCGAGGCGGAAACGCACATGCGCTGTTCGATGACTGAAGATCACAAGGAAGGCGTGCGAGCCTTCATGGAAAAGCGCGAACCGAAGTTCGTCGGCAGGTAAAGTCGACCACGGATCGGACGGATTCGACGAATCTCCGCGGATCGGATCCGTGATGAACGGTCCAATCCGTCTAATCAGTGGTCTATCTCGGAGGTATTCATGGATTTTCACGAGATCATCTATTCCAAAGAGAATCGCGTCGCAACTGTCACGTTGAATCGCCCCAAGAAGCTGAACGCCTACTCCGAGATAATGGTCCACGAGATCATCTCCGCGATTTCGGACGCTCGCGACGACGATGAGGTGCGCGCGGTCATCATCACTGGCGCCGGGCGAGGTTTCTGCTCGGGTGGCGACATCAGCCGCGACTTCCAATACCCCGCGCGCTACCGAGGTCACCGCATGGAAGCGATGCTCGAGATGCGCGAGAACATGCATCAACTGGTTATCCTGCTGAAGCGCTTTGACAAACCGACGATCGCTGCGATCAATGGACCGGCTGTAGCCGGTGGCCTGACCCTCGCGCTGTCGTGCGATTTTCGCATAGCAGCCGAGAGCGCAAAGCTGGGAGACACCAGCCATAAGTTTGCGCTGATCCCGGACGAAGGAGGTGCGTATCTGTTTCCAAAGTTCATGGGTTTGCAGAACGCGCTGAAGATGTCGCTGTTCTCCGAGGTTTATCCCGCTCACACAGCCAAAGAGCTGGGACTGGTGACCGAAGTCGTGCCCGACGCCGAATTGATGCCAGCCGCCCGCCGTTGGGCCGAGGCTCTTGCAGACGGTCCGCCGGTCGCGATAAGGATGACCAAGCGGATGATGTACAAGCAGCAAACGATGGATTTGGAGAACGCGCTCGAAGACGCGGCGCTCTCGATAATGGTGACGAACTATTGCGAGGATGTTAAGGAAGGTACAGCCGCCTTTCATGAAAAGCGTAAACCGAATTTCAAAGGACGTTAGCATCTTTGCGACTTTGCGTCTTTGCAACTCTGCGTAGTAAGCGGTTCTCGCAAAGACGCAGAGTCGCAGAAGACGCAGAGTCGCAAAGAAGATCTCTCGGAGGAGTCAAAATGTCATTGTCAAACGAGCTTGCCCTGCTCGACGCGACTGCCCAGGCAGAACTGGTCCGCAAGAACGAACTCAAGCCCATCGAGTTGATCGACGCGGCGATCGACAGAATCGAGCGAGTCAATCCCCAGCTCAACGCGGTCATCACGCCGATGTATGATGAGGCGCGTGCAACAGCGAAGGGCGAACTGCCCGACGGCCCATTCACCGGTGTGCCGTTTCTACTCAAGGACCTTCTTGCGGCTTACGCTGGAGTCCGAATGACTTCGGGCTCTGCGTTCCTGCGCGACTTTGTGCCAACACACGACTCGGAGTTGGTCGCTCGCTACAAGCGCGCGGGTCTCGTCGTGGTCGGCAAGACCAATACCCCCGAGTACGGCATCCTGCCTACGACCGAACCGGCGCTGTTTGGCCCGAGTCGGAATCCCTGGGACACAACGCGCACGACCGGAGGGTCTAGCGGCGGCTCGGCTGCAGCGGTTGCCTCGGGGATGGTCGCGTTCGCGCACGCCAACGACGGAGGTGGTTCGATTAGAATTCCGGCATCGTGCTGCGGGTTGTTTGGACTAAAGCCGACTCGGGCGCGCAATCCGCTCGGTCCTGACTTCGGCGACATGTTCAGCGGCCTTGTTGTCGAGCATGCAGTGACGCGCTCGGTGCGCGACTGCGCGGCTTTGCTTGATGCGACCTCCGGGCCCGACGCCGGCGATCCATATTGTGCGCCTCCGCCCGCCCGGCCGTTCCTTCAAGAGGTTGGGGTCGATCCCGGCAAACTGCGGATCGCGTTCACAACGTCCGCGCCCTCCGGAGTTCAGATTCATCCCGACTGCATCAATGCGGTGAGCGAAGCAGTGCGCCTCTGCGGTGATCTTGGGCACGAGGTTGTTGAAGCGGCGCCCAAGTTGGACGGCGACTTGATGGCGCCGATGTTCATGACTTTGTGGTCAGCTGGATGCACATGGACGATTGATGGCTCCGCGGGCGGGCTCAGGCGGCAGCTCGGTCCTGACCAGTTTGAGCCGGGAACGTGGGCGCTCTATCAAATGGGGCAGAAGCAAAGTGGGGCCGGCTATCTGACGGCTCTTAGCTGGATCCAGGCGGCGTCGCGAGGGGTCGCGCGCTTCATGCTAGACTACGATGTGTGGCTGACACCGACTCTTGGAGAGCCGCCTCTCCCGCTCGGCAGCTTCGACGCGCCGGTCGAGCACCCGATGGCCGGCATGGCTCGCGCGGTGCAATTCGTTCCCTTCACACCTGTGTGCAATATGACCGGTCAGCCGGCGATGTCGGTGCCGTTGTACTGGAACGATCAGGGTCTTCCGATTGGGACCCACTTCGTTGGGCGCTTCGGTGATGAGGCTACGCTGTTCCGCCTTGCGGCTCAGCTCGAAGCAGCGCGTCCGTGGTCTGATCGGCGTCCGCCGGTTAGTGCCTAGCATAGACTTCAGTCTGTGCATGTTGCCCGTGACGCCGTCTAGTGTGTTTCAAAACGGATGACAGCTGATCTCGATTATCACTCCATGCTGCGCGTCGCCATCGAAGAGGCCCGACAAGGACTTGCCGAAGGAGGCATCCCAATTGGCGCGGCGCTATTTGATCGCGAAGGTATTCTCCTCGGGCGGGGTCACAACCGTCGCATTCAGGAGGACGATCCATCGGTGCACGGCGAAACCGACGCGTTTCGAAAAGCCGGCCGGCAACGACGCTACCGCGACAAGATCATGGTGACGACGCTGGCACCTTGCTGGTACTGCAGCGGGCTGGTCAGACAATTTGGAATCGGAATGGTAATAGTCGGCGAGTCGGTCAACTTTCAGGGTGGCGTCGACTGGCTGCGGGAGAACGGGGTCGACGTCGTAGACCTTGCGTCGCAGGAGTGCATCGAGCTTCTGTCGAGCTACATCGCCGCGAATCCGGGAGTATGGAATGAAGATATCGGAGAGGAGTAGTTCCGCTTCGCATCAAAGGGACACAGGTTGCCAAAAATCCTTGAAGTGGTACTGGTCCTCATCTCAAGCGCTCATCATAAAGCTTTAGCATTCGGTTCCACGCATCTTTCGCCGCGGCTTCGTTATACACTTCGCGAGTATCGTTGAAGAAACCGTGATCCAGACCCGGGTAGATGTGCATCTCCGCAGTCTTGCCGTGCTGCTTCAATTCAGCTTCCAGGTCGTGCACAACAGCGGGCGTTACATAACTGTCGTGCTCGGCGTAGAATCCCAAGACCGGAGCCTGCAAGTTTGCCAGGTCGGGCTTAACGTTTGGATGTATTCCGTAGAACACCACACACGCTCCGACTTGTCGGTTCTTGCTGGCAGCGTAGAGCGACAGCGCGCCTCCCATGCAAAAACCCACCGTGCCGACCGTGTCGCCTACGGTTGCTTCGTGGCTCACCAAGTAAGTAATCGCGCCGCGGATATCTTTCTCCGCTTCATCGATCCGCAGTGCCATCATCAACTTTCCGGCTTCATCAGGTGATTTGGCTGATTCCCCGTGATACAGATCGGGCGCAAGCGCGACGAACCCTTCTTCAGCGAAGCGATCGCACACGTCTTTGATATGAGGGACCAACCCCCACCACTCCTGAATCACGATCACGCTGGGACCCTTCCCCGAAGCCGGGAGCGATAGATATCCGCGTGCGGTTCCACCGTTGCTCTGAAAGTCAATCATTTGGCCTGACATAGTGCCTCCGTTCAAATTGGTTTTAGCGGAGTTTAGTTCAGATAAGCTCGAGGATTCAACTTGGAGTTGGTCCGTGCGATTAGCCCTGGCGTTCACGCTTGGTAGATCGCGAGGACGTTTTTCGTAAGAGTCTGTTCCCGCCTGCGTCGATGAATGGAAGCCTGACCCGATGATTGTAAACAGCCGGATTAGTGTGCTATCGTGGCCAGCGATGGGGTTTCGTCCGGTTCACATCAGGTACGTGCTGATATTGCTGATCGCGTTGTTGGTCGGAGAAGCACGTTCCTTCAGCGACCTGCCACGGGGATATACCGAAAACCCAAGACGCCTTTCTCTGTTGCGTTTTGGAGAGACACTTGCGCTCGCGGATTTCGATGGGGACAATCGCGTTGACCAGGCGGTTTTAGGAGGTGCCGGACGCTATAAGAGTATCGAGGTCCATCTCAGCCGGACACACGCACGCACTCTTTTTCAATTCGCTACGTCGACCAATGACCAGGGGTCGCTCTTTTCCAGTGATGTGGATAGCGATGGTGATAGCGACCTAATTTGGACCGACCTGCTGCACCCGGAAGATGTCATTGTCTGGTTGGCCGACGGCGCAGGACATTTTGAGCGTTCCTGCTCTCACCAGTATGCCGAAGAATTTGTCTTCGGCGGCCTTCCGGCGATCGGTGACATTGAGAGTTCAAATCAGGACCTTGCCATTGGCCCTCAACGACATCAATTTCCCACCCCTAGGCCAAATCGCGGATTTGATTATCAGCTAACCGCAACGCTTCTTTACTCAGAAACGAGACAGGTCCAGATAAGCAATTGTGCGACCCTGTCACCCGTCGACCGCGGCCCGCCCTCCCTCAACTCCTAGTTCGACAAAAAAATACTTTCAGCTCGATTTCACGGTTGGCACTTCCCGCCTTCGGCAGCGCTACAACGCTGGCGATTGCCCTGTGCCTGCTACTGTAGGCCCTTATGAGAAAAGACCGCTTGAACAAAGTGAGGATGATATGGAAGCGACAGGAACAGAAGAATGCGTCAACGTTTCAAATGAAGAAATGGTAGAAGCAGTATCCGGAGACCCTTGTGCTGGACAAGCACAGCCACCTCTGGATGATAAGCCTCCGCTCAGGGTGGGTCGCGATCATTCGTATTGGAAGGCGTCGCGTCGTACGCTGATCGTCGCCAGCCTGGGGGCGGTAGCGGGAGGAGCACTGGTTTTGGCTGTAGCATTCAGCTTCAACAAACTCGGCTCCTCTTCACAGGCTGCTGGAACCGATTTGACCGCTATTCAGCCCGCAGAGGCCTCGTCGCCAGCCATCGATTCCAACCTGGTCAGGATTGAAGACAAGCAAATGCAGAACATCAAACTTGAAACGGCGGCCGAGCACGCTTTTCGGGTTGAGAAGATCGCAACTGGCAAGATCGCTTTTAACGACGATTTCTTGACTCCCGTCTTTTCACCCTACACCGGACGCGTCCTGCGATTGATCGCCAAGCCGGGCGACGTGGTAAAGCAGGGCTCGCCCCTACTCGAGATTGATAGCCCTGATCTAGTCCAGGTGGAATCCGATCTGATAGCCGCAAGCATATCGGTTGCAAGAAGCAACACGGTTCTTGATATGGCGAGGCGTGGTGAAGATCGGCAGCATCGGCTGTATCTCAACAAAGCGGTCTCTCTGAAAGACTGGGAGCAGGCGGAAGCCGATCTCAAGAACGCCGAGCGTGATGTCAGATCGGCGGAAAGCTCCCTTGCCGCTGCGCGCGCTAGGCTTCGTTCGTTTGGCAAGAGCGACGAAGAGATCGTGAAGATCGAAGGCACACATCAAATCGACAGGGTAACCAGAATCCCATCGCCGATCGCGGGAACGATTACCGCCCGCAGGGTTGGCCCGGGCCAATACATCAAACCCGACAATCCCGATTCCTTGTTTACGATCGCCGACCTCTCTACCGCATGGATACTGGCGGATGTTTATGAATCAGATGTGCCGCTGTTAAAGGTCGGGCAGCCAGTGGAGGTTCGCGTGACCGCGTATCCAAACGAAGTGTTCACCGCGCATATCTCGTATATCAGTCCAGCGATTGATCCGACCACTCATCGAGCGGCGGTTCGCAGTGTCGTTCAGAATCGCGGACAAAAGCTCAAGCCCGATATGCTCGCGAGCTTTCGAATAGTCACGAGCTCGGAGATTCACGCCCTCGCGGTTCCTCAGAAGGCGATCATCCGGCAGGGAGACAAGGCCAGTATTTGGATCGCACAGGAGGGCAATCGATTCAGGCGGATGGATGTGAGGAGTGGAAATGAACAGGGCGGCTACGTGCAGATTCTGTCGGGTCTCCAGCCTGGCAATAGGGTGGTATCCGAGGGCGCAGTCTATCTCAGCAATGCCGCAAACTCTCAAGAGTGACGTGAATCAGGCGGTAATGAAAAGGTTGGAAACAGAAATGAGACGTTTAGTTCTGTTATCAGTGTTGCTCCCATTGCTTCATGCCAGCGCCCCGGGGCAAGGCATTTTGTCCGCGAGAACTGCAAGTTCTTCGACTGTGCTCCCACGGGTCGATGTGCCGAGGCAACTATCACTGGGCAAGGCCGAAGAGATACTGTTGCAGAACAACCTTGCAATTACCGCTGCCAGGTACGGTGTAGACATCGCTCGCGCGCAGAGACTCCTGGCCTCACTCAAACCCAATCCAACTTTCACTTTTAGCGCCGAGCAGTTCGACATCGGCCATCCGCTGCGCAATCTGGCTTCAACCAATGCCGATACCGCCGCAAACAGGTTCTACACCTTTCGGTACGATCAAATACTGGAACGCGGCAACAAGCGCAAATTGCGAATGGAAATCAGCGAAGCCCAGCTGAAGGCCGCCGAAGCACAAGTACTTGATGCTTTGCGACAACAATCGTTCCAACTTAGGCAACTCTTCTATACGGCCGTGCTCGCACGTGAGAATCTTCGAGTGGCCGATGAGAACCTGTACTTGATCAATAACACCGAGCAGCTAATCAAGTTGCACGTTGATACGGGAGATACCGCCGAGTGGGAACTGATCAAGTTCCAGTCGAACAAGGTGCAGTACCAGCGTGATCTGGTTTCGGCTCAGCTCTCTTATCAACAGGCGTCCAGGGACGTGCTGAACCTCCTCGGCACACAACCCTCAAATGTAGTTCAAACGGTTTCTCGAGCCGAACTCGATCAGATTCCGTCGCTACTCGCCGGTTCGCCAATCGAAGTGCTGGGTGACCTGCGCCTCGATCCGGTTTCTTTGTCGATCGAGGAACTTCGGCACGCAGTCGTTGACAATCGCCCGGACCTGATCGCGGCGCAGCGAAATGTAGAAGCAGCCGAACGTGCGTTGGATCTGGCCCAAGCCCTCCGCACGCGTGACGTAGATGTTGCAGGGGAGTACCAGCGAAATGGCGAGGAAAATACGGTAGGTCTGGTTGTGTCGATACCGGTGTTCCTGCACAACAATCATCGAGGCGAGATTAGTCAGGCGGTGGCACAGCTCGAACAGGCAAAGACACAGTTGATTCAGACGCGACTTCAGGCGATGACCGATGTCGATAAGGCCTACCGTGCGTATGAACTAAGCCAGAGGATGCTTCAGCTCTACACGGCGGAAACGGTCGCAAAAGCTGAAGAGTCGTTTCGCATTGCCGGAGTGTCCTACAAAGAAGGCGCGACTAGTTTGCTCGAGTTGCGCGAAGCGCAGCGCACTTACAATCAGATTCGCGTTACCTACAACCAAGCTCGATTCGACTACCGGATGAGTCTATATCAACTCGAACTAGCCACAAGCACGAGGCTGATAAATTGATGGTTTGCAGCATTCTGCCGGGCGAGCGTGTGATCTCAGTTACTGGAAGGTCAAGGAATGATTAAGCGAATTGTCTCATTTGCGCTGACGCAACCCTTGTTCACGCTCTTGCTGACTGCGTTATTTGTAGCTGGCGGTGTCGCCGCATTCAAGCAGCTACCCATAGAAGCGTTTCCCGATGTATCCGACGTTCAAGTCATTGTCATATCGCTTTTTCCCGGACGAGCTGCGGAAGAAGTAGAGAAGCAGGTAACAATTCCACTTGAGACGGAACTTAGCGGTCTTCCGCATTCGGTTCGGATGTTCTCGCACACCCAGTTCGGCCTGTCATTCATAATGCTGACGTTTGACGATGGGGTGAATGATTACTTTGCCCGCCAGCAGGTCCTCGAGCGTCTAAAAGGGGTTGATCTGCCACAAGGCGTCGAGCCTCAACTCGCGCCGCTCACAACGCCGATCGGTGAGATCTATCGTTATCGTCTTCAGAGCGACACACTCGATGCGCGCGACCTGCGCTCGATTCAGGATTGGACGGTCGAGCGACAAATAAAGATGGTGCCGGGAGTTGCCGATGTCGTTAGCTTCGGGGGCTTTGTCAAGCAGTATCAGGTTGGTGTCGACATGGCAAAGCTCAAGTCCTACGCCATCGCCCTTCAGGATGTATTCGCCGCGCTTGGGAAGGGCAACTCGAATGCAGGTGGAAGCTATCTCGAGCAAGGTACCCAGATATATCTCATTCGTGGAATTGGCTTGCTCCGTTCAAGCGATGACATCTCGAACGTGGTCGTGACACAGCGGCAGGGCACGCCTCTTCTTATACGAGATATCGCTGAGGTTGAAGTGAGCTCTGTACCGCGACAGGGGGTGGTGGGTCAGGACGCAGATGATGACATTGTCACCGGCATCGTCGTAATGCGCAAAGGCGAGAATCCTTCGCTCGTTCTTGAAGCTCTCAAAGCGAAGATCGATTCACTCAACTAATCTATTTTACCCAAGGGTGTGCACATCGTTCCTTTCTACGACCGCACCTGGCTAATAGACACCACCCTGCACACTGTCGGCAAGAACCTGCTTGAAGGCGCATTGCTGGTGACTGCTATTCTTTACCTATTCCTGGGTAATCTAAGATCGGCCGCTGTGGTGGCCTGCATCATTCCGTTGGCATTGCTGGCTACATTCATAGGACTACAGATACGCGGCATACCAGCAAACTTGCTTTCGTTGGGCGCGATGGATTTCGGGATAATCGTGGATGGGGCAGTAATCGTAGTCGAGAACATCTTTCGAAGACTGTCTAGAGATCAAGGCAACCGAGATGTTGAGTCCATCCGATCGGCCGTCCTCGACGCAACAACCCAAGTAGGGCGACCGACCTTCTTCTCGATGCTCATCATAATAATCGCGCACATACCGATTTTCACTCTTCAGCGACAGGAAGGAAGAATCTTCGCGCCAATGGCATATACTGTCACGTCGGCGCTCATCGGTTCTCTGCTATTTTCTCTCACTCTCGTTCCACTGCTGTGCTTCTACCTCTTGAGGAAGCGTCTCCCCCACAAAGAGAACATCGTCGTCCGTGCGTCGAAGCGAGTGTATGAACCCGTCCTTGATTGGGTGCTATCTCACAGAAAGACGGTAATAGCTTCCGCCATCATTACGCTTGGGGCCGGGCTGACGTCGTCCGGCTCTCTCGGTTCAGAATTTCTACCGGAATTGAATGAGGGTACTGTCTGGATAAACGTAATGTTACCTTCGAGCGTATCATTGACCGAGGCGCAGAAGACCTGCGGACAGATCCGCGCGCTAGTGCGCGAATCCCCAGAGGTTCGCACGGTCATATCTAAGACCGGACGGCCAGAAGACGGCACGGACCCAAAGCTCATCAATATGGCGGAGTTCTTCGTTGATCTGAAGCCCAGAGAAGAATGGTCTCGCAAAATTACCAAAGACCAGCTTCTTGACGAGATGCAAGACCGAATTCTTAGTATCCCCGGAATTGATCCGTCGTTCAGCCAGCCTATCAGAGATAACATCTTGGAGAGCATATCGCAGATCGACGGCCAGATCGTTGTGAAGGTTTTTGGACCAGATATTGACGTCTTGCACGAGAAGGCTCAGGAAATGATTAACTCGATCTCTTCGGTGCGGGGCGTGTCTCGGGCCTTCATCGACAGGGCGGGCCAGATACCGCAGTTACAAATAGAAATAGACCGGCAACGCGCTGCCCGATTCGGTCTCAACACTTCAGATATTGAAGATGTAATCGAAACCGCGATCGGCGGCAAGACAGCGACCGAAATATGGGAAGGGGAAAAGCGCTTTGGGGTAGCTGTGAGACTCAGGGAGGAGGATCGCCAGAGTGCCTCTGCAATCGGCAAGGTGTTGGTGGACACCCCTTCGGGCGCCCGCGTTCCGCTTGAAGAGCTCTCGACCATAAGTGTGCGGAGCGGACAGGCCAACATTGCCCGGGAGATGGGGACGCGGTTAGCCGCGATAGGCATTTTCATACACGGCCGGGATATGGGAAGCGTTGTAAGTGATGCCCAAAAGATTGTCCGTAGCAGGATAAAACTGCCGGAAGGTTACTTCATAACTTGGGGTGGCGAATTCGAAAACCAGCAGCGCGCGATGTCGCGTCTGAAGCTTATCGTGCCGGTGAGTGTATTCTTGATTTTCCTGCTCTTGTTCAATGCGTTTAAATCAATCAAAGACGCCGCCCTCATTTTGCTCAACGTACCATTCGCGGTTATTGGTGGAGTATTTGGGCTGCTGGTCACCGGAATGCCGTTGAGTGTATCTGCGGCGGTAGGCTTCATTGCTCTCTTTGGGCAGGCGGTGCTAAATGGCGTTGTGATGGTGACCTATTTCAACCAGCTGAGGGAGCGGGGGTTATCAGTACGCGAGGCGGTGCACGAGGGATCGCTCATTCGGCTGCGGACTGTCTTAATGACAGCACTCTTGGCTTCGCTGGGGTTGCTGCCTGCTGCACTCTCAACCGGCATCGGGTCGGAAACCCAGAAGCCTCTGGCGATAGTCATTATCGGCGGTCTCGTCTCGGCTACGGCTCTTACACTCATCGTTTTGCCCACGCTTTATCTGGTATTTAACATCAAGGATGTGAGTAAAGAGAGCGGCACGGGCAGTGACAGCCCTTTTAGCGAATCCTATGTTGATGAGGAACGAGACGCATTAACACAGCGCTACAGCCGAGATATGGCTTGAATGGGGCATCAGAAGGGAGCATCAACTCCTCAAACCGCAGACCGCTTACTCAAGCCGCGAATTCTTTGTGACCTTCACCATAAGGGAGCATTCCTGCCGAATCATTTGCGCAGGCAGTCGCAATCGAATTGAGCCAGCCGGCGGAGGTAGACGTGAACGAGATATTGTTCTGGATGCGACTGACTATGGCAAGACGTGTGTGCTAGAGGCGCTGGCCACTGATGTGGAATCGATTGCGAAAAACCGAAACGAGCCGGAACCGTTCCGGCTCGTAACGCTTGATTTGATATTGGTAGCGGCGAGTGGACTTGAACCACTGACCTTGGGGTTATGAATCCCACGCTCTAACCACCTGAGCTACGCCGCCATGTCTCTTACTATCAGGACTTGCGAACTTGGAATAAAGCCACCATTCAAGCTCTTGTGGCAGATTTGTGGCAGCTTGTTTCCTTCAAACGACCCCGCCACCACAATGTAACCTTACCGCGGCATAAAAACAACCCGTCGCGGAGGGAATGTCCACCTGAACGATGCGATTCGTATACTCGCGGGTCCGTTGACTGGCAGTGGATTGGTTACGACAAGTCTCGAACCT
This sequence comes from uncultured Clostridia bacterium, assembly GCA_964581275.1. GTDB lineage: Bacteria > Acidobacteriota > Blastocatellia > UBA7656 > UBA7656 > Onstottus_A. The sequence continues at coordinate 12,435 of CAZOOE010000138.1, forward strand.
TTGGCAAGTTGCATAATCGCGAGGTGCACTCGTCAAAAACCAAGTCAACGCGCTAACGATCCGATCATGGCTGTTGATTGCGATTTTGTCCTCGAGACCTTGCAAGTGAGTTTCTTCGAATAAAACAGCCTTGGGGGCAAAACCCCCACGCTCTCAGGTTCTCGTCGGTCTCTGGCTTAATGTGCACAACCACATGTGTCGTTCGCAGTGTTTCTGTCGGTGATCGTGAAAGTCGATGCCTGTGAGAATACCTGAACGGACGCGGTGCCTCTATTAACACTCGCGTCGATTCTCGCGAGTATTCTGCGATCGGAAGCATAATGCTGCAAAGTGACAATAGGGCCTCGCTTGATTAAGGTGCCTGTTCCACTCAAGATGAACCCGGAGCAATTCATGAACCGATATTCACCCGTTACGGTGTTGATCTGCAGGAGATTGCCGTTGCTATCGTCTTGAATGCACAGATCAAATTGGAGAAACTCGAACTTTGCGAAAAATGCATCGGTATCATAGAGCGGATGCGTCGGTCGAAAAGCTCCAGGAGTAGTGGGGAAGGTTGATGAAAAGGTGATTCCCGCGATGTAAGCATTACCATGCGAGTCCAAGGCAAGAGCCTGGCCCTGGTCATCGCCATATGAGCCGGGACCATAGCTACCGCCCAGATAAGTGGAGTAAAGCAGTGTAGTCGCCGTAGGATTTAGCTTTGTCAGAAAAGCATCGCTCAATCCACCCCCATATATGTTGCCGGGTATACCTCCGTATGCCGGTTGAAAAGCGTCAGGAGTTATAGGGAAGCCCCATGTCGCGCTGCCAGTCACGTAGGCGTTCCCAACAGAGTCGACCGCGATCTTAATACCGAAATCATGGCCGCCACCGGCGAGATATTTAGAATACACTTCCTGTGACACGGCAGGTTTTACGATTTTTCAAACGGCA
>CAZOOE010000139.1:0-13303 GCA_964581275.1 uncultured Clostridia bacterium
ATGGAAGGTGCCGTCGATCTTGACGCGCTGAAAGCCCTTTTTCAGGTACTCGGCGAGCTCCTTCTTGTATTCGCCCTTGCGGCCGCGCACGACCGGCGCCAGCAGATAGAGCCGGGTGCCCTCGCCGAGCGCCAGCACGCGGTCGACCATCTGCGACACGGTCTGGCTTTCGATCGGCAGTCCCGTGGCGGGGGAATAGGGCACACCGACCGCGTCCCAGAGCAGCGAGGGCGAGGAGAGACAAGACCGTGACGGTACGCCTGGTGAGAAAATGGAATTCGTTCATAACGCTTGAAGGTTGACGCACTCGTCCGAATCAAAGCTAATCACCGACAGTTATCAACGCGATTTAAGACGAGGGCTCGTTTGATTCAATGCACTTATGCTGAAAGCGGCCGCGGCTTGCAAGAACGATGTGCCGCCCGTGATGAAGCGTAGAACGCGGCTCCGGGACTCGAGACCCCTCATCTGACAGTGTCCGAACGCCTAACGCTCGACCTCCGTCGATGACGAGCTCGGTGACAAAGCGGCTCTGTATGACGTCAACACCGGCCTCGGCAAGAGCACGGCAGAGAGTCTGCTCGATGTGGAACCCTGTCGCGTCTCCGCCGGCGTGCAAAACACGCCGCACTTGATGCGCGCCTTCAAGGCCGAGCGCGATCTCGCCGTTCAGCCGATCGAAGGGCACTCTGAGACTAAGTAAGTCCTGGATTCGACCCGGTGCGTCGCGGGTGAGTACCTCGACGGCGCGCTCGTCGCACAATCCTGCTCCCGCCGCGATTGTGTCCTCGTAGTGCAGGCGCGGACTGTCTGCGGGTGAGATGGCTGCGGCGATCCCGCCCTGCGCATATCGCGTGTTGCTCTCTTCGAGCGCAGCCTTGGTCAACACGAGAACCTTGCCGTGCTGCGAAGCCAGCAACGCCGTGAACAATCCCGCTATTCCGCTTCCGATGATTATGTAGTCGTACATGTCCAGAATCTCCGTGACTCACTCGAATCCACGCTTGTGCGCGCGATCTTTTATTTCAATTTTCAACAATCTCAATTTCAAGATCGGATCAGCCGCTAGGGAAGCGCAAGCATGCGCTCGAGCGCAACCTTCGCCCATCGCTTCGTCTCCGGATCCACTTGAATCCGATTAACCACGCGTCCTTCGACAAGGTTGTCGAGAACCCAGGCGAGGTAAGCCGGATGGATCCTGTACATCGTCGAGCACGGACAGACAATCGGATCGAGACAGAAGATCAGCTTGTCGCGATTCTCTAATGCCAGCCGGTGTACCATGCTGATCTCTGTTCCGACCGCCCACTTCGAACCGGGCTCGGCCCCGGCGATACGCGCGAGTATGAACTCCGTAGAACCAGAGAGATCGGCAGCTTGAACGACTGGGAGCTCGCACTCGGGATGAACGATCACATTGATCCCAGGATAATCGCGGCGAGCCTTCTCGATCTGCGCGACGGTAAAGCGCTTGTGCACTGAACAGTGGCCCTTCCAGAGAATAATTTGGGCGTCCAGCAGTTGTTGGGCAGTGTTTCCGCCTAGCGACTGAGCCGGGTCCCAAACCAACATTCGATCGAGCGGCACACCCATCGCGTATCCGGTGTTGCGCCCGAGATGTTGATCTGGAAAGAACAATACGCGCTCGCCTCGCTCGAATGCCCAGCGCAACACCCGCTCGGCGTTGGATGAAGTGCACACGATTCCGCCGTTCGCGCCACAGAACGACTTGAGCGCCGCCGCTGAATTCATATACGTGACCGGAAGAAGCGGCGCGCGCTCGCCGTCTGCGGGTCCCAACACTTCCGCCAGCGCTTCCCACGCGTCAAGCACATCATCAGGGTCCGCCATGTCTGCCATCGAACAGCCGGCTGCCATGTTTGGAAGGATGACCTGTTGGTGGGGTTGAGCAAGTATGTCGGCGCTCTCCGCCATGAAATGGACTCCGCAAAACACTATGTAGTCCGCAGTCGTTCGCGCGGCTGCCTGCTGTGAGAGCTTGAACGAGTCGCCGCGAAGGTCCGCGTGTCGAATTATCTCGTCGCGCTGGTAGTGGTGCCCGAGCACTACCGACCTTTCACCCAGCGTTTCCTTGGCCCGTCTTATTCGACCCACCAACTGTGCCTCGTTGAGCGCGCGATAAAACGACGGGAGCGCGTGCTGCACGGGCGCGCCGGCAGGGATTACATCATCCTGGCTCGATCCAGGGCCGTAATGCGGCGGGAGCGGCGCGTCGAAGTGCCAGGGCTCCTGTGTCAGCTTTGAGTTGCATAGTTTCACCGGTGCCGCGGGTGCGTTGAGGATTGTCATTTTGGCGTTCTCCTGACAGTTAAGGTGCCAGACACCTTAACATTGATGAAACGAATCTCCTGAGCGTTGGATGGCGACATAAATTCAGTTTGTCGGAATGAGAGCGGGTCGAATCCGCCCTGGTGTGCAACGATAGAGGCGAGGCGGCCGGTGAGCCCCACCTTCTACCCTGCTGCTGGTTGGAATTATGGTCCCGCTGGCCTCGACCTTGCGCCGGAAATTGGTAGGATCGAGCTTCCGGTCAAGGATCACTTCGTAGACCTCACGGAGTTCGGAGAGGGTGAAGTTTCTTGGCAACAATTGGAACGCGACATCAGCGTAGCTGACCTTGTTACGCAGCCGCCAGAGCGCGTATCGAAGGATCTCGTTGTTATCAAACGCGAGCTTTCTCGGCACTGCCGAGACGGCAAACGAGCTAGCTTCGCGCTGGGCGGTCGAAAGATCCACGGCCTCGCCCGGGACAAGTGCGTAATAGGCTACGGCAATTCGGTGTTCGCGCGGATCACGGTCGGGTCTTCCGAATGTGTAAAGCTGCTCTAGATACGTGGCTTGGAGTCCGGTCTTCGTCAGGAGATGGCGTCGTGCCGACTCCTCCAGCCCCTCGCCTGTATGCACCCAGCCTCCCGTAAGCGCCCACAGCCCAGCGAACGGTGGCGATTCTCTCCGGACCAGTAGGACCGCCAGTTCTTGCGAGTCGTCACGAGGACGCAGGGCGAAGATCACTACGCTGACTCCAATTGTCGGCCAGGCCCCTCCCTGAGTTGCGACCGTTTTCTTGCTCACCGATGTCGTATTCGCCACGCTGTCGGTCTCCTGCGCCTGAGTAATAGTTAAGGTTACCTTTACCTAAACTAGACTCTAGCAGAGCGAACCCCTGTTGTAAAGGCCTTTCAGGGCGATTTGTGCGTTGGGCGTATGGAAAGGGAATGGGTCAGGGTGAGATGAAGTTCAGCGTACAAGCTTTAGCCTGGTTGTTTCGTTCGCAGAATTATGAGCAAGCTAAAGCTGTACTCTGAACCTCATCTCAAAACTTACCCACTACCCACGATTCCTTGGCTTGGTGTGCAATAGCAAAGACCGGTAGAATGTGCCGGTCATATTTGTAGATCGCGCGCACTAGGCCGCGATCTCTGGAGTCTTTTTGAGAGACACGAGGTGTTATTTAATGACAATTAATGCTGTCCGCACGTTGACTTCGGCGCTGATGCTGGTGGGGTTGTTAATCACCAGGCAGGTTCCCGCCCAGACGCCGAAACCGCCCGATAAGCCTGGGACCTTGCAGAGCGAGACGCCAGCAAAGTTTGTACCCACGAACGACGGATTCGACTACAAGAGGCACGATGTGATGATCCCCATGCGTGACGGGGTCAAGCTCCACACCGTCATCCTGATCCCCAAGGGCGCCAGCAGCGCGCCGATCCTGCTGACGCGCACGCCCTACAATGCCACCGAACTAACGAGCCACACTCAGAGCTCCCATCTCGGCCCGATCCTCTACGGATATGACAACGCCACCGATGTGATTGTCGAAGGCGGTTACATCCGTGTGGTTCAGGACATTCGCGGCAAGTACGGTTCCGAGGGTGACTATGTGATGAACCGCCCACTGCACGGACCCCAGAACCCTACCATGGTGGATCACGCGACTGACACCTACGACACCATCGACTGGCTGGTAAAGAACATTCCGGAAACCAACGGCAAAGTAGGAATCCTTGGTATTTCTTATGACGGCTTTTTGCCCTTGATGGCGCTGGTCAATCCGCACCCGGCGCTAAAAGTCTCGGTCCCGATGAACCCGATGGTCGACGGCTGGATGGGCGATGACTGGTTTCACAACGGCGCCTTCCGTCAGCAAGGTATGTCTTACATTTACGATCAACAGGCCACGCGCGCGAATGAGATCAGGTGGTGGACCAGCCATTTTGACGACTACGACATGTTCATGGAGGCTGGATCCGCTGGTGAGCTTGGACGCCGGCGCGGACTCGAACAGGTCGGGTTCTGGCGGCGGCTTCTCGAGCATCCGAGCTACGACGCCTACTGGCGCGATCAGGCGGTCGACAAGATACTTGCGCGCGAACCTCTTAAGGTACCGTTCATGCTGGTCCACAGTCTTTGGGACCAGGAGGATATTTATGGCGACATCGCGGTATACAAGGCCGTCAAACCGAAGGACACAAACAACGACAAGGTGTTCCTTGTTATGGGTCCGTGGCATCACGGACAGGAGATCAGAGACGGCAGCACGCTGGGCGCGTTGAAGTTCAACAGCGATACAGCGCTGACTTTCCGACGCGAGATCCTGCGCCCGTTCCTCGATCAGTATCTGAAGGACAACGCGCCGAAGGCTGATATTCCGCCGGTGGTAGCTTTCGAAACCGGCACAAACACTTGGCGACGCCTGCCCGCTTGGCCGGCCGGGTGCGCAAGCGGTTGTACACTCCAGCCGACCCCTCTCTATCTCAACGCAGGCCTCAAGGTGAGCTTTGCCCGGCCGGGGGCCGGTGACGCTGAGTTCGACGAGTACATTTCGGATCCAGCGAAGCCGGTGCCGTTTCGCGCGCGCCCAATCGATGGGAACAGTTGGTCTCGATGGCTTGTCGACGACCAGCGTGAGCAATCAGGTCGCCCGGATGTGGCGGTGTTCGTCTCGGAGACGCTGACCGCTCCGGTGAAGATCAGCGGAGAACCAATCGTTAATTTGATCGCATCGACGAGCGGCACTGACTCGGACTGGGTCGTGAAAGTTATCGACCTCTATCCCGCGGAAGTCGCCGCCCAACCGGCGATGGGCGGCTATCAGTTGATGATTTCAGCGGACATCTTTCGTGGCCGCTATCGCGAGAGTCTGGAAACTCCGAAACCGATCGCGGCTGACAAGCCATTGCTGTACCGATTCGCTCTCCCGACCGCGAATCACGTCTTCCTGCCGGGCCACAAAATCATGGTGCAAGTCCAATCTAGTTGGTTTCCGCTCTACGACCGCAATCCGCAAACATTTGTGCCCAACATTTTTTGGGCTAAGGCCGGCGATTACCGAAAGGCCACGCAGCGCATTTACCACGCGCCCGGTCAGGCCAGTTTTATTGAATTGCCGCTGGTCACGTCTCCTTGAGATTCGCGCAAATCCAACGAGTCCGCGTCATCGGTGGTCGAGGTTGCTAGTGGTGTGCAGACCACGGATGACGCCGATTCGACCGATTTGCACGGATACCACCGTCCAATGGGCGAACAACTTAGTTTAGACAAGTGCTGGGCTTGAATTCACACATCAGAAAAATCCCAACAAAGGGCGAAATGCTATGGATGTGCATTTAGTTGATGGGACGTACGAGCTCTTTCGGCACTTTTTTGCAGTGCCACCTGCTCAAGACGTGAATGGACACGAGGTCGGCGCGGTGCGCGGCGTCTTGCATTCGGTTCTCTCCATGATCGAACGCGGCGCAACCCACATCGGCGTTGCTACCGATCATGTAATCGAGTCGTTTCGGAATGAGTTGTATGCGGGATACAAGACTGGTGAAGGGGTCGCTCCCGAGTTGCAATCGCAGTTCCCGGTCCTCGAAGAAGCATTGGAAGCGATGGGAGTCGTGGTGTGGCCGATGGTCTACTATGAGGCCGATGATGCGCTCGCTGCGGCGGCCACCAAAGCAGCCGCGGATGACCGCGTGCGACAGGTAATCATTTGCACGCCGGACAAAGACCTGAGCCAGTGCGTTGTTGACTCACGAGTCGTGCAATTGGATCGCCGGCGCGACGTCTTGCGCGACGAAGCCGGCGTCATTGCCAAATTCGGGGTTAAGCCGCAGTCGATACCAGACTACCTGGCGCTGGTTGGTGACAGCGCTGACGGTTTTCCGGGTGTGCCTGGATTGGGCCCGAAATCTGCCGCCCTGATCTTGTCTCAGTACTACCATCTCGAAAACATTCCAAAGGATTGGCGAGATTGGCATCCTTCGATTCGCAGCGCTCTCCGGCTGTCCACGTCTCTGTTCAATTCATGGAACGAGGCTCTTCTGTTTCGAACGCTCGCGACCCTACGACCGGATGTGCTTGTCTTTAACTCGGTGGAAGACCTTCGATGGAAAGGACCGCAGCCGCATTTTCAAGAACAATGCCACCAGATGAAGTCCCCCGATCTGCTGGGCCGCGCAAAGTCGGCAAGCGCTCAACTCGATGCTCCTCGCCGAGCATTGTAATTCTGGAATGTACACGAAGAGCTTCAAAAATACTTTCCAAGAAGAGATGGGGGAATTGTCGATCTCGCTGGCCGCCGTTCGACATACGACTAGATGCTGGAGTTGCTCCATAGGAGATGTGTGAAATTCCAGCAATAAACTCAAAGAAAAAGGAGAAATGCCATGCGAGTTATGGTGCTGATCAAAGCTAACAAGCAATCCGAGGCGGGTGTTTTCCCGGACGGGGAGTTCGTGGGCGAGATGATGAAGTACAACGAGGACCTGGTGAAGGCGGGTGTGATGCTCGCGGCCGAGGGGCTCCATCCGAGCTCGAAGGGCAGGCGAGTCAAGTTTTCTGGAAGGAAGGCGTCCGTGATAGACGGGCCATTTGCGGAAACCAAGGAGCTCATCGCCGGCTTCTGGATGTGGGAAGTGAAGTCGATGGACGAGGCCGTCGAGTGGATAAAACGCTGTCCCAGTCCCGCAGGCGTAGAGGAGGGCGAGATGGAGATCCGTCAAGTGTTCGAAGCATCGGACTTTCTTGCCGACTCCACACCCGAGCTGAGAGAGCAGGAGGAGCGCCTGCGAGCTCAAATCGACGAACAGAACAAGTCGTGACACGAGTGGGGGGAGGGAAGAGTACGGCTGCCATGAGAAGAATGAGGCGTTCCCTGGTTGGGCTGGCGCTGGGTGTGAGTATCATAGTACTCGGCCCGCAAATCCCCTTTCAGGGAGAAGCCGCGCGGCCGACCGGCCAATCACGGTCCGTCGCTCGTCTTATCCTGATAGTTGTCGTGGATGGGCTGCGTCCTGATTCGATCAATCGCGAAGACACGCCTACGCTTTTCCGCCTGCGTCAGGAGGGCGTGAACTATGTTAACTCGCATTCGGTTTTTCCCACGGTCACGCGAGTCAACGCCGCAGCTATTTCAACCGGACACTACCCCGATGTCAACGGGCTCGTCAGCAACTCAATGTTTGTGCCTGGCGTGAATCCCAACCGTCCCTTCAACACCAGCGATTATCGCCAGTTGTTAAAGCTGCGAGACATCAGCGGAGGGCGCCTGCTCTTTGCTCCCAGCATGGCCGAAAGGCTGAGCGGGGACGGCAGCAAGTTCGCCGCCGTCAGCTCCGGGTCGACCGGCAGCGCATTGCTTTTGAGTCATCGAGCGCCTGAGGGTGTTGGCGTGCTGGTGAACGGAAACTTCGATCCTGGTAAACGTGTTGCTTATCCGGATGACGTTAGCGCCGCTATCCTCTCGCGTTTCGGTCCGGCGCCCACGGAAGAGAACAGCTCGGCAGTCGACTGGGCGGACCGAGTGCTGCGCGAGTATGTCCTGCCGGAATTACACCCCGACGTGGTGATCGATTGGCAGACCGAGCCCGACGGTTCCCAACACGCCCACGGCGTTGGGTCGCAAGGGGCTCGGAAGGCACTCGCCAACAGCGACCGCAACCTCGCGCTTACGCTCGCGAAGCTCGAGGAACTTGGCCTCGCCGACAAGACCGATGTGATAGTGCTCTCTGACCACGGCTTTAGCCTGCACAACTTCAGGGTTGACGCATCTCGAGCGTTGATGAACGCTGGACTCAAAACCGCCGCCGATTCGGACGACGTAGTGTTGGCTTCGAACGGACAGTCGGTCCTCGTGCACGTCAAGGGTCGAGACCCGCGACACATCAGACGAATCGTGCGCTTCCTGCAAGCCCACGACTGGGCCCATGTGAACTTTCCCCACGCCGCGAACACCTTTTCCTCCACCGCCGCGCCCTCCACGCCGTCGCGAGAACCATTTTCATCGACGGGACGACAACTCGCGCGGCCGCGCAAAAGAAGCGCAGAGCTTGGATGGGTTTCAGGAACCTTTTCGCTTGAGTTGATTAAGCAGACGAACGCACACCGAGGTCCGGACATCCTGTTCACCTTGCCGTGGACGTCAAAGGTCAATGAGTTTGGTGTGGCGGGTACGCACTACACCGACGGAGCCGGTGCTGCCGGTCCGCTTACTGGGACCGGCAGCGGGCATGGAGGCCTGAGCCCGTGGCTGGTGCGAAACACGTTGATACTTTGGGGTCCCGATTTTAAGCGCGGCGCTACTGTTCGAACGGCGGCTGGTAACGTCGATATCGCGCCTACCATTTTAACTTTGAAAGGCGATAGTGCTGGCGAGTACCTGGGGGGGAGGGTGCTCAGGGAAGCGTTGCGCGAGGGACCCGACGAAGAGCAGATTGCAACTGAAACAAAGGTCTTGAGGACTGAGACAGCAGGCCGATACCGCGCGGCTATTCAGATCACTGAGGTCGGTCAGTATCGTTACATCGACAAAGGCTGGCGAGTCCGATAAAAACGGAAGGAGATACAAAAATGCGAATCTTGGGACTGCTTAAAGCTGACAAACACTCCGAAGCGGGCGCTCCCCCGAGCAAGGAGCTGATTGAGAAAATGGGGACATTTATCGAGGAGGTTACGAAAGCCGGCGTGTTGCTTGCGACGGACGGGCTCCAGCCGAGCTCGAAGGGCGCGCGCGTCATGTTGTCCAACGGCAAGATCACAGTCACTGACGGGCCGTTTATTGAAACGAAAGAACTGGTCGCCTCCTACGCACTGTTCGAGGTGAAGACGATGGCCGAAGCGATCGAATGGACGACGCGCTTTCTCAATGTGCTGGGGGAAGGGGAGTGCGAGCTTCGCCCGATCTTTGAGACGTCTGACTTTGCTCCGGAGACATTTTCTCGCGAGGAGGCCGAACGCGAGGAGGCGAATTGCGAGCGGATGCAGAGAAATGCCGCGAAGCAGTAAGCGCTGCGCCGCTGGGCTTGCGTTGGCGTGTTGAAGATGGTGTGATCGGCTCAGTTGGTTGGACCGACCGGCAGCGTTCATGCTGCTGGCCTGACGCCGATCATTCCGCGACGATAGAGGAAGATACGTATGCCGCCCACGAAGAGCGCTCCAGCCAAGCCAACAAAGAAGAGATCGCAGACCGTGACTTCGCGACTTCAATCTACCGCATCACCGGACGCCAATGCCAAGCCGAAGAAAAAGAACGCGCAGCCGTCGCTCGAAGATCAAGTCCAGGCGGTGCTCAAGTCGCTGAAGCGGCTCGCTAACAAGCGCGTCCGCGAAGACATGTCGCAACGATACGGCATCTACACCGACAAGGCGTTTGGTGTATCGATGTCCAATATACAGAAAGTGGCCAGGCCCCTCGGGCGGAATCACGAGCTCGCCGCGGCGCTTTGGGAAACTGGCTGGTACGAAGCCCGAATGCTGACGTCGTTCGTCGACGAACCGGACCTTGTCACTCCCGCACAGATGGACCGCTGGGCTCGGGACTTCGATAATTGGGGGATCGTCGACACCCTGTGTTTCAACCTGTTCGACCGCACGCCTCACGCCTGGCGCAAGGTCGCGCAGTGGTGCAAACAAGAGGACGAATTCGTCAAGCGCGCCGGCTTTGCGTTGTTGTGGTCTCTCACCGTACATGACAAGTTCGCCAGCAACGATCAGTTTATCCAGGGTCTGATCTTCGTACTGCGCGCCGCCGGCGACGAACGGCACTTCGTCAAGAAGGCGGTGAATATGGCGTTGCGCGCAATCGGGAAACGGAATCCCGCTCTTAACGCGGCGGCGGTGTCGATTTCCCGTCGCCTGGCAGAGTCACCGGAGGCCTCGGCCCGGTGGGTAGGGAAGGATGCGCTGCGGGAGCTCACGAGTTCATCGGTGACCCGGCGCCTCGCATCGCGCCGCCGGCAGTCGAACTGAACTAGTACGCTCAACTTGGCTTCATTCTCTCTTTACCCGTAACTCTACCGGTACGATTCCGCGGCTTTGTCTTCTTGCACGATAGCTCAGGAGTTTAAGCCTATGCTTTGCTTTCATCCGCGCCTGGTTCTGGAACAACAGCAAGTCTTGGCCTAGCGTACTGATCCAACCCGAATCCCAGCGAAATCGTCGCGATGATGATCGCCGATGAGAAGAAGTACGGCGACGAGACTCCGATCGAATCAAAAGCCCATCCAAAAAACAGCGGCGCGATGATCCGAGCGACGCCGCCATATGTCTGTTGCATTCCCATGTACAGTCCGCGCTCCGTGGGAGCAATCACCCGTGAGAGCAGCGCTGTTACGCACGGAAACGTAAAGGCGGTGCCCAGCGGAATCAGTGCTACGGCGAACGCCAGCATGCCCAGGTTTCGCGATAGAGGCATACCGAGAACCCCACCTGCCAGAAGCACGAGTCCAAGACGCGATAGATTCGCCTCGCCGAGCCAATCGACCGCGCGGCCCAATAGCAACACCCGGGCGAAAACAGAAATCGACCCGATGTACATGAAGAAATAGCCAATCGTCTGTTCGGTAACCTGAAAGCGCGCGTTCAGGAAAAGCGCGAGCACTGAGAAGCTTCCTTGGAAGGCGCCGATGGAAATCGCATAAATCCAGATTAGCCGTGACGCGGGCTCGCTCGAATGCGAGATCACTCGCCAGATCGCTTGACGAGAGGTTGGGCGTTTCTCCCCTAAAGCGTGCGGCTCAGTGAAATCACGCGATTCCTTCAGATATCGCGCTACGAAGATCATGTTTAGAGCGCAAAGCCCGGCCGCCATGATTCCCGGCATCGCGCGCCCCAACTCCAACGTCCCCGGTCCCGGCATCACGTCGCGCTTGCCTAATGCAATGGCAAAGGAACCGAGCACGGGCCCCAGCGCTACACCGAGATTGGTTGTCGCCGAGAGCCACCCCAGAGCTCGCGCGCGGTCCTTCGGATCGGTCGAGTCGGCGACGTAGGCCTGAATCACACCTACCGTGCCGCCCCCCGCTCCCTGCACCAACCGCGAGAGAAACAAGACGAACAGCGAGTGCGCGAAGCCGAAGATCAGATACGCAATCCCGGCTGCGCCAAGGGCGATCAGCAGCACCGGCCGACGACCCGTGCGATCAGAAAACCTGCCCCACATTGGTGCGCTCAACAGTTGTGCGATGGTGAAAGCCGCGACGATGAAACCGGAGATGATCCCGATTCCAAAGTGGAGCCCGAATAGATCGATCCCCGACCCGCCCAGTTCCTTTACGTAAAACGGCAACAGCGGAATGATCATCAACAGCCCGACCATGTCAACGAACGCCGTAGCCATCAGAGTGAACAGTCGGGCGGGGATCTTCCGAACCTCTTTCCACAGGACGTAGAGCAAGGCGATCGCGATCGCGCCGAGCAACACTCGCACGACAGGCGATTGGAACGATTGGGCGATATTTTGCTGGATCATCATTTCCGTTCGATCCCACCGTTGGCGTCGAGGCATGTCAACATCAGACGGAATAGAAGGCAAGAGCGTCGGCAATACCTGTTTCGTCGGTGATCAAGAAAGCGTGGGTCTGAATGAAGGTATGAACTCCTGGTGTAAGCAAGCGTAGCCGATGGTAGCGTGTATCGCGTGGGTTCGTAGGCCGGCCTTCACGCGGAAGCTTGTAAGGGCGCTGGCTGGTCTGGGAGTACAAACTTCCGCCTAACTAAAGCCGGACTACGAACGGCAAGGTGACGAGACAGATGAGTGATGCAAAATACTCGGCGATCTTGGCCTAGCCTTTAACAGTTCTGATCTGGTAAGCCCCATTCAAAACATTGCAGCTTGGCCAACACTAGACCCTCGGCAGTCCCTCGACCTCTCTCACCGGTCGGACTTCAACGCTTCCGATCCGCGCTCCCGGAATTCTGCCGGCAATATCGATCGCCGCGTCGAGATCCGCGGCGTCAATCAGAAAATAGCCGCCGATCTGCTCGCGCGTCTCCGCGAACGGACCGTCGGTCACCACTCGATTTCCAGCGCGAACCTTGACGCTGACCGTCGCCGATGTTGGGTGTAACGGCGCGGCGTCCAGATACTGGCGATTCTCGTGGAGTTGATTCGCAAGCCCCACGGACTCCGCCAGCAAGGCTTGTCGCTCATCCTCGTCCAGTATCTCCTGGTGATGAATCAGCAATATGTATTTCATTAGTGTCTTGTTCCTGACTAAAGACTCGATAAAACATCGTCCACTTTGTTGTCGTGCATCGACGCCGGAAGAGGTCGCGGCAACGACGCGCCTTCTGGTTCCTATTCGCACCGCCTAGCCACCGGCAATCGCCCCCAGGACCACAAGAGGCTCCGCTCCAGTCGCGACCGCGTCGGGCAGCGGCGTGTCCGGTGGTTTGTGGGACAGATCCTCCTCGCAGGCGAAGAACCTCAGGAAGGGCCGACGCTGCTGAGTAACCTGATCGCGAATCGTACCGCGCAACATCGGATAGCGCGCTTCGAGTGCGTCGAGAACCGAGCTCAGCGTCACCTTGCCGTGAACCTCGACTTGAACTTCGTCATCGACTCTCGCCAGCGTTCGCAGGTGATACGGGAGCACCACTCGGATCATCTCAGCACCTGAACTTCGACCGACAACACTGGCGGAAGATCTCTGACTATGGGCGCCCAGTTATCGCCGGCGTCGGTCGAGGCGTACACCTGGCCGCCGGTAGTACCGAAGTACACCCCGCACGAGTCGAGTGAATCTATCGCCATCGCGTCGCGAAGCACGTTGACGTAGCAGTTGCTTTGCGGCAAGCCGTTGGTGAGCGCCTCCCATTCGTTTCCACCGGTTCGGCTGCGATAGACTCGCAGCTTTCCGTCGAGCGGATAGTGCTCCGCGTCGCTCTTGATCGGCACGACGTAGATGGTTTCCGGCTCGTGCGCGTGCACGTCAATCACGAATCCGAAGTCGGTCGGCAAATTCCCACTGATCTCGCGCCAAGAATCGCCGGCGTCGTCACTTCGCATAACGTCCCA
>CAZOOE010000140.1:0-2953 GCA_964581275.1 uncultured Clostridia bacterium
CCGTGGCGGCTTGCGCCGTCATCGGCATAACCGGGTTTTCGATCGGTGAGCGGCGAGCCAGGCAGAAACAACCACAGCCGGCCATCCAGACGCCTCCGCCAACCCCGGCAAGCGCCTCGCCCGCGCCTGTCTTCCAGCCCAATGCCATCGCCGAGGAGACCGTTCGCATCACCCGTCTGGAACGGCAAAAAGTAGAGCTGGCCGGGGAACTTGGGCAAGACATATTGGAACGGGGACGTCGCCTTACCCGAGGGGTTGGTGCATTAGCTAAACGTTGTGACAGTGCGCGTCGCCGAGAAGGTCGGTTATTCGAAGATCGCGCGCCAGGCTGAAAAGCTCGGGCTGCCGCGCCCGCAGCCCTTCCCTGCTCTCGCGCTTGGAACCGCCGAGGCCACGCCGTTGCAAGTCGCGTCGGCGTATACCGCATTTGCGAACGGCGGGCTGCTGTCGGAGTCGCGCCCGATCAAGCGCGTTACTAACTCCGACGGCGTGGGCCTGACTGAAGCGAAGCCGCAGACGAAGCAGGCGCTCAAACCGGAGATCAGTTGGCTGATGACCAACATCATGCAGGACGTGTTAAATCGCGGCACGGCTTCTCGAGCGAGAGCGATGGGATTCACTGGGACCGCTGCCGGCAAGACCGGCACATCACGGGACGGCTGGTTTGCCGGATATACACCAAACTTGGTTTGTGTGGTTTGGGTCGGCTTTGACGACAACTCCGAGCTTGGGCTTGAAGGCGCCAAGTCGGCGCTGCCGATTTGGACGTCGTTTATGAAAACGGCGCTTGTGCTGCGGCCAGATCTGGGTGGCGAGAGCTTCCCACCCCCACCCGACGGTATCGTTAGCGACGAGATCGATCCGACGACCGGGCTAATCGCAACCGACCAGTGCCCCGCTCGCCGCACCGAGTACTTCATCGAAGGCACTCAACCGCAGCAGCTTTGCGAAGCTCACACCGGCGAGCACCCCGAGCAAACTCCCATTCCGGGCTTCGCGTGGCCCGAGGGTCAGGATATCGAGGACAAAGCAAAGAAGGTGCTGCGCGATGCAGAGAAAGGTATCGAAGACACCCAGCGCGAGATGAAGAAGCAGATCAAGAAAGCAACCGGCAAACCCTAGCAATCCCTCTGCGCCTTTGCGAATCTTTGCGTCCTTTGCGCGAAACCCTCTCCATCTACACACAGCCGACTCGAGGCTGTTTTTCCCGCAGAACCCTTCTGGAATTTATAAATCTCAGGTCCTCCTTTTGACGCAGGCTCGACTCGCGCCCCATTTTCTCTATCGAGTTTTTCTATCGAGTTTGACCTCGGATTCAGCGCCGCTTAGAATGTTCAAGCCGGGAAAACCCGGCGAACTCATTCCTTGCAACATACCGCGCGTTGCGCGCCAACGGAGGCGATATGATCAAAGACATCGAACAGATCCTCGGCGCCGAAGCCGAGTCTCTGCTGACCCATCAGTGCAGGACCGTCCCAAAAGAGATGCTAAACCTGCCAGGACCCGACTTTATAGACCGTGTGATGGTCGCGACTGATCGCCGGCCTCAAGTACTGCGCAACCTCGGTGCTACGTTCAATCACGGACGGCTCTCCGGGACCGGATACCTGTCGATTCTACCAGTTGATCAGGGCATCGAGCATTCGGCCGGAGCTTCATTCGCTCCTAATCCGGAGTACTTCGACCCGCAGAACATCGTGAAGCTCGCAATCGAGGGAGGTTGTAACGCCGTAGCTACCACGCTCGGGGTTCTCGGTTCGGTCTCGCGCAGGTACGCGCACAAAATCCCGTTCATCCTCAAGTTCAATCACAATGAATTTCTCTCTTACCCGAACACCTTCGACCAGATAATCTTTGGGTCGATCGACCAGGCATATGAACAAGGTTGCGCCGGAGTCGGCGCGACCATTTACTTCGGATCCGAGGAATCGAAGCGGCAGCTTCAGGAGGTCACCAAGGCTTTTGCGCGCGCGCACGAACTTGGGATGTTCACGGTGTTGTGGTGCTATCTCCGAAACGCCGGGTTCAATACCAAGGAAGCCGACTATCACGCGGCGGCCGATCTGACCGGCCAGGCGAATCATCTGGGTGTCACCATTGAAGCCGACATAATAAAACAGAAACTACCCGAGAATAACGGCGGCTACAACGCGCTCAAGTTCGGCAAAACTGATAAGAAGGTGTATTCCGAACTGAGCAGTGATCATCCGATCGATCTCACCCGCTACCAGGTAGTAAATTGTTACATGGGTCGGGCAGGCTTGATCAACTCGGGCGGGGCATCTGGAGAAAACGACATTCAGCAAGCCGTCAAGACCGCGGTGATCAACAAACGAGCCGGGGGAACCGGATTGATCTCGGGCCGCAAAGCCTTCCAGAAGCCGATGCCTGAGGGCGTGAAGATTCTGAATGCGATTCAGGATGTATATCTCGCCAAAGAGGTCACGGTTGCCTGAAGAAAGCGCTTACAAGGAATGTCCGAAGAACAGGAAGAAGGTAAGGTCACGGTTGACACGCTCAAGGAATCGCTTGCGGACCTCCGCTTTAGAGTGTCGGAGTTTCAGGACGGGATAGGCGAATACCTTGTCGCGGTCGAGGAGTTGTGGGCCGAGGTCAAGTCGCACCTCGCTTCAGTCGAGGCGCGACTGGCAGCTCTGGAGGTCCAACTCTCCGCAATGCCGGGCGATCCGGAATGGAGAGTCGAAAGGCTCGATCAAATGCTTCGCGATTTGAAAGAGATCGGCGAGGGAATAGGCAGGATGCGCCAGCGGTTCCGATCGTTTACTCAGGGTTATAAAGAGAGGATTAACTGAGATCAGTCACTTCACGTCTTTGATATTGGACGGTTTTGCGAATAGCTTGTCGGGAATGCTTACGTTGAAACTCACAGAGTCAAAGCTCACACGCGAGCTCGGCTTGCCATTTCAAAACTAATCCTGAATATTGGGAAACA
>CAZOOE010000140.1:2963-5659 GCA_964581275.1 uncultured Clostridia bacterium
AGATCACCCATCCATCCAACTCTAGCGCGTTCCAGATGTGCAGATCGACCCAGCGGAAATAACGCACCTCGTTACTGACGGTTCCCGCTTCCCCGACGCTCTTGTATTCAATCATCATTGGAAGCTTCGACCGCGGATCGAAGTGCAATGTCGCGGTCCCTCCATCGGCGAAATCGACACGCAAGGCTTCGGAGAAGGTGTTACGCCAGGCTTCCCGCCGGCCGAGGTAAACCAGTTTCACGCCCGCCTGCTGCGACGCAGTCCTCAAAAGATTGTCGAGATCGTAACGCGCGCCCTGCTGAAATTGTTTTACTTGTTCTTCCTTCTGATCCCGAATCATCCTCTGAGTCGCGTCATAGACCCAGTTCGCTTTTTCAGAGTTGGTCTGGATGAATTTGCCGTCGCCCTTGCCAAACTCGGTCCGTTCTCTGCTCGGATAAACAATATAGTCGACGAATGGTTGCGGATCACCAGACACCGCTTTTTCGAACGGGGTGTACTGGCCACGGCTCTCGAGGCTGCTTATCTTCAAATAGGTGTCACCGCCTCGCGCCGCTACTGCATCACGCACAAGCGCAGTCGCCTTCGCTGAATCGTTTTCGTCGGGTTCCTGCGCGGCCACCACCAACGGAAGGATCACCATCGCAGTGAGCAAGAGGGGAGCAAGCGTGTTTCCTGATCTTAACAAGTCTGCCTCCGAGCGTTTTTAGCTTGATGATTCAAATTGTACCGCAGACACCGGGAGCCACGCATGAAGAAAAGCGGCGCACGGTTGGTAGATGCGCCGCTTCACAAGCTCATCAACTTCAGTCAAGCTCAAGGCTGCGATACGCTGATTTTTAGCTCGCCGTCCTCGAAGGTCACTTCGAACCGTTCTGATTCTTTCCATCTGGTAGTCATCGGCAGCTTCACGATCTCATCAATCGTTCGTTTGAGAAAACGCGCTCCGTAGGTCGGGCTGAAACCCTTCTCAACAAGGTGCACGACCGCAGCTTCGCTCAACGCAAGTTCCTTGCCCTGCCGTTTCATCTGGCGCTTAATGATACCCAGATACAGCTCAGCGATCTGCTTCACTTCGTCTTGAGTGAGCGGAGAAAACACTACGATCTCGTCGATGCGATTCCGGAACTCAGGTGAGAACCGCTCTTCCGCCGCTTTGATCACCTCTCGCTTGATCTGTTTGACGTCGGCAAGGGTCTTGGTGCCGAACCCGAGCGGTTTCATGTATTTCTTAAAACTGTCCGACCCGAGATTCGAAGTCATGATGACGATCGCGTCTGAGAGATAAACCTTCTTACCGCGGCCGTCAGTGATCCATCCCTCATCAAACGCCTGTAAAAACAAGTTGAGCAGGTAGGGAGACGCCTTCTCGATCTCGTCGAGCAACAGGACGGTGTACGGGTTGTCTCGGAGCCGTTCAGTCAGTATGCCGCCCCGCTCGCTACCGACGATCCCGCGGGGCATTCCAATCAACTTCTCGATGGCGATCGTCCCATCCTGGTATTCGGACATATCAATGCGAACCATCTTGTCGTCATCGCCGAACATGAACTCGGCCACCGCCTTTGCGAGCTCAGTTTTGCCCACACCGGTCGGGCCAAGGAACAACAGCACGCCGTCGGGCTTATAGAAGTTTTCCTTGAGCGGGCCCTTGTTGAGTCGCAGTCGTTGGGCCACCGCCTTAATCGCCTCCTTCTGCCCGATCACCCGACCGCCGAGAGCGCCCTCCATATGCGCGAAGCGGTCGTTGGTGTCGCGGAAAATCATATCCCGCGGGATCCGCGATTCTTGACTTATCACGTCAATGATGTGTTCGGATCGAACCTCTGACAACTCGGGCTGGCTGATTTCGACTTTCACCGACGCCGTGTCGAGCCATCCGATGACCTTGTCGGGCAGATGTAAGTTGCGGACATATCGCGGCGCCATTTCCAGGGCGGTCTCGATAGCCTCATCGGAAATGGTGACCGAATAATTGCGCTCGAGTCTTGGGCGCACGCCGGCGATGATCTTGCGCGTGTCTTCAACCGAGGGTTCGTCAACCTTGACAAGCCGAAACCTTCGGGCAAGCGCTTCGTCTTCGGAAATGTACTCCTTGTATTCGGTCATCGTGGTCGCGCCGATGATTCGAATCTCACCTCGCGCCAGCGCGGATTTGAACATGTTTGCTGCGTCAGAACTCGCTCCCAGAGCCGATCCTGCGCCTATGATGGTATGAGCCTCGTCGATGAATAGAATCAGGTTGTCGCGCTCTTTTACTTCGCTGATGATGCCCTGGATGCGCTCTTCGAACATGCCTCGAAGCATGGTGCCGGCGACGATGCCGGACATCTGAAGCTGGACGATGTGAGCGCTGCGTAGCCGCTGCGGCAGAATCTCAGGCTCAAGCTCGATTTTGCGCGCAAGCCCCTCGACAACCGCCGTCTTGCCGACTCCGGCCTCGCCCACAAGCATCGGAGAGTTAGCGCGTTCACGATGGCAGAGTATCTCGACGATTTGTCTGATCTCTTCGTTGCGTCCGATGACCGGCGGCAGTTTGTCCTGTCGAGCCAACTTGTTTAGACTCACGCCGAAGTGTTTGAGGGAAGGAGTAAGCCCATATAGACGCCCGTACTTACCTTCCTTCTCTTCTAGGCTTCTCACCAGAAGCCCTAGATTTCCGCACCACCACCTGCGGGCAGCGCCACGCCACCGTC
>CAZOOE010000140.1:5669-13300 GCA_964581275.1 uncultured Clostridia bacterium
AAGGCGGAAGCTCATATCGACGCCGGTACTTCTCTTCCTTCTCTTCGTGGCTGCGCACCCGAGTCGCTATCTTTTGCATCACCATCTCGCGGTCGGCGCCCAGCCGCCGGAGCAGCTCAACAGGATAGCTATGCGTATCGGTGAACAGGGCGTAGAAAAGATCAGTAGACTCGATGAGCCTGCGCCCCTGCTCGCGCGAGTGCTTGAGGGCGTTGGACAGAAGAGTCCTGAGCGGCTCGGAAATCTTCATGCCCCTGCCAAGGTAGTCGCGCTGATCCAGTTTGGTTTCAAGCGCCTGTATGACGACCTGAGGGTCCAGGTTGAGACTCTGCATCACTTCGTTGAAGAACGGTCGTTCTACTTCGGCGATGGAAACGAAAAGATGCTCCGGTGCAAGCTGGTTGTGATCGCGGCCCCGAGCTTCTTCATAGGCTTTGCGAATCAGTCGGCGGCCGCTCTCGGCGATCTTGTCGGTGTAGATTTCCAGATCGATCATGAATTGTGACTTTCCGCGTCCACCGGTAGCCGCCGAGTCCGGACATTCAGTCTGCCGTTCTACGAATAGACGATTGCAGTATAACAGAGCCGAAAAGTGTACTCAAGAATAGCCACTTTGGGGCAGTGGGTCAGTCTGAGGTTCAGGGTACAAGCCTTAGGTTGCTCTTAAATGATCCTGCGAACGAAACAAGCAAAGCTAAGGCTTGCCCTCTGAACTTCATCTCAAACTGACCGACTAGCCACTCTTGGGTGCTGGGCGGTGCTTAGAGGCTGGGGGGAAAACCCGAGATCAAAGACTGCATCC
This sequence comes from uncultured Clostridia bacterium, assembly GCA_964581275.1. Taxonomy (GTDB): domain Bacteria; phylum Acidobacteriota; class Blastocatellia; order UBA7656; family UBA7656; genus Onstottus_A. The sequence goes on from CAZOOE010000140.1 coordinate 6,472, forward strand.
TTGAGACGAAAACCCTATCCGTGGTTCGTTCCGCAATCTCAACCTCGACCGACTCGGTTCTGCTAGCCTCCCGTCTCGCAATCACGTTCGCGTAAATCCCTCGTCGCGCACGGACCTGTAAGCCCGGTACGGTGGTATACACGTTTATCGCGTGAAACCTGGTATCGTCGGGCTGGCGTTCCGTTGAATAGGCAAACAGATATTCGGTCCCCATCTCGGTGGTTATCTGCGGGCTCTGCCTCCCAAATTCTTCGCGAGTGCCGGGATTCCACATCACGCCGCCGGTTTCTTCAGCGAGCCCTTTGAGAGTGATCTCAGCCGCCTCTAATTGTTTGTAGTACGCGCGCAGGCGATCGATTCGCTTGCGAGCCTGAGGGTCGAGCATCTCATACCAGGAGAGCGCGTTGAACGCCCGCGGCTTGATCTCGCGCAACAATATAGCGCTCTGGCTGACAATGTAGACTGTCGCACGCGCACGATGAAGCGCGCTCAAAACCTTCTCAAAATCCAATTCGTCAAACGAGTCCACCCCATCGGTCATTATCACAACGCTGCGACGCCCGTTGATCTTGGGCAGCACTTCGTCGGCGGCATAGAGCAGGCTTCGGTAAAAGTCCGATTTGAGTCCCGGCTTGAATTTCCATTCCAGCGCGCGGCGCAGGGCCTCCTTATCGCCGGTCCACTGCGAAAGCAGATTAGTCTTATCCGCGTAGCTGACAACCGCCGCCCGGTCCTGATCCCCCAACGAGTCGACCATCTTAACCGCAAGGTCACGGTTTACGTTCACGTTCTTGAGGGTGCTGTCACCGCCGGCGTCGAGGATGAACAGTATGTTCGCGGGCGTGTGCATGACCGAGTTGATAACCTGACGTTTTCCGTCTTCTGTCAGGATGAAGTCAGTTCGCTGAAGATTGGGCGGGAGTCTTCCGAGATCGCTGCGGACGCTCACCGGAAGCAAGACTTCCTCGACACGCAGGCGAATGGGTTCTTTATCGTCGCGATGTTGAGGAGCTTTTGGCTGACCTCGCATCCGCCCGCTTTGCGCTGGAGCCTGCGACGCCGAAACCATGATCACCCAGAGAACAGTTGCTGCCTGTGCCTTCAACTTGAGTGACATGTCAATCCCCCAGGAGATCGAGCTGAGATGATGAGAAGGTCCTCGCCTCGTTCGCCGTGCGCGCCTCTGAGTTTACTAGAAATCTCAGACAAATGATACGAAGACTTCGTTGGAAAGCAAGCGACCCGCGGCGGTCAGCAGCAGCCGCCCGCCGCCGATCTCGATCAACCCGGCGTCGGCGAGTCTCGGCAGCTCGCCGCCGTACCGTTCTAATACGTCCACACCATATTCGGACCTGAATGCGCTGAGGCTCACCCCTTCCTTCAATCGCAATCCCATGAATAGGGCTTCAGCCGCTCGGTCCGTCTCCGTGAGTTCGTGCCGTTCGGCCACAGCGTCTCCGCCTAGCGCGACTCTTTCGATGTAGGTTTCGGTCTTCAGGACGTTGACCCAACGGGCGTTCCCGTCGTAAGAATGCGCTCCGCATCCCATGCCATAGAACGGTGCTCCGACCCAATACTTCAAATTATGTTTCGACCTGAAGGGACTGACCTCTTCGGCCGCACCGATCCCGACAACTCGAGCAAAGTTCGAAATCTCATAGTGCTCGTAGCCGGCAGCTCCTGTTGCGTCGCCGATCAATCGATACATCTCCGCCGCGAGATCATCATCCGGCCGGGGTCTCAGTCCGCGCTTTAGCTGACTGTAAAGCTGCGTTCCTTCCTTTAGATCTAGCATGTAGAGCGACAGATGTTCAGGCTCGATCTTCAAGGCCTGCCGCAGGTTAAACTCCCAATCAGTAAGCGTTTGTTCAGGAAGTCCTGCGATCAAATCAAGACTGATGTTCTCGAATCCCGCCTCGCGCAGGAGATCTAGCGTTCGGCGCGCTTCATCGGCATTGTGAGTGCGGCTCAGCGCGACAAGCTCCTCATCGATGAACGATTGCACACCGACGCTGGCGCGATTTATTCCCGCGTTCAACCATTCTACAACTTTCGTCTTGGAAAAGGTCCCAGGATTGATCTCGATCGTGACTTCGGAGTCCTGCGCAACGTCAAACGCGGTACGGCAAGTCACCATCAAGTCCGCCAGGTTTCGAGCCTCGACTATCGACGGAGTTCCGCCTCCGAGATAGATCGTATCCACCTGGGCGCGATAACCGCCCGAACTCTGCTTCAGTTTTTCTCCCCAGTAGTCTATCTCGCGGCTCACCGCATCGATATAACGTCCCGCCAGGTTCTCGAAAAAATCGGTAGTGTTGAAGTTGCAATATGTGCACTTCCGTTCGCAAAAGGGTATGTGAATGTAGATGCCAAGCGGCTTTTGCACGCCGAGATTATATCACGCAACGTCCCCGCCGAAGCTCCATTCGTTAACGACGACAGGAACAGATTTCGGAGGTACCCCGTTGCAGTCGCGCACGGTCCTAACTTCGCTAGGAGTTTCATGTTTAAGAAGCGCGTCGCTCCGACGGGCTCACCCCGAAAGAGGCCGTATGACTTTTTTCAGCAACCTGCTGGCCCCGTTGCCCTTTGCCCCTTTGCCCTTTGCCCCTTTGCCCTTTGCGCTGATATCCTTCCTACTCAGTTCGCAGCCCCACTAAAGGTAAGCTTGCCCGCGTCATTGCCGGCGCAATGGCTTGCCACGAAATCAGAACACGGAGCAATCATGAACTATCCTCAGAGGTTCGCCGGGCAGAAGATAGTCGTCACCGGCGGGGCGGGCTTCGTCGGATCAAATGTAGTTCGCGGACTTCTGGCCGAGAACGCCAGGGTTGTCGTGCTCGATGACTTCTACACCGGCGACGATGACAACCTGCCAGTGGGCTCGCCGAACCTTGACGTTGTCCGCGGCAGCGTGACCGATTTCGATGTTGTACGTCAGGTGGTCGAGGGCGCCGGACTGGTCTTCCACTTGGCTGCTCGCAACATAATCGTCTCGACCAGGAATCCTCGCGAAGACTACGAAGTCAACATCGGAGGAACTCTCAATGTGCTGCTAGCGGCTCGCGAATTGAACGTCCCGCGGGTGGTCTACTCCTCGTCTACTTCGGTCTATGGTAACCCGAGATACCTGCCGATCAATGAAGACGACGCGACCAACATGTTGAGCCCGTATGCAGTGTCGAAGTTCGCGGGCGAGAACTACTGCAAAGCATTTTATGAGAGCTATGGGCTCTCTTCGGCAGTCGTTCGATACTCAAACGTTTACGGCACCGCGCAGCGTCCCGACAATCCCTATTGCGGCGTGGTTTCAAAGTTTTTTGAGTCGGCTATGAACGGGGAGTCTCCGCGCATTCACGGCGATGGCGAGCAGACGCGCGATTTCACATACATCGACGATGTGGTTGAAGCGACACTGCTGGCGGGTATCAGCCCGAAAGCGGACGGGCAGGTCTACAACGTCGGGACCGGGCGCGAGGTAACGGTTAACCAGCTGGCGCGCGCGATCATCGAAATAACCGGCGCTAAAGTCGATCCTGCTTATGTCGACCGAAGGGACATAGACAATATTCGGCGGCGGGTGGTCAACATCGAGAAGATCCGTCGCGAGCTCCGCTGGATTCCCACTTTTACAGTCGAGCAGGGTCTGCGTCGCACCTACGCATGGCTAGTCGAGACTGTGCAAAAGAAAGCACCGAGAGTCGGCGAAGGGGCGTGAAATCCTAGCAGCTGGATCAGTAGGATTCGAGAGCGCAAATGGCTGAGCGAGAGCACAAACAAAGCGTTCAACTAACGACCGTCGACGCTTCGCGCCACGAGCGTCCGCGGGTGCTCTGCGTTGCGCCGGCGTGGAACGAAGGGGAACGCATCGCGCGAGTCGTCACGGCGGTGCCCCGCGACTCCGTAGAAGCAACGGTCGTGGTCGATGATGGTTCAAGCGATGATACGGCCGATCACGCGGAAGGCGCTGGAGCCACCGTCATTCGCAGCACCGCGAATCGCGGTGTTGGAGCGGCGATACGCAGTGGAATCGACTATGCTATCGAGCACGACTTTGACATAGTGGTAGTAGTATCGGGAGGCGGCAAGACCCCTCCCGAACAGATCCCCCGCCTGCTCGAGCCAATCATCAAAGGTGAAGCGGAGCTTGCGCAGGGCTCACGATACCTGGACGGCGGCGAGTATTTGAGAATGCCTCTTCGACGCAGACTCGGCACCCGCGGATACACCTTTTTGTTTTCGATGTTTTGCGGACACCGAGTCACGGACGCATCAAGCGGCTTTCGCGCAATCAAGGTTTCGCTGTTCGGCGACAAGCGAATAGACCTGTGGCAAGACTGGCTCGATCGATATGAGCTCGAGCCCTATCTACTGTTCAAAGCCTTGCGGCTGCGCCACAGGGTTGTGGAGATCCCGATAACTATCGAATACCCTAAGACCGACGGCATCGCCTACACAAAGATGCGAGCTCTCACTGACTGGTGGAAGATATTTCGTCCTGTGTTTTTCTTGGGGCTCGGTTTGAAAAAATAGGCTCAGGATCAACGTCAGGACTTACCAACCTGCGGCTCTGCTTGAGAGCCAACTAGAGTGCCGGAATGGACAGTCCAACCTCATCTGCCGCTAGCCTGCGAGTCGGCTTGATAGACAGTCATCTTATCGCCGCGACTAGGCTCATCCTGGTCATCTCAGCGGTGGTAATTGTCGACTACACGTCGATGCCCGCCTTCAACAGCCAGGCCACTCGGATGGTACTTATTCTGTACATTGCTTACGGCGCCAGCCTCTACTTCCTCGCGGCTTATCGCAAGAGCCGACAGCTATCGACTCCGGTCTGGTCGTACTGGACAGACATCGGCTGGTATACGCTGCTGCTCGCGCTGAGCGGGGGCACTAACAGCATTTTCTTCTTCGGGTTCCTGTTCGCCATCATGGTTGCTTCCTTTGAATGGGGGTTCGACTCAGGGCTGCTTGCCACTTTAGTCTCTGCGTTGCTCTTTATAATTGTTGGGGTTGCCACCGGACCCCAGGGTCCGACCTTTGAGATGCACCGCTTTCTGGAGCGGCTCTTATACCTGGTTGTACTTGGCTACCTGATGGCTCATTGGGGCGGTCTGAAGATAAAACTGAATCGCCAGCTCAGCCTACTCCAAGAGATGACCACCGGTTCCCCGCCGCGTCTAGGAGTTAGCAATTTGATCGCCTCAACCCTTGATCGACTGTGCATCTTTTACGATGCTGCGACTTGTTCGCTTATTCTGGGTGATCCGGATACGCCGGAGTACTTTTTGCACAGATTGAAGCGAGACAACTCGACGAGTCCGGATGTGGAGACAGTCCCAGAGCAAATGGTGCCAGTACTGCTTGGGCTACCGCCCGAGCACGCGGTCGCCTCCAGCGAAGGTCTGGCAGGATGGCGACGCTTGGACTACACATTTGATGTAACGAAGAACGAGTCCGTTGCGAAACCGGAAGACGCGAGCAAAGTGTTATTGACCTTTCCCGATGCCAAATCATTTATCACTGTTCCGCTCCGCCCCCACAACCAGACGGTCGGCCGGCTTTATTTGACCGCTCAACGGCGGCGAGCCTTCAATCCCTCTGACGTCGGATTCCTGATGCAAATCACGGAGCATCTCATGCCTCTCATTGATAGCATTCGACTCGTTGATCGGCTCGCTTCTGAAGCAGCCGAGGAAGAACGCAAGAGAATCGCGCGCGACATTCATGACAGCATAATCCAGCCGTACATCGGACTTCAGATGGGGCTGGGCGGAATACGCCGCAGACTCTCTCTGGAAGACAGCGATGACCACGGTGGCGACAATCACCTGCTTGAGGTAATCAAGGATGCTGCAGCCGACACCGACCGCCTGATCGAGATGACCGGCGATGGGATCAACGACCTGCGGGGCTACGTTCATGGGCTGAGGGAGACTGGCGAGAGCGAGGACAGCTTGATGCCAGCCCTCCGCCGCTTTGCCGCGAAGTTCACCCAGGCGACCAACATCGTCGTCCAAGTTAGGGCTGACACCGAGGTCAAAGTTGATGATCGCCTCGGTACTGAGATATTCCAGTTGATCGTTGAAGGATTGAGCAATATCAGGCGGCATACACAGTCCGAGCGGGCTTTTGTCGGTTTGGAATTGACAAATGGGCGGCTCACGCTGCGGATCGAAAACGACGGGACGCGCGGGTCAGTGCCGAAGCCATTCACGCCGCGATCGATCAGTGAGCGCGCGGAGTCCTTGGGTGGGCGAGCCTATGTTGAAATGTTTGGGGACATCGGCACTTCGGTCATCGTTGAACTACCGCTATAGCTGAGCAAAAGGGAGATGATGGCCGGCTCTAACGTACAACCAATCAGGATTCTGGTCATTGACGATCACGCGATCGTTCGCGCCGGCCTGCGTATGCTGATTGACAACCACGACAGGATGATAGTGGTTGGCGAGGCGGGCACTCGGGTTGACGCTCTTGATATCGCTGCTCGTGAGCAGCCCGATATTATCCTCCTTGACCTTGATATAGCCGGTGAAAGCGGGTTGGACTTCCTGCGCGAGTTGCTCACCAAGGCCGCTAAAGCGCGCGTATTAGTGTTGACTGGGTTGCGCGATGCTGAGTCACATCGGCGGGCGGTTCACCTCGGCGCAATGGGGCTCGTGCTTAAGGACAAAGCGGCGGAGATCCTCATAAAGGCAATTGAGAAAGTCCACGCCGGAGAGGTATGGCTGGATCGCTCGTTGACCGCTGGAATCCTGTCAGAGATGTCGCACGCGCCGCACCCCAAAGACCCCCATCGCGATTCCGAGAAGATTCACGCCCTCAC
>CAZOOE010000141.1:0-13269 GCA_964581275.1 uncultured Clostridia bacterium
ATCGTTGAGGGCGAGGGCGCCGAGCGAGAGCTTCGCCAGCATCACCGCGCCGGCGTCGTTCAACCTGCGAACCACCGCAGAATCCGCTGAGGGAACACGGTTGCGGAATGGTTCAGCGCCGTAGGTGGTGGGAATGTCTTTCGTATCGAGCAGGTCTTTCACGCCATAAGGGATGCCGTGCAGCGGACCACGGTATTTACCAGAGGCGATCTCAACATCCGCTGCCTTGGCGCGCGCCAGCGCGTGATCTTTAGTCAAGGTAATGATCGTGCGAATCTTTGCATCCAACCGCTCAATACGACTGAGATAAATATTCGTAAGTCGCTCGGAAGTGAGTTGCCGCGCCTCAATCCATCTCGACAGTTGCGTCACAGGCGCGAAGGCGATGGCGTCGTCTGATGACGGTAGTGACACACCATCGGCCTTCGACCGGACGAACCGGTCCGACGACGATGCGGGCATTAGTCCCGGAAGCATCGGGTTCCAGAGTGTGGCCGGCGCGTCAGTAGCTTCGATTGCTACTTTGCGCGGCCCAGTGCGACGCTCAAGATACGGCGCCAGCGACTCGCGCCACGAGTCGGCGGCTTGCTGGCGCTGCGCCGGCGTCATCGTGACTTGCATCAGCTTCTCCGCCTCCGCAAAAGTCGCAGTCGTCACCGGCGGACCTGAGCCGGGTCCAGTGCCCCACGTGGGCGGCGCACCGGCAGTCGTTGACGGTGTTTGTGAATTGGTTGCCGGCGACCCGTTGCGACAAGCGGTAGCAGCAACGAGCACGCCGAGAGGCGCGCGTAACAAGAACTGTCGTCGAGTGTTCATAGGATGAGGAGCCTACTATCACCTGCTTACCCGAGCAAGCCGGTGTCACAATACTGACGCGGTCGCAATCGTAGCTCGGGAAGAGGACTCGGGAGAACGTGGCTGAGGGACTCGCGGCCTCTGTCGCAAACGCAAATGTCTGCGAGACCTCCTTTGAAGGTGCGGAGGGTAAGGCGGAGGCGATCAATGCTTCCGGGGAGCGTCCAACTCTGCCTGGATCCTGCATTTCAGAAAACGAGCGTCTGGATAGAATGGGGCAAGCTACTGACTTCCGCGGCGTTGCCGTCGACCCAAAGGTAATAAGAAATCTTCTGATCGCTTTTGTTCATCACCACCACTGACACTTTTCCGTCGGGATTGACAAAAGCGGCGGAGAGCAGCTGGCTTCTGCTTGGTGAGCTGGCGACTCTTTTCGCGCCCGGGCGGGCGAACTTTGAAAAGTGTCCAATGTAGTAGTACGAGTTTGTGTAGATTAGCTGACCCGTTTTCGTATCAGCGTGAACTGGGGCGAAACAAAAATTCTTGACGTGATTTGGCCCGCCGGTTTCATCCAGTAGTATGTTCCAATCCGTCCAGCCAACGGCGCCAGTATTGAAATCATTGATCATTGAGCGTCCGTATTGTTCGCCCAATCGCCAGTCGTTCAGCCGTTGCGCGTTGAATGAATCGGCGCAGCCCTCGGTGAAGATCAGATTCTTGTCCGGAAAAGACTCGTGCACGAGCTTAACGTTTTCGTACATTGGCTCGCCTCCGCTCCATGGCTCATACCAGTGAAAACCGATGCCCCATACATACTGGGCGGCTTTGCGGTCAGTTAGAATGGTGCTGGCCCTCTGGTAGACGAGGTCACGGTTGTGATCCCAGGCAATGATCTTCTTATCACCCAGCCCTTCCCTTTTCATCGTCGGGCCGAGATAGTTTTTCAAGAAGTCTCTCTCTTCCTCAGCGGAGTAAATACAGGACTCCCATGTTTGCGTGGCCATCGGTTCGTTTTGAATGGTAATGCCCCAGATCGGTATGCCTTCTTTCTGATAGGCCTTGATGAATTTCGTATAGTAGTTGGCCCATGATTGATAAAACTCGGGCTTCAACTTTCCACCGTGCAGCATGTTGCGGTTGTCCTTCATGAATGCCGGTGGACTCCAGGGGCTGGCGAAAAGTGTGAGTTTGCCCTCGGCCGCGGCCAGGGCTTGTTTGATAAAGGGAATCCGAAATTGCTTGTCTCGCTTTATGTCAAAAGATTGCAGCTCCTTGTCATCTTCGTTTACATAGGTATAGCTGCCACTCGAGAAATCGCAACTGTGGATGTTAGTTCTTGCCAGCGTGTATCCGATGCCTTTGCCGGCGTCAAAGTATGCATCCAGGGCTTCCTGCTGTCTGGCTTTCGGCAACTTGGCAAATGTTTCGGCGGCGGCATCGGTGAGTGCTCCGCCAATGCCTAAAATCGTTTGAAATGTCTTGGCGGGATCCACGAAGACACAGACTTGAGTCTCCAGGGGTTGACCCATATGTCTGAATGTCAGAGTCTCAGCAGCAGAGAGTCGGTAGTTACTGTTGTCAGCGGTGGTATAGACCGTTACTTTTTTTCCCTCAACTGAAAGCGGCTTGCCGGTTTCAGAAGGTTGAGTATATGCCGTCGACGATAGTTGGCTTTTGGCTAACAGGCATGCCGAAGACGAAGCTACAAGGAAACCACGACGACCTATTTTCATAATTGATGACTTTAACATATTGCCGTGCGATAGGTGTCCTGGTGGATGCAAGCAGCGGGGGAGTGAGGGTGTCGGGCCGGCTTAACGACCTCACCCAGCTGCCGATGAGACGAGCTCGCAGAATTTCTTCAGATCAATGTTCCCGCCGGAAACGATCGCAACGATCGGGCCTGGACCTGCTTTCCACGTCAAGGCGGCCGCGAGCGGCATGGCCCCCGCGCCTTCCGAAATGACACGCGCCGTTTCTGCCATGAGCCGCATTGCTCTCTTCGTCTCCTCCAGGCTCACCACGATATAACCGTCCACCACTGGTTTCATTCGCTCCCACATACGCGGAAAGACGCTTTGACCGCCAGCGCCGTCGACGAATGAAGGCTGCCAGTCCGTGAACGCTTGCGGCGATCCGACGGCGAACGACAGCGCGGCGGGAGCGGCTGTCTCTGGTTCAGCTCCCCACATCTGGACCTCCGGCTTGAGCGCCTTGATGGCGCTGCCCACACCGGTGATGAGTCCGCCGCCGCCAATGCTGGCGATAACCGCGGCTGTTTCCGGCGCGTCTTCAAGAATCTCCAATCCCATCGTCCCATGCCCGGCAATGAAGTGGTTATCGTCGAACGGATGCACGAACGTTCCTTCTACCCCGGGGAACGAACGCTCCTCGAGGGCCTTCCACGCCACCTCATAGGGCACCGGGACGAGTCTTGCCCCGAGCGCCTTCATGCGTTCGATCTTCGACGCCGGCGCTGTTTCGATGGCAACCACCGTGCATGGCGTTCCTGCTTGCCTCGCGGCGTACGCGACACCTTGTCCCGCGTTTCCCGCGCTAATCGTCCACACGCCGCGCTTGCGCTCGGCCTCGGAGAGCATTGCAACCGCATTGGCCGCGCCGCGCAATTTGTAAGCGTTAATCGGCTGCAAGTTCTCGAGCTTTAGCCGAATATCCGGGTAGCCCGGTCCCAGTTCCAACCGGAGCAGGGGCGTGCGCACGATCGTCTTCGCGATGCGGTCGCGCGCTTCCCGTATCTCGGCCAGTTCTATTGGCCGTACCGGATCTAGTGTTGTGGTCATTACTCGGTCTCCTTCGAGCGGTTAATATCACCTGAGGCAGCCTGACGGAAAGCGTAAGAGTATCCCATCTACTGCAACGGAACATCCAAGAGTTGTTGCCAGGTAATTCTCGTTTAAAACTATTAAGGAACACAACTACTGGTCTGTAGCGTCCTAAATGCGTGTTGCTGATTGACAGGGGTCCGAATTGGGATTAGTGCGGTCAAGCAATCTTAGTATGAGATCGGTAAAGCCCAATCGGCCCAGCTATTGTCAGGGTGACCCCAGCGGGGTGCTATGTTTGTAGGGATCAGTTAGCTGAGTGTCGCACCCAGCGGGGTATTATGTGCTGTAGTCATTTCGAGCAAGGTTCGCAACCCATGCTCGCCCGTGAACCGAAAGATAACTCTCTGTACAAACATTGAACCCCGCTGGGGTGCAAACAGCCCACTTTGGAGATCCGAATTCTCGGAACACAATGACCACACATCTTTCCAATTCTGAGGCCGATTGCCTTGGTGATAGTCAATTCAGTCTGATCGTATTCACGCCCTCATACGCGGACATATCAGAAAGGATCACCTTATCTCCGACTCGCAGCCCCTCGATAATCTCAATTTGTTGTTTATCTAGTAACTCACCAGATGGTGGGTCGCTCATCTCAGCTCAAAGGTGAGGCGGTGTACGATTCTGTATTGTCTCCGCGAATTGCTGCAGTTCGGCTTCATTCAGATCAGATATCGCCCAGTACTCCATACCTGCTTTGTCCCAGTGAATCAGATTATAGCCCTGCCGCTTCACCGATTTTTCTGTCAGCTTCTGAGCGTCTCCCGAAGGCCATACAAACAAATTGATGTAATGTTCGTGACGCTGGTAGACCAGCGCCGCTACCGACCGGCCCCCGAGATAGTCCAAACGACCTCCGATCAGAGGAAAGCCCTCGTCGACTGGGTTCTCTACGGGAGGCGAGAAGTCCAGCTTTCCGTTGAACCACGGCTTCACGGTATGCTGGTCCGATGATGGAACGTCTACCCGGTGGTTCGGCTCCATAAGAGATCGGACGTGGTTGGAAATGACTTCCTGCGCGACAAGATCCTCACCCGAAGGGCCTTTCGAGCGCGGAACGAGCGTCAAGGTCGCAATTGCCACCAGGGCCACCGAAGCCGCGACGGCTAGCAAACGCCAGGATGTGCGGCGCCGCGTTGACTGGCCGTCGCTCTCGGCGCGCAAAGCCGATCTAATATTCTTACCTAGCGCCGCCGGAGCCCTAAAGTACAAAGACTCGTGGTGCATCGTGGATCGAAGGGCTTTTAGGTTCTGGTGTGCTCGCAGGCAGTGCTGACAAACCTGAATGTGGCGTTCCACACTCAAGCTACGGACCAGCTCCAACTCACCGTCAGCATAGCCATCTATGAGCTCTTTAATCTCTTCACAACTCAAGTCGGGCCTCCTTCTTCCTTTCGCCAATGAGACTTTGCTGAAGCCGGTTGCGGGCACGCGACAGCCGCGACATCACTGTTCCGATCGGAACGTCTGCTACATCGGCGATCTCCTTGTACGATAAGCCCTCTAACTCCCGCAGGACTAGCACCTCTCGGTATTCAACCGGCAAATCCTCGAGCGCTCTTGTCAGCAGCTTTACATCGGCGCCGCGCATTAGCAGTTCTTCCGGATTACAGCCCTCGCTATCCACGACATCCATCTCATCGAATGGGGTCGCCAGTTCTCGTGACCGGTTCCGCTGCATCCAGGTGTAGCAAGTATTACGGACGATGGCTATCAGCCACGGGCGGCCGTCCCCGCCTCTAAAACTCGCAAATGACTTAAACGCTCGCAAACAGGCTTCCTGCACCACGTCCTCTGCGTCCGGGGCGTTGCGAGTCAGCCACCGCGCCATATTGTAAGCTGCATCCAGATGCGGTAAGACAACCTGCTCAAACCGCGCGAGTTTTTCTTCCACTCGTTTCCCTTTCCGAAATCGTCGCGTCCACCTGGTCACTAACAATACCGAGCAATCCCATCTTTTATTCCCGTTTTGATGTCCGGATCGATATTGCCTCAGCAGGCCACACCAGATCCTGACCGAATTGTATCCCTGATATTCATGCGCATCGGCTCGGGGAATATTCTACCGAGCAGTTCGGTATAGCAGACAAGGGGCGATTCGAAAAGGAATACGGGTAGTGCCATCAGTTCACATCACTCGGGAATCGCCCTTCACTAACTAGGGAGGTCGACAAATATGGAATTCGACAGACGTGACTTTATGAAGCTCGCCGGTCTGGGCGGCATCGTGTTCGCTTCCGGACTGGCGGGCAACGTTCTCGCGGCCAAGCGTCCAAAGCAAGACGAGTTCTACTTCGTCCAGCTTTCGGACACGCACATCGGCTTCGAGGGCATTAAGGTAAATCCGGATGCAAAAGGAACGCTCAAGAAAGCAGTCGCTGCGGTCAACAGCCTCGATAAAAAGCCGGACTTCATCGTGTTTACCGGGGACTTGACTCACACCACCGATGATCCGAAGGAGCGCCGGAGCAGGATGACTCAATTCCAGGACATTGCGGGTCAACTCGATGTGAAGTCGGTGCATTATATGGCGGGCGAGCATGATGCCTCCTTGGATCGCGGCGATGCTTATCAGGAATACTTTGGAAAATTGAACTACACGTTCGATCACAAGGGAGTTCATTTCATCGTACTGGACAATGTATCTGATCCCGGGGCGGTCGTGGGCGAAGCGCAGCTAAAATGGCTGCAGGCGGATCTAAAGCGTCTGAAGCCCGAAGCTCCGATCGTGGTGCTAACCCATCGACCGTTATTCGATCTTTACCCCCAGTGGGACTGGGCGACTGCTGATGCCAAATCAGTGATCGATTCACTAATGCCCTATAGGAATGTGACGGTGTTTTACGGGCACATTCACCAGGAACATCACTATATGACCGGCCATATCGCTCACCATGCGGCGAAGTCTCTGATGTTCCCCTTGCCGGCTCCCGGATCGGTGCCCAAGAGGGCCCCAATTCCATGGGATGCCGCCGCGCCATATAAGGGCCTTGGCTATCGGGACATAGAGGCCGATGTCAAAACCGCTCGCTACCAGATCAGCGAGCTCTCAATATCGGGCGCCTAATGTTGGTGCTCAGGAGAATAGTGTTATGAAGAGAATAGTGATCCTTGCGCTAGCTATGATTACCGGTCTCGCTGCCGTGGTATACGCTACACACTCGTCGCCTCGGGCCGACGACATGAAGGTGATTCGCTTGACTGCAAAGAAATTCGATTTCACTCCCGGCGAGATAACCGTGAAGAAGGATGTCCCGGTGGCATTGGAACTGACTTCTTCAGACCGGGTCCATGGATTCAGCCTCCCCGACTTCAAGCTCACCGCCAAGATCGAGCCTGGCAAAGTGACTCGCGTGGTGTTCACGCCAGATAAGACGGGAGAATTCGCCTTCTCTTGTAATATCTTCTGCGGCAGCGGCCACGAAGACATGAGCGGAAGACTAATCGTAACCGACTAGCCGCAACCGATTTCAAAAAGCCACGAGGGAGCGCTCCCTCCGACTAACAATGTAGAGGCTTGAACCGTTTCGGTGCGCTGGCAGCCACGCTTGTCCTCCTCCGAAGAAAAGGCCCAGTGCGCCAAGTTGCAGGCAGCCGGTTCGCCGGCTGCCTGCTCAACCGACTCCGAATCATGGGAGCTTTAGATGAAAAGACTAGTACTCGGAATCGTTGTGTTATCGGTGGTCGCGCTGGTGATCGGGTTCGCCGTATTCAAACTCGGACTCGTGCCGGTGAACGCCGATGTTCCGCCCTCTTCCTTGGAGACGCGATTCATCCCTATCGCAGTCCATGCCTCTGTGGCCAACCACGCCGAGGAGCAACCCAACCCGGTGCTCCCGACTAACGAGAATCTCATCGCGGGAGGCGAAATCTACACCGAAATGTACGCCAGGTGTGACGGCCTCCCCGGCAAGAGGCCAAGCGTTCTTGGTGCGTCTTTTTATCCGCCCGCCCCACAATTCCCTGAGCATTCATCGGAGTACAGCGACGGCGAACTTTTCTGGACTGTGAAACATGGCATAAGGAATACCGGAATGCCCGCGTGGGGAAAGCTGCTTTCGGACGAGGATATCTGGCAGGTGGTGGGGGTGCTACGCAAGCTCAATTCGCTTCTTCCAGCCGCCGAGTCTTCATTGAAAGAACTCCACAATGAATCAAACCAATAGGCATCGAAGGCCAAGATCGAAGATCGGTCACTCGCCCGGTGCAGGCGCTCCCCCGCGGCCCAGATATCGGCGCCGCGTCTTGATCGGACTAGTGGCTGGATCGACTAGCAGCATCCTGCTCGCTGCCCCCCCCTGGCAATATCATTAGTTATTCCAGTCACACGGGCGGACAGATGGGGTCAGGCATGCAAAATTGCCATTGTGTTGTCGAGCATAAATGTTGAGCCGTTCGGAAGTCGAAGAAGGAAGCACATCGCAATTTGAATGCCTGACCCCTCCCCTTTTTAAGGGACTGGACTGCGAAACAAGGAATCAGGAATACGGGCCGGCCCGTGGCAAGCTGCTTTCGGACAGGATATCTGGCTGGTGGTGGGCGCAATGCGCAAGCTCAATTCGCTTCCGCTGGCGGCCGAGTCTTCAGTGAGAGAATCCCACGATGAATCGAACCAATAGGTGTCCTAGGTGCGCTGTACGAATTCAACGCCGGCTGCAGCACTTGAAACCGTCGCCAGCGAATCGGTCGCGGGTTGCCAGGCGGACTCGCAGGGATTTCGTCGCCATTGATGGCCGGAGGCGTGAGAAAGGATTTGGCTATGCGGAGCGAGCAGCGTCGAACCAATTGTTGCCCTCGGGCTCTAGAGTTCAGGCCAGAGTCGCATCGGCGGTCGCAGCGACTCGTACGCATGGGCGAGCATCATAACGCCCGCGTCGTCAAAGCGATGACCGACGATCTGCAATCCTATCGGCAACCCGTCCTCGTCGTAACCAGCACACAACGAAGCTGCCGGCTGCTCGGACATGTTGAAGGGTGCGGTGAATGCGATGTGATCAAACGGGCGGGCCGAATCATTGCCAGGCGTTGGCTCGTCGGCGGCGTAGGCCGTGATGGGTGAGGTTGGGCTGATCAGGAAATCAAAGCCTTGGGTCGCCGCGACCGCCTTCTCGCGCATCAGCATGATCTGTCCCAGGGCGCGCATCGCATCCACCGCACTGCGGCCCTCCGCGCGCCGGCACCACTCGAGTATAAAGGGCAAGACCTTGGACTGGCGGTCGGCGGGAAGCCGCTCGATCTCAGCCAACAACCGCGACTGGAAGAAGAGATCGAGGCCATCGAGCATTTCAGCGGTAATAAACGGCACAACGGGATCGACAATGGCGCCGGCAGCTTCGAACGCTTTGGCCGCGCTCTCGATCCCACGACGCACTGCCGGCTGCGGCGTGGTGCCAGCGCCGATCTCGATCAGGAGGCCAAGCTTTTTGCCTCGCACCTCGCCAGCGAGGAGCCCGGCCCAATCGCGCGCTTCGTATGGCAGCGCCATATAGTCGCGCTGATCAGGCTTGGTCAGTACATTCATGAGGAGCGCCGCGTCAGTTACAGTGCGAGTCATTGGACCGGTGACCCGACCCAGATAGGGCGGGTAGATCGGGATTCGCCCCAAACTGGGTTTCAGCGCGAATATGCCGTTGTAGGCCGCTGGAAGGCGTACCGACCCTCCGATATCGGTGCCAAGCGCAAGCGGACCATATCCGGCCGCGACCGCCGCTCCCGCGCCCGAACTGGATCCGCTTGTGTTGCGCTGGATGTTCCACGGATTTCGCGTTACTCCATGCAGGCTGGATACGCCGGAAGCCAACATCCCGAAATCCGGCATCGTAGTCTTTCCGAGTATGACGCAACCAGCTTCACGAACCCGCGCAGCCGGAGGTTGATCTATCGAAGCTGAAGTGAAATCCGCCGCTGCGGTACCAATCGGAAC
Source organism: uncultured Clostridia bacterium (assembly GCA_964581275.1). GTDB lineage: Bacteria > Acidobacteriota > Blastocatellia > UBA7656 > UBA7656 > Onstottus_A. Next base: position 9,565 of record CAZOOE010000141.1, read on the forward strand.
CGGAACACCCTTGGTTGCAATGATGTCTTTTATAGTTATCGGCACGCCGTCGAGCTGACTCAACGGCCTGCCGTCACGCCACCGCGTCTCGGAGGCTGCAGCCTGGGCGAGCGCGCCCTCAGAATCTATGACATACATTGCATTGAGCCTTGGCTCCCAGTTCTCGATGTGCGCTAGTAGGGCGCGCGTCACATCAACCGGCGAGAGCGCTTTTGTGCGATAGGCATCCGACAGTTGATGAGCGGTGAGGTTGTGGAGCGCAGTTGTCACGTCGATTCCCCCGATCTAAAGTTCCCGGCAGCTAAGAAGAGTACCAGCAGCAATCAACTTCCTGACAGTGCAGATTCACGGTACCGTTTAATTCTTACTGGGTTGGTTCTACTCTACGCACGACTATGAGGAAGCGAGTGCCGGGTAAGGCAGGCGTTACGGCCGACCCACATTCTACCCGGCCCACGTTTACTTAGGCTGGATTTTCAACGCCATGGCGATGTATCTGTAAAGAATCTAATGGGGGGGAATTGGGTCAGGCATGCAAAATTGCCATTGTATTGTCGGGCATCAAATGACAACCGCTCGGAAATCGAAGAACTAGGCAAATTGCAATTTTGCATGCCTGACCCCACACTCTCACACTTTCCTGACGCCGTTCTGGGTTCCATCTATTCGAAGTTTAGTGGACGGAAATGCGCTCTCCGGATACGGTTCCCGGAACTTCCATGATGAAGTTGCCGGACGGATCGTAAAAATCCAGCGTGAACGAACCGCTATGGGTATTGCCCTCAATGCCGAGGACAAGCGTTTCGTTCAAGTTGATCGTTCCTTGAAAATTTCCGCTTACGTCGTACGACCATACTCGGTGCGTGAGCTTGAAGGTCCGGTGCGCCCCCTCCTCCCACGCCCCGAGGCAAACGCTTCCTCCTCTTGGATCAACCTTTGGGTTGTGAACTTCGGTCCCGCCAACATTCCAGATCTGGAACGCCTCTTGGATAGTCTGATCTCCAATCAGGAAACGAATATGCCAAAGTCCAACGATGGACTTGTTCAGCGCATCATCACTCGTAGCCGCAGATCTATTCTCGACCGAGAATTGTGACACTTTAGGTTGATTTGGGACGGAAGCCGCCGCTGCGGCCATTGCGCTGAGCGAGTCACCGCATTGTGCCTTCGCGGTCGCGCCGAATGCAAGCACCAGCACCGACAATGTCGCAACCCTCACGATCGTGATCCGGTGGATGGTTTTCAGTTTTCCGATGCTCCCCTTTTCACTCGCCGTTGGGAGTGAACGAGTAGTTAGTCTATTCATTTTGTTCTTCCTCCTATTCGGGTAATGACTTGAGACCGCGGGGGCATGCCGCGCTGAGCAGAGTCTGGCGAACAATCTGAGACTTCTGCTATTCTTTGCCCTACCTACTAATGCGCAAAGCGCACCGGAAACCTCTAATGAAATCTGCACCGCATCAGGTTACGAAGCTGTTGCAGGAATGGAGTGAAGGGGACGAAACCGCGTTGGAGCAGTTGATGCCACTGGTCCATGAAGAACTGCACCGGTTAGCTCATCAGCACATGCGTCGCGAGGGGCCGGGACACATCCTGCAAACCTCCGCTCTGATTAATGAGGCGTTCCTTCGTTTGGTGGACCAGCCGCAGATACGGTGGCAGAATCGAGGTCATTTTTTTGGCATTGCGGCCCGCCTGATGCGGCGGGTGCTGGTAGATGAAGCGCGCAAGCGAAACTCTGTGAAGCGTGGCGGTAGCCTGATTCTGGTTCCGCTGGATGAAGCGACTAATCGGGCGCAGGAACAGGCGATGAATGTCGCTGCGCTTGATGAGGCGTTAAAGACACTGGAAGCAATTGACGCGCGCCAGGGCGAAATTATAGAGCTGCGCTTCTTCGGCGGACTGAGCATTGAAGAGACCGCCGCTGTTCTAAGTGTTTCACCCGGGACGGTAATGCGCGACTGGACCTTCGCGCGCGCGTGGCTGCGGAATGAGATGAGCGACGCGTCGAAAATCGGTTCGCGCTCCTAAGTTTATGCCCGATGCATATTGGGAAAACCTCAAACAGATTTTTCATGGAGCATTAGCCTGTGCTCCGAACGACCGCGCAGCCTATCTCGAACAAGCGTCTAACGGTGACATCGCATTGCGACACGCGGTGGAGTCGCTGCTTAGATCGCACGAAGAAACGGGCAACTTTGTGGATGCGCCCGCTTACCAAGCAGCGGCTGAAATGTTGCTTGAAGCCATGGAATTCAGAACCGGTGAGATCGTCGGCCACTACGAAATTGTTTCGCTCCTCGGCGAAGGTGGCATGGGCAGGGTCTATCTCGCAGAAGATACAAAGCTGCATCGCAGAGTGTCGCTTAAATTCCTTTTGAGCAATTTCGTAAAGGACCATGACCGGCTGCGACGATTTAAACAGGAAGCGCGCGTTGCGTCCGCTCTCAACCATCCGAACATTCTGACGATACACGAGATCGGTGAAGCCAAGGGCCACCGCTCTATTGCCGCCGAATTCATCGAAGGCCAGACCTTGCGCGAACGCCTCCGATCGGGACTGGATATTGATGATGCGCTTGAGATCACAATCCAGATCGCGTCGGCTTTGGTGGCGGCCCATCGAATAAACATCGTTCATCGTGACATCAAACCCGAGAACATCATGATTCGGGGTGATGATGGGTTGGTGAAAGTGCTCGACTTAGGTCTGGCGAAAATGTCGGCGCCCGTAGCTGCTGAGGCTATGGACCATGAAGAGCAAACGCTGCCACGCGCGAACACGGCTCCCGGAGTAGTCATGGGCACGGTGGCGTACATGTCGCCGGAACAAGCTCGCGGCGATGAGGTCGATGAACGCACGGATATTTGGAGTTTGGGAGTGTTGCTCTACGAAATGATTGCCGGCTGCTCGCCATTTGCGGCGGCCACATCCAATGAAATCATCTCGGGGATTCTTTCGAAAGCACCGCCACCGCCCCTGGCCCGTTACGCTCGTTCGGTGCCGGAACGGCTGGAGGAGATTGTAGCGAAAGCGCTGACGAAGAATGCGGATGAACGTTATCAAACCAGTAAGGCCCTTCTCATTGACCTAAAGAGACTTAGACAATCGCTCGCGCAAAAGGCCAGTATTGAGCGGAGCACCTCATCCGAAAACCTCCAGTCTCAGCCTTCAGATAAGAACGTAAAGCTCAGCACGCACTTGGCAGAGTCGGAGGCCGCGTCGACCGAACCGGTTTCGAGCGCGGAGTACATTGTCAATCAAGTCAAGAGTCACAAACGCGGTGTAGCAGTTTTCCTCGGCATAATTTTGTTAGCAGTTACCACCACGATATCCCTTTACACTTGGCGCCTGAGAGGAGCTGTTGCGCCCGCGCCATCCGGAATCAAGTCGCTCGCTGTTTTGCCACTTAAGTCTCTTGACACCGGAGAGGACTATCTGGGGGTAGGGATCGCCGATGCGGTCATCCGCAAGATTAGTCAGACTGGGCAATTAACGGTGAGGCCGACGAGTGCCGTTCTTAAGTACATCAAGGAGGACACCGATAGCTTATCCGCGGCTCGGCAATTGAACGCAGACGTAATTCTTGAAGGAACAGTGCAGCGGGTCGTCGACCGCTTGCGTGTGACAGTTAACCTCTTTCGATCAAGCGATGGAACGTCGTTGTGGGATGACAATTTTGACATTACCACATTCAACATTTT
>CAZOOE010000142.1:0-13228 GCA_964581275.1 uncultured Clostridia bacterium
GCTTCCCGCTGTTACGGTGAAGTCTTCCAACCTCGTAAACGAGACGGTGACGGAAAATGTTTCAACCTGTCCGACACCCGCTTCGCCTCGGACTGCGATTGCCGTGCGGAGCCTCGATATTTTGTGCTAGAATCTCCGCTCGCCACAGTCCATAGCGGCTGCAAATCAGGTGAAAAGAAGTCGAACGCAGCGGATATCCGCGCTCGATTTCACGAAAAAGTATAACACGAGGAGCGTCGGCACGCGTTGAGTGGACGGATCAGAACCATCCTAAGTCTTGTTGTGGGCGCGCTGTTCGTCTATTGGTTCGCACACAAACTCAACTGGCTAGAAGTGTAGATCGAGGTGGGCAACGTAAACTGGAAAAAGATTGGCCTCGCCCTCGCGTTGCTGGTCCGCACATATTTCGTGCGAGTGCTCAGATGGCGCGAGTTACTCGGAGCGATGGCGCGCCCCTCGCTCAGCGCATTGTTCCGAGCCACGATGATCGGCTTTACGGCTCTGTTCCTGGTTGGGCGGGCCGCCGAGATGATCGTGCGGCCGGCAGCGCTTTCAGTGAAGGAACGCGTGCATCCTTCCGCCAGTTACGCGACTGTCATGATCGAGCGCGTGTTCGACATGGTAATGGTCGTCGTTTTCTTTGCGGTGAATTTGATATTTTTCGAGTATGTGGCGCGAGACGCTGACGCGACGAGGCTATTTGGCTGGATTAAGGTTACCGGAGTTCTTCTGCTGCTTGTCGCCGCGGCCGGAATTTACGGCCTGTCGGCATTCCGACGCGGCCGAAACGGAGCCCTCACCTATCTTGAAAAAAGGCTGGGTTGGCTGCCCGAAAGCGCGCAATCCGCGACAATGAGCCTGCTGCGGCACATCTCCGAGGGGCTCGCGGTGCTTCACGATGCGCGTGGTCTTACGGTGACCGTGTCATACACGGTTTTGCTCTGGTTGATGGTGGCAGTTGCACACCTGTTGGTTGTTCGAGCATTCGCGATCTCATACGCCGAGGTACCATTCACGGGCGCAGTATTTGTGATGGGGCTCTCGATGCTCGGATCGGTAGTACCGACACCGGGCGGGGCAACCGGGCCGTTTCACACCGCCACTGCAGCGGCGTTGGCGTTCCTCGGAGTCCAGCAGAACAAGGCCGCATCGGTCGCGATAATCCTTCACCTTGTCATATTCACTCCGGCTACTGTATTCGGAATGTATTACCTCGCGAAGGAAGGCCTGTCACTTGGCAGGCTAAGACGCATCGGAGAAGAGAAGGAAACCGAAGACAAAGCTGACCAACAACCGGTCCCGCCGCGCAAGCAGGAGAACGAAGGGGTGCTCGCCGCCCGAGGCTAATAGTCCACACTCGAGAGAAGAATTCCTATGAAGTGTCCGTTTTGTTTGCATCTGGAAGACAGGGTAGTCGATTCGCGCGAGAGTCGTGAGGGTGACGTGATACGACGGCGCCGCGAGTGTTTAAAATGTGAACGCCGCTTCACCAGTTATGAGCGAATCGATGAAATACCGTACATGGTCGTTAAGAAGGACGGGACTCGCGCGCCGTTCTCCCGCGAGAAAGTGCAGTCAGGAATACTGAAGGCTTGTGAGAAGCGGCCCATTCCAACCGCAAAGATTGAAGCGCTTGTGAATCAGGTCGAGAAGTATGTGCAGGAGTCACGCGAACGCGAGCGTTCAACCGAGAAGATAGGCGAGTTGATAATGCGGCGTCTCAAAGAACTGGACAAAGTGGCTTATGTCCGCTTTGCATCGGTCTATCTAGACTTCAAAGATGTGTCCGAATTCATGAGCGAGCTTCGGTCTCTGGTGCGCACCGGTCGTGTCAAATAGCAGGTAACAATCCCGTTGAAATGACAGCTCGACTTTGACCTCTCGAAGTCAGTAGAATTGTCGGTCAACTTATGTCATCACTAATCGAACCAGAGGAGATTCAAATTGAGCAAAGCGACGAGCAGTTAAAGCTGCCTGATTCGCTGCCGGTCTTGCCGCTTCGAGATATCGTCATCTTTCCTTATATGATTGTGCCGCTGTTTGTACAGCGTGAACGCTCGATTCGGGCAGTCGAGCAGGCGCTGGCCGAAAACCGCCTGATCCTGTTGGTCGCCCAGCGAGATCTGGAGAAGGAGGAACCCGTCGGGCGAGATCTTTACAACCACGGCACAGCTGCTTCGATTATGCGGATGCTCAAGATGCCCGATGGCCGCATTCGCATCCTGGTGCAAGGGCTTGCTCGAGCAAACATTACCCGCTTTGATGAGAACCTCCCTCACCTGCTTGCTCACATCCTGCCGTTGGCCGATACCGAACCTGACGTCGATGAGCTCGAAATGGAAGCGCTCATCCGAAACGTGCGCGCATCGCTTGAACGTGCGATCACCCTTGGCAAGAACATATCGGGCGAGGTGATGGCCATTGTCGCGAACCTCGAGGACCCCAGCCGCCTCGCCGATGTAGCCGCATCCAACCTCGAGCTCAAAGTCATCGATGCACAAAGCGTACTCGAGAAGCTCAACCCATCCGAGCGTCTTCACCGGGTCAACGAACTGCTGGCAAGAGAGATCAACGTCCTGATGGTTCAGCAGGAGATAAACACTCAGGCCAAGGGCGAGATCGATCGCAGTCAGCGCGAGTTTTATCTCCGTCAACAACTCAAGGCGATCCAAACCGAGCTGGGCGAAGGCAACGAGCTGGGCGAAGAAATAACTCAGTACCGCGAGAAGATGCTTCAGGCAAAGCTCCCGGAACCGGTCGAGGAAGAGGTCGACCGCCAGATCAAGAAGCTCGAACGGATGCACCCCGACGCGGCCGAAGCGGCGACGCTTCGTAACTATCTGGATGTGATGGTTGCGCTTCCGTGGTCCAAGTCTTCGGAAGAAAACCTTGACCTCAAACGCGCTCAGACGATCCTCGACGAGGACCACTACGGACTGGAGAAGGTCAAAGAGCGAATCATTGAAACCCTTGCGGTGCGAATGCTGAAGGAGAAGGTAAAGGGCCAGATCCTCTGTCTGGTCGGACCGCCGGGCGTCGGAAAGACAAGCCTGGGCCGCTCGATTGCGCGCGCGCTCAACCGCAAATTCCAGCGGCTTAGCCTTGGAGGCTTGCACGATGAGGCCGAGATCCGCGGCCATCGCCGAACCTACATCGGAGCCATGCCCGGTCGCATAGTTCAGTCCATTCAACAAGCTGGAACAAACAACCCCTTGATAATGCTCGACGAGATCGACAAGGTCGGCGCGGACTTCAGAGGCGATCCATCGTCTGCGCTTCTTGAGGTACTCGATCCAGAACAGAACTTCTCGTTTCGAGATAACTATCTCGGGGTGCCCTTCGATCTGTCGAACGTGATGTTTATGACCACCGCAAACATGCTCGATACGGTTCACCCGGCGCTGCGAGACCGGATGGAAGTCATCCGGCTGGCGGGCTACACTGAGGAAGAGAAGGTTGAAATCGCGCGGCGTCACATTATTCCGAAACAGATGGAAGCACACGGCATCACCGTTCGGCACCTGACGATCAGCCGTTCGGCCCTCAAGGGAATCATCCTTCAGTACACCCACGAAGCCGGTTTGCGACAGTTCGAGCGCGAGATCGCGAGCATCTGCAGAAAGGTTGCGCGACGCGTCGCCGACGGAAGCGATTCGCTGGTTCGCGTGACGATCAACAACCTTCACGAATTTCTGGGTGTCCCTCACGTCTATCCGGACGAGGTGCTCAAAAAGGATCAAGTGGGTGTAGCGACCGGCTTGGCCTGGACGCCTGCGGGCGGCGACGTGTTATTCATCGAGGCTTTGCTTACGACAGGGAAAGGTGCGCTTATGCTCACCGGCCAGTTGGGAGACGTAATGAAGGAGTCTGCTCAGGCTGCGTTGTCGTGGGCGAAGGCGCGCGCTGATGACTTTGACATTGATCAGGAAAAGTTCGTCAAGTTCGACATTCACGTGCACGTTCCCGAAGGCGCGATTCCGAAGGACGGACCCTCCGCGGGGGTGACGCTCGCCGCGGCCATGGTTTCTGCCTTATCAGGCAAGGCGGTTAGACGATCGGTCGCGATGACCGGCGAGATAACACTGCGCGGAAACATTCTCCCGGTGGGCGGCATCAAGGAAAAAGTCCTCGCGGCCCGGCGCGCACGGGTGACCACCATCGTCTTGCCTCAACAGAACAGGCGCGACCTGGAAGAGGTGCCAAAGGAGTTGCAGAAGGAAATCAACTTTGTATTTGTCGACTCGGTACGCCAGGCGCTGAAGACCGCGTTGTTGTAGTTTCCGGATCACAAATTGACGTCTAACGGCCGAGGAGGCGGCCAGCCATTGTAGGCGGCGCAGCGTTGAGACGGTGACCCTGAGGTTGAGTTTGCGGGAGGCCGCCGCAACGACCGACCAACCAGTTGTCTGCAACCCAATTGTTTCAAATTTCTTGCAGCACAGACTTGCATTGACTCACCGGATTCTGCGTGATATAAAAATCGCACCGGACAGCAACGCAAGACCAGAATGGCTGAGACTGCGGCTCCAGCCCCTTGGGTGACAGGCCGTTTAGGCAGGTCAACTGAGTCGCGACTTCAACCTGATTTTGAGAACGGGAAGGTAAACTCACAGATGAGGCTAGCAAGAGAAGCGAGTCGTGTTGTAGTTGTGCCACTCCTTTCGTTATTGCTAATCGGAACCGTGGGACCGGCGCACGCCTCTGGTCAAACACCGCAGGCAACCTCATCCGTTGCCACCCAGTCAATCATCGATCGTGCTGAGGACAGCTTTCTTCGTGGCGAGGAAGCTTTCTCGAAGGGCCTACCGGACATCGCTCGCAAGATGTTCGATAGTGCGCTCGACACTGTTTTGCAATCCGGAATTGATCTGAAGTCCGATGCCAAACTGGCCGCCTACTACCGCGCGCTTCTAGATCGAATACACAAACACGAAGCCCAAGCAGGTGACCTTCACGAAGCAGCGGACCGACCTGAGGTGGCCGAGCCATCAGTGTTGGACGAGGTATCGGAGATTAACGAAGCCGAACTCGCAATGGTCACTCCCGATGGAGTCAAGATCTTCGGCCGCTACGATTTCGAGTTTGCGGTAGCGGCGCCCGTGTTCCAGTTCATCAACTTCTTTGTTGCCGGGCGCGGCCATTCCACAATGGAAGCTGGCCTTCAACGATCCGGTCGATATCGCCAAATGGTCGAGAAGATCTTCAAAGAAGAGCGGGTCCCAATCGATTTGATGTGGCTGGCCCAGGCTGAATCGGTGTGGAAGCCAAGCGCACTTTCCCGGGCGGCGGCAAAAGGAATCTGGCAGTTCATTCCCTCAACCGGCACCCGGTACGGGTTGGCTCAGACGACCTGGATAGACGAGCGATCGCAACCGGAAAAATCGACCCGGGCGGCGGCCAGATATCTCCGGTGGCTGCACGATCATTTCGCCGGCGACTGGCTTCTTGCAATGGCCGCTTACAACTCCGGCGAAAATCGCGTGGATAGCGCCGTTGCCCGTTGCGGTTATGCCGATTTTTGGGAGCTGTACAAGCGAGGACTTCTTCCACAAGAAACCCGAAACTACGTGCCCTGCATCCTCTCAATCATCATCATCAGCAAGAATCAGAAACGCTACGGCTTTGCTGTAACGCCGGATCTGCCGCTTAACTATGACACGTTCGAGGTCCCAGCGCAGACCGATCTAAAGGTCGTCGCCGACTTGATCAGCGTGCCTTATGACACGATTCAAGATCTGAATGCGGAGCTGCGACGCGGCACCTCGCCGGCCGGCGAGCACTATGCTCTCAAACTGCCGAAGGGAACTAAAAAGCAGTTCGAGATTGCATACACCGACTTGCCCGAGGGGCAGCGAGTTCGGAGGATCACCGTTCCGACCGAGGAGATATCTGAGCGATACCGAGGGAGCTACCGAGTTCAGCTTGCATCTTATCAAGTGAGGCGAGGAGATACGCTTGCTTCGGTTGCTCGACGATCAGGTGTTTCAGTTAAGGAGCTCGCAAAGTTGAATCGCATCTCGACGCGAGGTGAGCTGCGTAAGGGCCAAACGGTCAAGATTCCGAAGAGTGTGCGTGCATCGCGGGGGCGACACGGCCACGTTTCGCGCTATCGAGAAGTGCCAGCCGTTCATTCGAGCCATCGCGGCGGCTCTTCACGACGGCATTCCTCCCGCAGACATCGGCGTTAGTAATGACCGGATTCATTGACCGGCAGCTGCCACCGCCACCCAACTCTCCAGTCACTTCCGTGCCCGCAGATAGTCATCGGTACCTTCAATCCAGTCCACGCGAATCGGTGAGAACACGTCCATTTCGTCGCAGTCCTCGATAGCTTCGGCGCTGTGGTACACGAACGCCGGGATCAGCAGGGTCTCGCCGGCTCGAACCACGATCTCACTCCCGTCAATCAAAAACTTGAGCGCGCCGGTAAACACTGTCGTCAACTGCTCGCTTTCGTGGTTGTGCTTCGGTACCAGGCAACCCCTTTTCAAAAATATCCTAGCCATGGTCATCTGATCGCCCGAAATAAACCGCCGGCTGAAGCTTACGTGGACATGCGCTGCGGGCATTTCCTCCCAGCTGTTTGGCTTCATCCGTATCCTCCCTAGGAATGAGTTTTAGCCGTTCCGGGTGCCACAAACCGGGAATCAGAGATCGATCTTCGTCGTTTGCGTTTCACTGGTCACCGAAACCATTGCTAGAAACGCTCGATGTACGCGGTCGTCGCAAGTAAGCTCAGGGTGAAACGTAGCCGCCAGAATGTTGCCCTCTCGCACCAGCACCGGCTCACCGTTCAAGCTTGCAAGCACTTCGCAATTCGGACCCGCTGCGGTGATTCGCGGTGCGCGTATGAACACCGCCTCAATCGGTCCGCCTTCGATAGATGTTTCCACTTCGTCCATAAAGCTGTCGACTTGTCGACCGTATGCGTTGCGTTCGACCGCAATGTCTATCAACCCGAGCGAAGCCTGCGTCGGATTATACACCTCTTGTGCCAGCAGGATAGTTCCGGCGCACGTTCCGAAGATTGGCTTACCTTGACCAGCGAAATCGACGATGGGTTCAGCGAGATATTCTTGCTCGAGAAACGTGAGTATGGTGGTGCTCTCGCCGCCGGGGATGATCAGGCCAGCCACCGCATCGAGGTCGACTGCGCGACGCACTTCAACTGCGGCTACGCCGATACGTCGAAGCGCGCGAACGTGCGCTGCGAAGTCACCTTGAATCGCAAGCACGCCAATTACCGCGCTATTTATCATCGAACTCATACTCAATTCGCATCACGGCTGAGTTGGCTTCGGTGAAGCCATTCTTGATGTAGAACCCCCTGCGGTAGCTCTCGCGCGCTCGGTTGGTTTCGAGCTCGAGCCTCCGAGCGCTCCGGTTTCCGGCCATTGTCTTGACTTGCTCCAATATCGCTCGGCCGACACCCTGCCCTCGCGCACGATCGGCAACCACAAGCTCATCGATCGTGATCAAGTCGGCGGCGAGTCGGAGCTGGGGCCTGCGCGATATCGACGCCAGACCCACGACCCGACCGGGTTCGTCCTCGGCGACGATCACGGTCATAGCAGGATTGGCCAGGACGGATGAGAAGGTTTTTGCGAAGCGTGCGATCGAGAGATCAGGGTATCCGAGCTCGGACATCAACGCGAACGCGGCATGAATGTCGGATTCCGTCGCCGGTCTGATCACGAGTTTGTTTGCGCCCATCTGTTCACCACCCGCGTGTCTGGAGCAGGTCGCTCTCCGCCATCTTGGACACGTCTAATCCTCGCATTGCATCTCCGAGTTCCTCGCTGGCCTCGAGCACGGCCTTTGGATCGCTGTAATGGGTGGCCGCCTTTACGATGGCCCGCGCACGCGCTGCCGGGTCCGACGACTTGAAGATGCCTGAGCCGACGAATACGGACTGCGCGCCCAACTGCATACATAGGGCGGCATCGGCTGGCGTAGCAATTCCGCCGGCGGCGAAGTTGGGAACTGGTAAGGAACCATCGCGCGCCGTCATCCGAACCAGCTCGTACGGCGCGCCGAGCTGCTTCGCTTCTGCCATCAACTCTTCTTGTCCAAGGATCGTCAGGCGTTTGATTTCTTGGGTTATACGACGAAGATGGCGAACCGCTTCGACGATGTTGCCCGAACCAGCTTCACCCTTGGTTCGAATCAAGGCCGCCCCCTCGCCGACGCGTCGCAGAGCTTCGCCGAGATTGCGTGCTCCGCAAACAAACGGGATCTTGAACTGATGTTTGTCGACGTGATGCTCCTCGTCGGCCGGTGTGAGCACCTCACTCTCGTCAATGAAGTCGACACCGAGCGCCTCCAGCACCTGGGCCTCGGCGAAGTGGCCGATCCTCACCTTGGCCATCACCGGAATCGTGACCGCCGCCATGATCTCGCGGATCTTTCTAGGTGAGGCCATGCGAGCTACGCCGCCCTCGGCTCGTATATCGGCGGGCACCCGTTCCAGCGCCATCACCGCCACAGCTCCCGCGTCCTGCGAAATTTGCGCTTGCTCGGCGTTTGTAACATCCATAATCACTCCGCCCTTCAGCATCTCCGCCAAGCCGGTCTTTAAGCGAACTAAGTTGTCATTCATTGTTGTTCCTCCGGGTAGCATAGACTTTAGTCCGTGTCGGTAATTCGCATCGAAGACGAATTTGCGGGACACAGACTAAAGTCTATGCTGCATCACCCAACAAATATCTCGCCCCGCCCGGCGATTACGACTCCTCCGCCTACGCGAACCGCGGTGATCTCGGCGGTTGTGGAAGCGACGTCGACCTCGATGTACAGCAAGCTGGGTCGTTTCATTTCATACCCCTGTTCGCTTACGATCTTCGTAGTAGGTTCGACTCCAACGAGCTTGTGTCGCACAAGGTAGAAGCCGAGAGGACCATTGGCCGATCCGGTAGCTGCATCTTCGCTTACTCCCGCGGCTGGCGCGAAAACGCGGCAATGGACAGTGCTCGACGACAGCACTGTATCGCGAGTGAAAACCAAGACGGTCGACGCGCCTACTTCATTGCTGATTCCTCCGAGAGCTTTGGAGTCAACTTTTATAGTTTCGATGGCCTCGCGGTTCTCGACCGGCACTACCATAACGGCCAGGCCGTTGAAGATCGTTTCCACCGGTAGCCCGGTTTTTGTGATCCGAGATGCCTCAAGCGACAGCGCCTTCGCCAATCCTGACACGTCCGCATATAGTCCGCGGACGACCGGCAACGGCTGCGTCATGGTCGAGCGTCCGAGGTGGCCTCCCTCGGTACATACCTCTATGCGAATCGGTCCGACTCCAGCCTCGAGCGTGATTGGCGTTAGCGGTTCGCGCCACTGAACCATTCGCTCGTTGGCGATTACGTAGGCTGACCCGACCAGCGGATGGCCAGCGAATGGAAGTTCCTGACGCGGCGTAAATATCCTGACGCGGTAGTCGCCCAACTGCTGAGGAGGAAGCAGAAACGTGGTTTCGGAATAGTTCATCTCGCGCGCGATGTCTTGCATCATCTTAGTGTCGAGGCCCGAGCCGTCGGTGAAGACCGCCAACTGGTTTCCTCCGAAGCGCTCCTCGGTGAACACATCCGCGATTACGAAGTCTTTGCCGTTCATGCCAATCTCCGCTTCAGGACGCCGGCGATGCGCCGGACGCCCTCTTCGATCATCTCCGGTTTCTGATTTGAGAAGGTGAGTCTCATGAAGTTGGCCTTTCCTTCACAGGCGAAGAACGAGGCTCCGGGGACGAAAGCGACGCGCTCGGCTATCGTCTCCTCGAATAGCATCTCGGCGGTTAGGCGCTCCGGCAACTCGACCCATAGAAACAGCCCGCCCTCCGGTCTGGTCCACCTCGCCTCGGCAGGGAAGTGGCGCTCCATTGCGAATAACATCGCCTGGCACCTGCTGCCGTAGACCTCGCAGAGATGAGCGACGTGGCCGTCGTAATCAAAACTCTCGAGCAATCGGGCCGCAGCGTGCTGCTCGATAGTGCTGGTGTGAAGATCAGCCGCCTGCTTCGCAACCACGATGGTTTGGAAAATCTCCTCAGAGGCGATAAGCCAGCCAAGCCGCATGCCCGGACTGATAGTCTTGGAAAATGTGCCGATGTGAATGACCAGACCGTCCCTGTCCATCGCGGACAGCGGCTGCGGCGGCAGGCCTTGGTATCGGAGCTCGCTGTAAGGATTGTCTTCGAGAATTGGAACCCGATATTGCGCGGACAGCTCGATCAGTTTCTGTCTCCGTTCGTAAGACAGCGTCGTGCCCTTAGGATTGGCAAACTCGGAAACAATATAGATCAGCTTCGGATTGGAGCACTTCAACGAGTTCTCAAGCTGGTCGACGCGCATACCTTGATCGTCGCTTTCGATGGAAATAAAACTGGCCTCGTACCCGCTGAATGCCTGAAGCGCCGCGAGGTAACATGGATTCTCGACAACAACAGAATCGCCGCGTTCAAGGAAGACCTTGCCCACTAGATCGATACCTTGCTGCGAGCCGGTGGTGATCAATACTCGATCCGCGGTCGCGGCGATCCCACGTTTCTGCATGCGGACGGCTATCCATTCGCGCAGGGGGCGCCATCCTTCTGTAGTGCTGTACTGGAGCGCGGCACGTCCTTCGCTGGCGAAAACATCGGCGTGCGCCTGGGCGATTGCGGCAACCGGAAACAGCTCCGGCGCCGGAAGACCTCCGGCGAACGATATGATTTCGGGGTGCTCGGTCACCTTGAGTATCTCGCGAATAGCTGAGACGGGCATTCGGGACATCCGACTCGCGAAGCGATAGGTCATTTCCTGGAACGCCATCGATTTCGCAGCAACCAGGGCCTCGCATTCAAGCGTTCTTTTTTGGGTAACCATTGCTCTCCTCCCGTTGTGATAAGCGGGATAGCTCATTTTGGTTTCTGGTTGGCAGCGTTTCGGCGACGTTGGGCGGGAATATTCGCCGCCGCCGCCGTTATGTGCGAGCCTTCTTTTATTGAGGACGTGACCACTGTAGTGAGGGTCCGGGTCACCCCGGGAATGTGACGCAGCAGATCCGAGATCAACGTGTCGAGACTCTGAGTGTCTTCGGTGACGACCTTGAGGAGGTAAGAGTCGGGACCGGTTATGCGATGGCATTCCAGTACGTCAGGAATCGCCTGAACCCTTTTCCCGAATCCCGAATTGTACTTCGGGTGTTCGATTCGGACTCCGATAAACGCGGTGATGTCTTTGCCCAGTTTCCTCCCATCGACTCGCGCGGAGTAGCCGGTGATCACGCCTTCCTGTTCAAGCTTGCGCATTCGCTCGGCCACAGCAGGCTGGGACAGTCCGACGGCGGCGGCCATTTCCAACTGGGTCACCCGAGCGTTCTGTTGCAACAAGTCAAGGAGCTTATGATCTATCGTATCGAGGGTCATAATGTTAATATAATCCAGGTCAACATCTAGCCGGACTTATAATATCGCTGTGCATAGGCGCAGTCAACAAGAAAACTATCTGAAGGACGACTCTACGACGGAACCGCTCTTGCCGTCCGTTCCTACGAACACGATTGACATGCACCGAGCTGCCCGTCAATCTCACACCGGTCCGACGGATCCAATTCAGGAGGCTCGCCTGCAATGCCCACATGGAAACTTACCGTCGAGTACGACGGCACGAGATACTACGGTTGGCAGGAACAGAAAAATGCTCGCACGGTCGCAGGCGAGCTTCGTTCGGCGGCCGAAGCATTTTTTTCAAGCCCAGTTGAGATCGTGGGCGCCGGCCGAACTGATGCTGGAGTCCACGCGCTTGCGCAGGTCGCCCGTCTGCGGACCGAGGGTCGTGGAAAGCGCATCGAGCTGGTGTACCAGCTGAATGAGCGACTGCCTCCTGACATCAATGTTCTGGATCTTGAAGAGGCGCCATCTAGTTTCGATCCAAGACGGGAAGCGTTGGCGCGCTACTATCTCTATCAGATTTCGAGGCGCCGGTCGGCGTTCGCGAAACGGTTTGTGTGGTGGGTGAAAGACAGCCTGAACCAGACGGCAATGCGCAAGGCTGCGGGCTCGCTTGTAGGACGCCACGACTTCGCCGGGTTCTGCGATAAGCGAGTCGGGGACGGCTCGACGATCGTAGCGGTCAACGACGTGCAGGTTAGGGTTGACGGGGATCTGGTGCTCTTCCGGATTGGCGCTTCGCACTTTGTATGGAAGATGGTTCGGCGAATCGTCGGAGCGCTGGTGGAAGTCGGCCGCGGGTCAATCAGCGAAGACGAATTTGCAGGCCTCATAGACGCTCCCATTAGTACGAGCACCTCAATCCAATTTGATGTCGCGGCGCACACCGCGCCGCCGGCTGGTTTGTTTCTCGAGCATGTTGTCTATGATGAGAACGAGAAGGTGAGACCCCTGGTAACCGCGTTTCCGATTCGACGGGCATAGCCGCTATTGCCCGACTAGCTCGGCGGTTTGTTGTTCGGTATGCTTTTGAGCGCGGGATTCCTTTACGTGACGCCAGACCCACCAAGCAACGGCGACGACACCAACGATCCCGATCAGGAAGTCAAACCGATGGAACCAAGTCTTTAGCGTGTCGTTCTTGTCCCACTGTTGCCCAAGCTTTTGACCGACGTAAGCAAGGCCCAAGCACCAGGGGAGCGATCCGGCGAAGGTGTACACCACGAACCGAGTCAGGTTCATTCTCGCAACACCGGCCGGGAAGGCAATAAAGGTTCTGATGACCGGCAGCAGCCGGCTGGCAAAAACGATCAACTCGCCCCGGCGCGCGAACCATCTGTCGGCGAGATCGAGATCGTGACGTGAAATTAGGACATAGCGGCCATACTTTTCAATAAACGGCCGGCCACCGTACATGCCGGCCCAATAAGCTACCAGCGATCCAAGTACACAACCTGTGGCTCCGGCGACCGACACCGCCCACAAGCTGAATCGACCGGTATAGACCAGGTAGCCGGAGAAGGGCATTATGATTTCCGATGGGAGAGGAATGCATGCTGACTCGATGCCCATCAGCAGTACGACGCCTGGATAACCAAGCACAGAGATTGTTCCGACTATGAACGCTGAGAGTATTTCGATTATCCGCGCGACCAAGTCAATTCTCCACGGGGTATGTGTAGTGCGTGAGCGAGACCATCAAACCTAGGCGGGCCAGCCATAACGCCCGATCAGCTTCACAAACACGCAGGCACCATGATTCTCGCGCACGATTCCGCTTTCGGTCCTTATCACGCGCACCAGGAT
>CAZOOE010000143.1:0-1461 GCA_964581275.1 uncultured Clostridia bacterium
AAAATCGATCTGGCCAAGTTCGAATCTCGCCCTATCGAAGGCCGTCCGTGGGAGTATTCGTTTTACCTTGACCTGATAGGGGATCAGCACGAGCCGCATGTGGAGCGCGCGCTCGCAAATCTGGCGGAGCTTGCAGAGAGCGTCCGAGTGTTAGGGAGCTACGGAAGAAGTGATGCTTGAAAAGTCAGGAGAAGAACAATGATCATCGCGATGAAATCCAATGCCACTGAAGACCAAATCAATGAGGTTTGTGAGAGCATCCGCCGATACGGATACAAGCCGCACGTGATACGGGGCGAAGAACGAGTCGTCATCGGCGCGGTAGGTCACGGCGACAACAAGGACCATCTCCAAAATTTGCGCTCGGTGCCGGGCGTCGAAGACGTCGTGCCGATACTCCAGCCCTACAAGATCGTCGGGCGAGAGCTGAAACCTCAACGGACGATCGTGCGGGTCGGCGATCTTGAAATCGGCGGCAAAGAATTCATTGTAATGGCTGGACCTTGCTCAGTCGAAACGCGAGAGCAGTTGATGGAAACGGCGGATGCGGTCAAGCAGGCCGGAGCACAGATTCTGAGAGGCGGCGCTTATAAACCGCGCACTTCACCTTACGACTTTCAGGGCTTGGAGGTCGAAGGGCTTAAGCTTCTTGCTGAGGCGCGGGACCGAACCGGACTCAAGATAGTGACCGAAGTAGTGACCACCGAGGATACCGAAGTCGTCGCCGAGTACGCAGACATCCTCCAGGTGGGCGCACGCAACATGCAGAACTTCGCGCTTCTCAAGAGACTCGGCAGCGCCAATCGACCGGTACTCTTGAAGCGAGGTATGAGCTCGACGATCAAGGAGCTGCTATTGTCCGCCGAGTACATCGCGTCGCACGGAAATGACCAAATAATCCTTTGTGAGCGAGGCATTCGCACCTTCGAGACCGCGACGCGCAACACATTGGATCTTGCGGCAGTACCACTGCTGAACGAGCTCAGCCATTTGCCGGTTGTGGTCGATCCATCGCACGCGACCGGACGAAGAAGCCTTGTTCGGCCGGCTGCCAAAGCTGCGGTAGCCATCGGCGCCGATGGGCTGATCATCGAAGTTCATCCTCGCCCGCAAGAAGCGTGGTCGGACGGCCCGCAGTCGCTGACGCCGCCGATGTTCTCGGAAATCATGAAGGAGCTGCGCGATTACGTTCATCTGGAGTCCCGGTATCTCAACTAGAACACTTGGAAAAGGCATTCGTTTGCTATACTGAAGAGGTATGGCGTTACACGCCCTAAGAATTGCAGAGAATGTTGCCGGCGATTTTTACGTCGACAGCACTTGTATCGACTGCGACCTGTGCCGGCAGATCGCCCCCGAGACGTTCGCTGATTTTTGCGCCAAATCAGCGTTTCATCGTCAGCCCGAACCTCCTGAAAAGGAATTCTCAGCACTCAAATGCTTATGCACCGGTCCAGACGC
>CAZOOE010000143.1:1471-13191 GCA_964581275.1 uncultured Clostridia bacterium
GGACATCTCGTCCCCGAACTTTTTGCTGAACTTGGCGACCAACCAGCGGTTCTACAACAGCCCGAGACTCCTGAACAGGAATTCGCAGCACTCAAAGCGTTAGTGACCTTTCCAACGGCCTCGATCGGAACGGTCACCCGGCGATCCGCCATCGCCGCGGTCGCAGCCTACCCCGAGTTGGTAGCCCATAACGTCTACTTCTGCGGCTTCGCATCCGAGTCGTCATATGGAGCGTCCAGCTATTTGATCGTGCGTCCGGAATGCAACGTGCTGATTGATTCACCTCGCTTTGCCGGCCCACTGGTGAAGAGCATCGAGAAGCTGGGCGGCGTGCGGCTGATGTTCCTCACGCATCGAGACGATGTCGCCGATCACGAGAAATGGGCAAGCCGCTTCAATGCGGAACGCATTATGCATCGCGACGACATTGGCCGGTCCCTCAACCATATCGAGCGGATATTGACGGGACGATAGGCCGCCAGGCTCGATGACGATCTGTTGGCAGTCCCAACTCCAGGGCACACTCGCGGGCACACGGTGCTGCTTTATCGCGATCGCTATCTTTTCTCGGGTGATCATCTGTGGTGGTCTGAGGCTTACAGGTCGCTTCACGCGTCTCACAACGTGTGCTGGTATTCGTGGACCGAGCAGATCCGTTCGATGGAGTCGCTAAAGGGTTACCAGTTCGAATGGGTGTTGCCTGGACACGGCCGCCGCGCTCATCTAAGCTCGACGCTTATGCGTGAGCAGCTTGAGCGCTGCATAACGAGAATGAAGGAGCGTTCGCGGCAGGCGAGCTAAGGATACGGCAAAGGAAGAATCCAGGTTGGTCACCGAAAACAGAAATGCAATTCGAGCTATACGCTCCCGTCCTTTTTCTGATACCGATGCGAATCGCCGTATCGCGTTTTCCAAACTCGCGGTAGTGGCGGTCGTCATCGCCCTGGCCCTCGCGGCCTTAGGCCAGGCTCCGGCGGGCAAACAACCGTCAGCTCAAATCCGCTTGGGTCTGAGGCTCTTCAGAGAGGCGCGTTTCTCCTCCCCGCAGGGTGATCTTCAAAACAGTTGCGCTTCGTGCCACCTCCTGGACGAAGACCCGCAGGGCATGCGAGCACACACCGATTTCTTTTCCCGGAGCTGGGTGCCGTGGCGCGGCGGCGACCCTCGCAGAGAAGAGCTGCGCAACTCACCTACCATCCTCGACGCCGCCCTGATGCCGCGGCTTCACTTCGATGGCGAGTTCACCTCGCTGGAGGATCTGGTCAAGGGAACACTCGCTGGCCGGCCGATGGGTTGGCTGCCAGGTGAGCAGAACCTCGCTTTCGATCGCATCTGCGGGATTATTCTAAAAGACACCGGTGAAGGCGCGGAGCTTGCGGGCAATTATCGCCAAGACTTCAAGGCAGCGTACGGAATGGATCCGGGAGAACTCGCTAAGAACGAAGTGATCGACCGTGCGGCGAAAGCCATCGCGGATTATATGCGAACCCTCAGGACAGCGCCCACAACTCCTTACGATCGTTTCGTACAAGCGAATCGACTCGCTGCGGGTCCGGCCCAAAGTGAAGACCCAAAGCTTTTCGCGAGGCGATTGCTGGGCAAAGTTGCTTCCCTGGAAAAGAAACGGGCGCTGAAGCTACCGGTCGGGTTCAGCGCGGCTGCACTAAAGGGATTGAAAGTATTCTTCCGAACAAGCAGAAACAACCCAGCCGGTAACTGCATCGCGTGCCATACACCGCCGTTGTTCACCGACTTCTCGTTCCACAACATGGGAATCAGCCAGGGCGAATACGACCAGGTGAATGGTGAAGGCAGCTTCGCCGAGCTGGAGATTCCCGCTGCAGCCGACGCTCACCGTCCGTCGAGCCAGTTTCGCGAGATCCCTTCGAAACGCAAACCGGGATGCGCCGATCTAGGATACTGGAACTTCGTCGATCTCAAGGCCTCTCCGCTACGTCGAACCGGCGAAAACGATGATCAGTTCCTGCAGCGAATGATCGCCGCGTTCAAGACGCCAACCCTGCGCGATCTGGCATTCACCCAGCCGTACATGCACACCGGCGGGTTTACAACGCTGGAAAGCGCGCTGAGCGAATTGATCCGCCTGAGCGACCTCGCCCGAGCCGGAAAAGTGCGCCAGGGCGATGAGGAACTGACCGGGATCAGAATCACTGCAACAGACATCGTGCCGCTGGTAGCGTTCCTGAACACGCTGAACGAAGACCTTAGGCGCAGCGGAAAGTATTAAAAATCTGGAACCTGCGGATCACTCACGCATCTCGCGATGACAAGCCACCCTGCATCTGCTAGGCTTTGCCGCCGACATCAGTGACACGAGGTTCTACCTGCGAATGATGCCACGACTGCGCGGAATCTTCCTCCTTGCGTTCTGGTTCACATCGATTGCGCTGGTGGCTCCGCTATTGATCGTACTGGTTCTCCTAACGAAAAACGAGAATTTTATCTATTCTCCGGTTCGCATGTTTATTCGCGCCGGGCTGGCGATGGTCGGAGTGCGAGTGGAGGCAAGCGGGATCGAGCGCCTCGATCCGAACCAGACTTACATCTTCACCCCCAATCATCAAAGCCTGATCGAGGTTCCGCTGTTTGTGACCTACCTCGGCCGTAACCCCGCCTATCTCGGCAAGAAAGAGGTCTTCAAATACCCGGTGTTCGGATACGGAATACGATTGATTGGCGTGGTGCCGGTCGATAGGAGTAACAGTCCCGCGGCAGTGGAAAGCGCCAGGCTCGCTACTGAAAATCTGCGACTCGGCAAATCGTATGTCGTCTATCCTGAGGGCACGCGCTCAAGCGACGGCCGAATGCTTCCGTTCAAAAAGGGGGCGTTCATGATGGCGATAGAAGCCGGCGTCCCGATCGTTCCGATTACAGTCTCGGGCGCGACCAGGATCATGCCGAAGGCTCAGGTCAAAGTGTTTCCTTCGACCGTGCGAATTACGATTCACGATCCGATCAGCACTTTCGGGTACTCAAAGGAAAATGTCGCCGAGTTGATCCAGAAAACCAGGGCCAAGATCTTTTCGGCCCTCGACGAGACTGAAACGGACTTGAACGGCGCACCAACAAGTATTCGGTCAGCGGGTTTGTGACGAAGGTGGAAGCCACTAATTTTGGGTCAAATCAGCAACGCAGCCGCACCGGACAGCCGATAAACGCCAGTGGACAGCCTCTCGGCGAATCCTTCATCGACCAGCGCGTGGTTCCCAAGCCCCGCTTCCGGACGAGACAGTCCGGTCACTCTAGACAGCTCCCCGAGAGCAGTCTGACCCGCCCCCTGTAGGTAAGCCCGTGCTACTTCAGACAAAGCCTCGCAACGTGTAACCCTGGTCGAGAGCTCTTGAGGGAATCGCCCTTCTGCCAGCGACCAGATGTAAGTGAACGTCGGTTCGTAAAGAACCTCGGACGGGATGACTTTCATCGCGCGCTGAAGCTCATCGATCGAGCGAGTGAAACGCACGCGATCCGTCACGCCCGACTCGACTCGAAGATCGCGAGTCCCCATCTCCCACTCCCCGCGCAGGACCTTCAGAATGGCCCGCGCGCTGGGTGAGAGCAGCTTAGACTCGCTTCTTCTGGGGATGCCCCACAACGCGTTAAAATGCGGGATCAACCGCCGGGCGATAAACGTCGAGCGCCCGCGGACCAGCTTCGCATAGTATACTCGGCCGCGCCGCATCACTTCGTCCTTTATGAACCACGCAAGACTAGATTCAGGGTCCTTCTGAACGCTGCGTGGCATATACGCATCCCGCCTGCCGCATACCGCTATGTACAGCGATGGGCCCGGGCGGCGCGCATCGGTCAGAGTCGAGCAGAAACCCACGCTCTGGACGAAACGTTCAGCGTCGGGCGCGTCTTCGATTCGCAGCTCGGAGGTGCGCCGCCACGTGTTGTCGCGGTAGACTTCGATTTGCTCTGGTAGTTGCAGAATCAAACGGGATCATCAGCCTTCCGCTTCGGCTGCCAGCTCTTCCGCTCTCCGCTGCTTGCGTCTAATCACTACCATCGTTACCACGGCAACCACCACGATACCGAGCAGGATCACACCGGCACCCTTGATCCAATGCTCGAGCACATCCCAGCTTCGGCCAAAGAAAAATCCGGCGAGCGTGATAGCTACCGACCAGAGGATCGCGCCGAGCATGTTGAAAATTGCAAAGGTGCGCCAGGGCATGCGAGCGGAACCAGCGAGCAGTGCGGCAAACACTCGTAAACCGGTGATGAAGCGAGCGACAAGGATTGTTTTGTTGCCGTGCGCGCTGAAAAACCTATCCATGTGCACGAGCCGCCCGCGAGTCAAACCGGCGTATCGGCCGTACCGCTCGAGTGTGGCTCGACCTACCTTGCGCCCGATGAAGTAGCCGGTATTGTCGCCGAGCACTGCACCAAATGCCGCGATCGCCATCACCTCCCAGAGGTTGAAGTGACCTTGCGCGGCGAAGAACCCAGCCGCCAGTAGTATCGTTTCGCCAGGCACCGGCACGCCTGCGTTCTCAAGCATCACGCCGAAAAAGACTACCCAGTAGCCGTATTGAGCGAAGTATGAAAGAAGTGCTGAAAGCATTGGTGTGTTGATGATCGGCTGGACTCATCGTACTACGTTCGGATGCCGCCAAACAACTACGGAGGCAGTCATACAAAGGGCGCAGACCTTCAACCCTATGCGGACATACGCCCGTGCCTGCTGAGCATCGCGTAAACCGACGGCGTCACAACAAGCGACAACAACAGCGCCACCATCAATCCTCCAATCACTGCGATCGCGAGCGCTTGCAGCATCTCCGCTCCCTGCCCCAGCGCAAGCGCCAACGGCAGCATACCTAGCATCGCCGCAAGCGAAGTCATCAGCACCGGTCTAAACCTACGCCTGCCCGATCGAAGGAGTGCTTCGCGAAGCGTATCGCCCGCGGCCAGGTGATCTTCAACCGCATCGAGCATCAGAATTCCATTCTTCGCAACGATGCCGACAACCATGATCATCCCCATATACGAAACCACATTCAGCGTAGTATGCGTAACTAGTAGCGCAGCCAACACTCCGCTCAACGCGAGCACCGCCCCGGTGACGATCGCAGCCGGGTGAGCGAACGACCGAAACTCGATCAGAAGAGTGATGAACACCAGCGCGACCGCCAGCCCGAGCGCCATAGTCAGCTCGCGGAAGCTCGCCTGTTGCTCGCGATACAGACCGCCGTACTCGATGGTCATTCCCGGCGGAAGTTTGACTTCCTTCGCAAGCTTGGCCTGAATGGTGGTGATCGCCGAGCCCAGATCCAGACCCTCCAGTCGCCCAGTAACCGCCACTGTGCGGCGCAAGCCGTCACGTGCGATCTCCGTTTGACCCTTGTCGTATTCAATGTCAGCAACCTGATCGAGCCGGAACAGCGAGTTCTTAACAGGCGATCGAATCTGAAGGGCGCGCAGCGCGTCAAGCGAAGTGCGCAACTCCTTGGGAAGAACCACTCGAACACTGATCTGCCGGTCCTGCTGCAGGATGACTGAAGTCGCGTCGCCGGTCATTGCAGTTGTAGCGGTATTTGCAATGTCCGTCGCAGTGACTCCCAGCGCGGCGGCCCGTTGCGGGTCGACCCTGAACGTAATGGCGGGGCCGCTTATCACCACACCGTTGAAGGTATCGACAACTCCCGGAATCTTCTTGATGACTTCTTCTATCTCCGCAGCTTTCTGATGGAGCGCGTTCGCATCTTCGCTAAACAGTTTGATCTCGACGGGCTGAGGCTCGCTGGTCAAGTCTCCAATCATATCGCCGAGGATCCCAGGCAATTCCACGCGCGACAACGCGGGCACGGTGGATGCAACCTGTCTGCGAATGTCGTCCTTCACCTCCTCGGTCGAACGATTCCGGCTAGCCTTCAGCTTGATGGCAAAATCGCCCCTGTTAGGCTCGGTGATGAAAAGGCCCAGTTCCAGCCCCGTTCGCCGCGAGTAGCCTTCGACTTCGGGAGTTTCGTCTAGCATCTTCTCGACGCCCTTCAGCACACGATCAGTCTCTGTAAGCGAAGTTCCCGAGGGCGTATTATAGTCCAATATGAATGCGCCTTCGTCGAACTCAGGCAAGAACTCCGAGCCGAGATTCCGATAGGCGAGGTATGACAGCGCTAGCACGGCAATACATGCGACGATGACGACGCCACGGTTGTCGAGCGCTCTTCCTAGGAGCCACTCATAGCGTCGTCGAATAGCGCCCAAGAACCTTCCCTGCTCTTCAGTTTCCTCACGCTCCTCTGCGGCGAGTTCGCCTTCCAACTCCGCGCGGTCTAGGCTGCTATCCGACACTTCATCACGACGCTTAACTGTGATGAATCGCTCGGCAAGCACCGGAGTGAACGAGAGCGCCAGCACCAAAGAGGTCAACAGAGCGACCGCCATCGTGAGCGCAAGCGAGCGAAAGAAGACTCCAGTCACTCCAGTCAGCAGCGTTAGCGGCAGAAAAACGACTACTGGCGTTATAGTAGAGCCGACGATCGGAATCGTAATCTCCGATACGGCGGCCTGCACTGCCTCGCGGCGAGATTGCCCGCGAGCCCGATGCGTATAGATGTTCTCGACGACTACTATCGCGTCATCTATTACCAGACCGATCGCGGCCGCCACGCCGCCAAGGGTCATCAAATCGAAACTCAACCCGGCGAGCCACATTGCCACGAACGTCGTTAGAATCGTGACCGGAATCACCACGATTGCCACAAGAGTAGTTCCGACGCTTTTAAGGAATCCAAAGAGAATGGCGACCGACAAGAATATACCGATCAGAATTGAATCGCGAACGGACTTAATTGAGGCGCGCACTAGCAACGACTGGTCGTAGAATGGAGCAACCTTGACGTCTTTGGGAATCTGTGAGCGCATCGCCGCAAGTTCGGCCTTTACTGCATCGACCACGTCAACAGTATTCGCGTCGAACTGGCGGGTGATGTTTAGCAGCACGCCCGGATGCCCGTCGGCGGAAACGGCAGTATAATTAGGCGCGACTCCCTCGCTAACTCTTCCTACGTCGCTAATCGTAACCGGCGCATTGTTCACGACTGCAACGACAATCGAGTTCAGCTCCTCGGGCTTCTTCGCCTGGCCGCTCACCAGCGCGAGCTCCAACATGTGGTTTTCTTCGACGAGCCCGGGCGAAGCGATGACGTTCGCCTTATTCACCGCATCCACCACCTGTTCCAATGAAACGCCGTGCGCGACGAGCCGCGCGGGATCAACCGTAACGTGATACTCGCGCTTCTCCCCGCCTGCGAGAGTTACCGCCGCAACGCCGGCCAGTCGTGTTAGTCGCGGCCTGACTACGTAAGTGGCGAGATCTCGTAAGCTCGCAGGCTCACGGTCGTCCGATGTGAGGCTGTAACCAGCAACCGGGAAGACTGCGAACGTGAGGCGCTCGACGTTGCGTATCGAGACCGTCGGCGGCAGAGTCGAAACCATTTGCGCAAGCCGCTCTTGAACCATCTGCAGCGCCTCTCTAACGTCCGTCTTCCAGTCGAAGAACAGGTCGATGTCGCAGGCCCCGCGTTGAGTCTTCGATCGGATGCGGGTGATGCCTGGAAGCCCATTCATTGCTTCTTCGATTGGGCGGGTGACAGATACCAGGACTTGCTGCGCAGGGACTACGCCGTCATCAATTATGATAACGACACGGGGAAAATCAGTTTGAGGGAAGATTGCTACAGGCAGTTGGAACGCGGCAAATAAGCCTGCGGCACATAGTAATCCGATCAGGACCACGACGGCGCGTTTTTGACTGGAGACCATTCGCGCCAGGTTCACCGGTTGTCTCCCGATTTGTCCTTTTCTTCTTTACCGCCGGTCTTGTCTTCTTCCGATCTTTCGCCTTCCTTTCCTTCTTCTGCCACTTCGACTTTGGCGCCATCCGGAAGGGCGTAGTTACCTTCAATGACGATCGTCTCGCCGCCCTTTAGTCCCGACGTGATTTCCATCTTGTCTTTTGTACGAATGCCGACGGTGACCTTGGTTTCGTGAGCCTTCGATTGCTCGTCTACAACCATAACCGAACCTTCGTTCGCGTTTGTCGCGTCGAGCGTCACCGCCGCGGCCGGAATGACGATCACATCGCTTGCCGATTGGGTCGACACGATAACCTTCGCCGCGGTGTTGGCACGCAAGCGGCCATCGTTCTTGAGGTTGACCCACACCTCGACGGTGCGATTCTGCGGGTCGCTTGCTTTGCTGACCAGTGAAATCACACCGACGAGTTCTTCGCCGGCAAGGTCCTGGGGAAGCACTTTCGCAGTATCCCCGACCTTGAGTTGAGCCGCGACAGTATCGGCAACCGGCGCCTTGGCTATCGCTTCACTTACATCGCCGATCGTAAACAACTTAGCGCCCGAGGCCGCGAATTCACCCTGGAATTGAAACTGGTCGGTGATCACGCCGGAGAAGGGCGCCCGAATAGTTGCATAGCTCAACTGAGTATCAAGACCTGCAAGCCGATCCTCGGCTTGCTTCAGCTTAGCTTCGGCGACCGCGCGGTCATTGGGGCTAATGGTAGTCGCGTGTAAGCGCGCCGTGGCTTCGGCCAGGCGAAGGTCGTTCTCCGCCGTCGTCAGCGCAAGCTGTGAAGCCTCGACTTCCTTCTTCGAAATTCCTCCCTGGTCGTAAAGCTTCTGGCGTCGTTCGTAAACAGCGCGGGCATTGTTGACGTTAGCCTGAGCGTCCCGCACTGCCTTCTCATCCTGCGCGCGAGTCTGCGGGATAGTTCCCGAGGTCATGTTGTTAAGGTTGACCCGAGCCTCTTGAGCTGCCGCGGCCGCTTCCGCGCGCTGAGCTTGAAGGTCGCGCGACTCGAGCGTCGCGACCACCTCCCCTTCGCGAACGGCTTTGTTTTTCAGAAGGGCCATCTGTTTTAACTGGCCGGCGATTTTGGAGCTGACGGTGGCTTCGCGACGCGCAACGATAGTGCCGAGCGCGGTTACTTCTGCGGCGATCGACTCTCTTTCGGCCTTCGCGACCCGAACGCTAACGACGACCTCATTCTCCTCCTCCGCCGCCGATGGCTTCTTCGAGGGCCACAGCAACACAACCAGCACGATTAAAACGCCGAGGGGAATCGCGAGGATTGGCCAGTTGCGTTTTTCGCGAAGCAGCCAGACTCGTTCGCCCCACGAGTGGGTTTGTGGCGGCTCTTGATCAAGAAGTGTCATTCGGTCACGCCTCGTGTCCGATCAAACGAGTGGTCCTCACTGTCCGGTCACCTGAAGGAGTCTCGACCGGGCTTGCTGATAGTCAAACAAAGCTTGGTTGAGCGCAGCCCGCTGAGACGCAAGTGTGCTCTGCGCGTCCGTCACTTCGATTATTTGGGCTTCGCCCGAGCGATAACGCGCGATGGAAGCCTGCACGTTGCGTTCGGCATCAACGACACTCTGGCTCAAGAACTGGTATCGCGATGCCGCCGCAATTGCCTGCGCCCGAGCGGCGTAGAATTGCTGGGTGAAGTTTCGAGTCGTGAGACTGCGGTCGGATTCGAGACTCTTGGCGCGCAATCTTGCTTGCTGCTCGCGACTCTTGCTCGCGCCCCAATCAAAAATTGGGATTGTCACGCTCACAGTCGCCAGCACCCCGGCATGATCGCGAAGCGGATCGGGGCGGACCGAGTCCGTATCAAATCCCCCGTTTATCGAATAGGAGAACTGCGGGAGCCGTTCGGCACGGGCGGCCTTCGCTTCCTGCTCGGCAGCGCGGAGCGCCGCGTCAAACTGGGTGAACTCCGGACGGGTCGAAATGGCGGACGCGGCAAATCTGTCAATCCCTGCGGCGTCGGGCAAAGCGCTAGTCAAGTCAAACACGTCGATTGGCTTCGCGAAATCGTAGCCCACCAGAACGCGCAATCCCCCCGCCGCGACCGTCTCGGCGACGCGCGCCTGCTCGAGCTCATCGCGTCGAGATGCAACCTGGAGCCGCGCGCGTGTAACGTCTACCTCCGCAACTTCGCCGGCGCTAAACATCAGTTGAGTGATGCGCGCGAACTCTTCGGTTGCTGCCAGAGTCAGCTCCGACGAACGTCGCTTTGCAGTAGACAGCGCGAGGCCGTAGTAAGCATCGTCCACTGCCTGGACCAGATTGCGGCGAGCGATCTCGGTTCCTGCGCGGGCTGCTTCAAGCAAAGCGACGCTGCGTCGCAATGCGGCGCGCAATCGGCCGGCGAGATCGATATCCCCCGATGCTCCCAGTACCGCCTGGGACTCGTAAATGGCATTCGTAGTTATGAAACTATGGGTGTCGGCACGCGGTGTGCCTGGCGCAATCGGACCTCCTGTGGGCGAATTGTAAATAACCGTCGAGGGCAGAGTGATGCGCGGAAGGAATGCGGCCCGAGACTGTTTGACGTCCTCGGCGGCTATCAGCTCGGCGTATCGAGCGGTCTGAAACGCCGATGCTTGCGCCAGCGCCAGACGGACCGCATCGTCGCGCGTGAGCAGATTCGCGGAAGCGCCGGGCTGCTGTTGCAAAGCATTGGATTCAGGCAGTGATGGTTGCTGGCTCTGAACCAATGGGTCCTGTTTGGCAGGTTGAGCCGGCCGGCTTGCGGGGTCAACGGAGGCCTGGCCTCGCCCGATAGACGTGGCTGCAATGAGCACCGTCGCGGCTAAAATGAACCGGGTTGAATAAAGTGAATGAGAGCTGCTCTCAATCGATTGATCCATCAGGTTTGTCATTGGGCTTGAAATTGAGCCTCTAGCAGATCGCTTGTGACATCGAGAATATCAACGCCCAACATCTCCTACTCTACGTTACCGCGGGAAGAGCTGTCTAGAAGCTTTGAATCGGACACAGGTTCACGATACCCGAAGCAGCAGAGCAAAGGCATCGACTAAAACCGAAAGCCCAATGTGAGCTGGGTGCGCCGCGCCGGTCGAGATGCCACCGGCAATCCGAAAAACGGCGAGCTGAGATTGCCTACAAAGCCAACGTAATTCGTCCAATTCAACACGTTGAAAGCAGCGACGGCGATATTGATGGCCGGTCCTTCGTCATCTTTTTTCTTAGTCTCCTTCAAACGAAACTCTTTGGACCACCGCACATCGAGCGTCGCCGTGCCCGGGCCTTGCAGACTATTCCGAGTCACCCCGTCCGGCCGGTCACTTGCAACGTTGTCGCGATTGTCATCGCGTCCGGTTGTCAGACTGTAGGGACGACCGGAAATCAGCGCCACCGTCATACCCAGGTTGAACCATTCACCGGCTTTAATCGTGCCCAGCAGATTAAAGCGATGTCGTTCGTCGAAATCGGCCCGTGACCACTCCCCGGTCAAGTCATAGTTGTTAGCCGGACGCGAATTGATCCCAGCGGTGTTGTTGTACGCTCGCCCTAGTGTGTATTGGACTGTTCCGCTAAAAAAGCGACTGATCTTGCCGCGCAACATCAGCTCCAGCGAGTGCGTCTGGGCGTGAGCTGAAGATTCAATCTGTCGCAGTACGCCAATCGTCGGATCCGGTCTCTGAACATGGGGCGGCGGCGGCGCATTGATATCTCGCGAACGAAACAGCTTGACTCCGCGAATATTGAAGTAAGTCGCGGTTGCGGTCAGCGATTTGTTAAGTTGTCGTTCCAGACCCATGCTGAGCTGGAACGTGTAGGGTGAGCGCAGATTAGGCGCGAAGCGTACTATGCTGACGGGCTGCGTGCCGGGGGCGTTCTCGGGGTGAACAGCACGCCGTTCT
>CAZOOE010000144.1:0-13082 GCA_964581275.1 uncultured Clostridia bacterium
ACACATCAGACATTAGAGATCGCAAGTATCCCCCGTTAGCACCTGGCGATCTGTGTTTTCCGAAGCCGGGGCGTAAGGCATTTCGCACGGCGATAGAGCGAGTAAAGGCAGTGCTGCTAGAGCCGGTGATGAACGTCGAGATCACTGCACCGCAGGAAACCTCGGGTGACATACTCGGCGATGTCAACTCACGTCGGGGCCGTGTTTCGGGTATGGACACCAAGGGAAATCAGGCGGTGGTTAAAGCGCAGGTGCCCTTGTCGGAGATGCTTTCCTACCAATCGACGCTGAACTCGATCACCGGCGCGCGCGGTTCATACACGATGGAGCTTGATCACTACGCCGAGGTGCCGGCGTTGAACGGGCAGAAGATCAGCCACAAAGCCCAGGAAGAAGGTCGGATAAAGCCGACGGAAGAGGAATAATGGAAGGAGGCGACCGGGCGACGGGGCGAAGGGGAGAGAGGATGCCACATGAGGAAACCTCGTGAAGGAGAGGATTCGGAGCTACAAAGAATTGCGGGTCTACCAAGCTGCGATGGACGCATCGATGAGAATCTTCGAGTTAACAAAGAGGTTTCCACCCGAAGAAAAGTATTCGATGGTTGATCAGATGCGACGCTGCTCGCGGTCCGTATGTACCAACATTGCGGAAGCGTGGCGAAAACGCTGTTATGATGCCCATTTCATAAGTAAGCTGAGCGATTCAGAGGCCGAGGCAGAAGAAACGCGAGTCTGGCTCGAATTCGCATGGCGTTGCGGCTACATACAGCTGGCGGAGCGTGACAAGTTAGACGATGCCTACGACAAGATCCTGGGCCAGTTGGTCCGGATGATCGATAACACCAACCAATGGACGATCCACTAAGTGGCTGGAGAAGAGACTCGAGAACATTCATGGGAAGTGACATTAGAGATGTCGCCCCCTCGCCTCGTCTCCCCGTCTCCCCCTCGTCTTTTCTTCTCATCTTCATAGACGGTATAGGGATTGGAACGCGAGGCGAGCATAACCCGCTGGACGGGTTGGACTCTGAGTTCTTCTCGATATTTCAAGGAGAGCGACTGAGTCTGCCTTTCGATGGAGTGATGGCCGAAACAGATGCGCGGCTTAATGTGGGTGGCTTACCACAAAGCGCGACTGGACAAACCGCGATCCTTACAGGGGTCAATGCCGCGAAGCTGATCGGCCGCCATCTTCACGGCTACCCTTCGCCCAGATTGAAGCAGGCACTTGCAGACCATTCGATCTACAGGCAGTTGATGCAACACGGGAGGTCGGTTACCTTTGCGAACGCCTACACCCGAAGCTATATCGACAAACCTCCGCGATTCGTATCCGCAACGACGGTGGCTGCTCAGACAGCTGGTGTCAAACTGCGAATGCTTGAAGACCTAAAGGAAGGCCGCGCGGTCAGCCACGATTTCACGAACAGGTTCCTGATAGAGCGAGGGTTTGAGGTCGATGTCTGTACCCCGGAAGCTGCCGGCGCGCGGCTCGCTGACCTTGCGTCGCGTTTCGACTTCACGCTTTACGAGCATTTCATCACCGACCGCATCGGCCACGCACGCCGCTCCGATCTCGCCCGCGCTCATTTACTCGAGTTGACCAGGTTCGTCCGAGCCGTACTTGGGGCGGCGGACCTTTCTCGACAGACCGTCATCGTGACCAGCGATCACGGAAACATCGAAGACCTCTCGACGCGCAGCCACACCCTCAATCCGGTGGCGACGCTGGCATTCGGCGCTAGCAGCGAACACATCGCGTCGCGAGTGCGGTCGCTTACAGACATCACGCCGGCGATAGTTGATGCATTGCCGGCCGCTCCGAAACGCCAGATTCCACTCGCGGATACGCTTTGACTTCTGGGCCGGAACGCTGTGGAACCTCTATGGGCTTCCAGTCGTGTTCGGGTCACCTTGATTGGGTAGCCAACAGTGTTTTCTGCCTCGCAGATCGAGTGCGGAACAGAAAAAACTCTTTGCGGTCGCGTTGTTGGTGAGCAGTTCAATCTCAACGTGTCGCGTTCCGGGAGCAAGATCCTTAGTCGAGAACAGCACCGGCCCCTGTTCGTTCTCGATTCTTAGTTCCTCATCGTCCTCGAGGTCGAAATGCACGAGAACGTCATGGGCGATCGGCCTGGTGAACTGCTCGCCGCCGGTTGGCTGCCAGCTACCGATGGTAACCTCCTCGAAGCGCCGATCCTTCACCTTCGAACAACGAAAGGTGCCGGAAGTGAAATGAATCACGCATTCTAATCCGTTGAGGTCCCACGGAGGTGAGGGGTCGCCGTATAGGTCGACTTTGCGTAAGAGGTTTTGCTTCAGCGAGTCAGTTATCATCAAGCCGTTTATCGAAGCGCCGGCTTTGGTTCGAATAACGCTAATTCTGCCCTTTCCCAGCTTGGGATGGTTCACCGGCAGCTCCTCGGCGTTCGCGTATACGCGAATATCGGGCACGTCGTTCCCATCGTGATCTTTGTCAGACTGAAAGTATCCGACATCAAGCTCGATGGGGTCTTTACTGATGTTCTGCAGAAAAGCCCCGCTGTCAAGGACTATCGTTGCGAGTATTGGCATAGAGCCTCCTTTGAGAAGATGACGTGGAACACAACCGGATTTTGTACCCGGTGGCGGTGGTTTGCCATTAGCACTGGAATCTCTTCTATGCCTTTAAGAATACTCAGGCGGAGAGTTTCAGTAGTCACCACCAACTACGATGAACGAAGCCCAGTAGTATGGATGAGCGAAATCACCGCTCTGAATCATTTTCAACTGCGCAGAACGCAGCGCAGCGGCAGCGCGCAGGTTCAACGTTCTTCGTTCTTTGTGAAAATCAATCATCAGCTCACTCGTGGCGCGCGACTCAACTGGCCAAAGGCTCGCAACGACCGTGGAGACGCGGACAGCAAGGAACGGATGAATCAAGCTGACAATGCCCTCGCCTCCATAGTACCGCCCGAGCCCGGTCTCACAGGCCGAAAGCAAGACCAACTTCGCGCTGGGCAGCTTGAGGTTATAAACCTCATTTAGGTAAAGCAAACCGTCAGACGGGTCATCTACAGGAGTCTTCGGTTGAAGACTCACGAACGAAGAAAGATCCTTCGACCGGTCGCTCGCGCTGTTTCTCTCTGTGCTTGCCGCGCCACCGGCGATATTATCAGCCTCAGTATGATCGACGCTTTTTCCTGGAGCGAGCAACAGACACGAAAGCCAGGGTGATTGCTGGTCAACCAGGCAGTGGGACGCAACATGTGCAACAGTGCAATCCTTTAGTGTCTGCCGCACTGCTGGCTCTGCCGCATCTTCTCCGGTCAGCACAACTGGATCGTCGTAGTATCGAGCCGCGCCTTCTGCTTCCGGGATCGAGTCGATCAGATCCGGTAGCCCTTTAAACTGATCTCGGTCGAACTTTGGGTTGCCTACGGCCAGCAAACGCTCTTCGCCCCTTGCGGCTTTTGTTGCTTCCTTGAAGCAGCGAATGAAAACTGAAACAGAGGGAGCATATATCAAGCTGAAGGATTCGATGACATAACGGTTCGTAGTGTCCTTGAGTGCCGAGATTGGAAGCAATTGCATAGACTTGTCGGGCACAATGCAAAGCTCGGTTATGCCGTTGAGTCGATTGCGCACCGGCTCAAGCAGCAGCTTATAAAGGGTGCGAGACTTCTCATCGGGTGGGACGTTATTCTTTACGTCCGAAAGATACTCATTGATCAATTGGGCCAATTCGGCATCCGTGGCGGGAGAGGTGGCAATCTCCAGTCCTTTCCGCGTGATCAAAAATACGTGCATTCGTGTGCTCGTTAAGGAGTAAGCAAGTACCGCGAGAGTCTCGGGCAATGCGGCGCGTATGTCGACGAGCCGGTATGGTTCCATCTCGGGTTGGTTAGCCGGCGCAAATTCGTCGAGCAAGCTGCGGGCCCGCGCTCGTTCTGATGTCTCAAAGGCACCTGTCGCCCGACCCGGCTCCGAGGCATCCAGCGAGATCATCTGATCGAAAACGCCGTTGCTTGCCGCTAAAAAGTCGATTCGGTGAAGGCGCTCGTTGAGATTCTTGCGATACCGCTCAATAATTCCGATCGCTTTGTCTAGGTCTCTTCGTGCGAGATCGGCGTTTCCGGCTCTGGTGTAGGCGTCGGCCCGGCCGCGCAATGCGTTGACGTGTAGAATCGGATCGCCCTCCGCTTTTGAAGTAAGTAACTCGGCATCCGTGTAGCGTTGAATGGCAGCCGGGACATCGTCGCGCTCTAGTGCAACTTCTCCAGCGCGTACAAGAACCAGCGGCGCGGTGTAAGCGCGATCAGCGGGACCGATCTTGTCCAAGAGCTGGACACATTTGTTGATCTCTCCCTCCGCGACCTCGAGCTGCGCAACGCTCGCGTGTTCTACCGCCTCGAAGGATGTAGCCTGGGCGATGCGATTCAGGTCGTTCGCCTTGGTTGAATACCGCAGAGCTTCGTCGGCAAAAAGCAGGGCCAGCCGTTTCTTGTCCAGCAGGCGATAAATATCGGCGACGTTGAGATAATTATATGCGAGGTCGCCTGGGCGTTTTCCTTCTTCGAGAAAGACATCTGTAGAGGTACGAAAGTGCTCAAGCGCCTGATCAAAGTTTCCGAGATGCCAATAAGTCGTGCCTGCGTACTGTAGTGGAAACGCGACCGGCTCTCGCATCGCCTGGAAAAGGTCATAACTTTCCTGAAAGTGCGTGAGTGCCTTTGAGTCCTGACCCAGCCGCGAGTAATCAAGTCCAATCAGGTCTAGGGCCTGGGCTTGATGGTATCGCCAACCTCTCATCTTCATAAGAGGCAAGAGATCGTCCAATATCCGCGCACTCGCGGTGAAGTGCCTCGACCGATTGAGCGCCTGGGCGATTGCGTATCTGACCTTTGCAAGAAGCAAGGAATCGCCCGGCTGCCCGATCTCTCCCTCCAGGTGCTCGAGGGCCGCCCGCGCCTCGTCGTACTTGCGTGTCGAGAAAAAGCCAAGCGCCGCCTGGTAATCCTCGAGAAGCTTCAGCTCCTTCGGTCGCTCTTGTACTGACACCGCCCGTAGTCGTTTTGCGGTATCAGCGATGTCATGGTCGCCTTTCGTTTCAACTGCGAGAGAACCGATCTTCTCCATTCGGGCCAGGGCCGACTCAGCCTCCGCATCGATGCCAGCATTTGCGGCTCGTAAATACTTCGGTGCTAGTTCAAAAAAGAAGTGTCTTCTCACCGCTTCGTAGTTTCGATCCACTATCTCTCGCGCCTGATTCGAGTCATCACTGAGCGCGGTGGTCAAATCCCGGATCGTTTCAACATCGGGTCTCGATGAACCGACGGGCGCCGCTAGTTCGTCGCGCCGTCTCGTGGCCTCGGCGCGCCAGCCTTTATCGCGCTCGATGTCCAGAAGCCGATTGAGATCGCCTTCGGCGTCGACTCTCAGTCGCAAACGGCTGTAGCACAACGCGCGGTTGAACAAGGCTTCCGGCATATCGATGTTGCTCTCAAACGCTGCATCGAACTCGCCGATCGCATCTTCAACCTTGCCCTGCTGCATCAGGCACACGCCCAGATCGTTGTGAGCCTCCGCGCTATTGGGCGAGCTGGTCACCAAAACATGGAGATATTTCAGCGCTTGCGGCAGCTTCTCCCCAACGCTAAGAAGCAGGCGCGCGTAGGCGAGCTGCGCTCCCGGGTCGCCCCGAGCTACTGCATCCTCGATCACTCCTCGCGCTCTTTCGATCGCGTCCGTATTGACCTTCGGAGCGTCTTCCCGTGATCTCAGCTCACCACCTTTGAACCCGCCCGACAGTCGCGGTTCGATCCACCGCGTTTTGCTGAACGCGTCGATCAACGCCCGTGTCCCTCGATCTACCTCCGAGCGGCGCAGCTTGTTGGCAATCAGAATCCCCGCCGCCACCGCGATGATGATCAACGACACGATTGTCAACCAGTGCCATGATACGAACGCGCCGCGACGGTTGGGCTGCTGATTCTGGAATGTTCTTCCCATGCCGAACATAGACGGGGTCTCGCGGGGACCTCTATATATCACACCTGTCGCGCCAAATGAACCAAAACTTGAGTGGTGGCTGCGTTTAGATTTCAACCTTTAGGCTGCCCGTTCGCATTCAACAGTCGAAAGACCGAACTCCGAACAGACTGCCAACTGTATCGAGTTGAGCGCGCCTCAACGCCTCGATGTAATTGTCGAAGTCGCTCAGGTTGACACCAACTGCGTGCGTGAATTACGGTGTGTGTCTGCCTGAGCCGAAAGCGATCCAATGGCGATGATCAATATCCGCAACAAAGCGCTCGCCCGAATTATGGTTCTGTTGCTCTTAGCCCTCACGCTGCTTCCACAACAGGGTGTTGGGCAACATCAAACATCAGCGCGGGGCGGCGCGGCACGCGCGACGGGAGGGAAACCAAAACTCGTCCTCGCGATCATCGTCGATCAATTCCGTTATGATTACCTTGAGCGGTTCGCAGACCTGTTCGGCACCGGCGGATTCAAGCGTTTGATCAACGACGGGGCGCTCTTTACAAACGCGAATTATGAATATGTTCCGACCTTCACAGCTTGCGGTCATGCGGCCCTCTTCGGCGGATCGGTCCCGGCGCAGAATGGCATCGTCGGGAACCTGTGGTTCGATCGGGTGACAGGCAAGGTCCGCGTGATGGTTGCCGATGACGCCGCACATCTGGTAACCGACAAGGGCCCGTCCGCGGTCGGCGGCGCGGCCAGCCCGCGAACTCTCATTGGAACGACCATTGGCGATCAGATGCGCCTGGCCAATAACTTTCACTCCAAAGTGATAGCGGTTTCTTTGAAAGATCGAGCGGCGGTGCTCCCCGGAGGTCAGCGCCCGAACGGCGCGTTCTGGTTCAATGAACCGGACGGCGAGTTCGTCTCGAGCGACTATTACTCCAGGGAGCTGCCGCCCTGGGTCAAGAAGTTCGATGCCGACAATCGCCCGGACAAATATTTTGGAATGAAGTGGGATCGCGCACTTCCGGCTGAGGCCTACAAACGTGCGCAAGCTGAGAACCTTCCGCTTCAGCGCTCGGCCTTAGGTTCGCACTTTCCCTATGTGGTAACCGGCGGAGAAGAAAGGCCCGGTCAAAAGTTCTACACCGCGTTCGAGCTCACACCGTTCGCTTCTGAGTATCTGGCCGAGTTCGCAAAGGCCGCACTCGAAGCAGAATCGCTCGGCGCCGATGAGTACCCGGATCTGCTTTCGATCAGTTTTTCGTCACCTGACCTAACGGGACATTTTTATGGTCCTGACAGCCAGGAGATTGAGGACACATACATCCGATTAGACCGGCTCATCGCGGACTTTTTGAGCTATATCGACAAAAAAGTCGGCCTTGCCAACACGCTCATCATGCTTACCGGAGACCATGGAGTCGCCCCGGTTCCAGAATACATGCGCTCGCAGGGTTTCGACGCAGCGCGGTTGTCCAGCCGGGAAGCGCCGGATGCCGCGAACAAGGCCCTGGGAGCCCGTTTCGGGGAAGGCAAGTGGGTCATCAATTTCATCAACGATCAACTTTACCTCGATCAAAAACTGATCGCCGAGAGAAAGGTCGACCCTTCCGAAGCGGAACGGGTGGCTGGCGAAGCTGCGCTCGCGGCTGAAGGCGTGGTGAACTACTTCACTCGCACTCAGATTACCGGAGGCGGAATGCCAGTTGGACCGGTGGCCAGACGAGTGACTAACGGCTTCAATCGAGCGCGCTCGGGTGACGTCTGGCTGATAACCAAGCCGCTGAGCTTCTTTGTAGAAGGTGAGCTGCCGACCACCCACGGCTCCGCTTACAATTACGACACGCACGTGCCGATTATATTGTCCGGCTCGGGCGTGCGACCCGGACGCTACAACGGTGATTGCTCACCCTCGGACATAGCGCCGACGCTTGCGGTAATGCTCGGAATCGAGCAGCCCTCCAATCGAACCGGCCGTGTGCTGGTCGAGGCGTTGGCGCCGTCGATTCAAGGGAGCTCGGGAGCCAGGTGAGTCATCCCCCAGCCAGGTATGCAAGCAAGGAAGTATACTCTGTCGAAGCAAACTTGGATTAAGAAGCGCACACGCCAGCTCGCGATTGCTTGCACAGCTCTAATTCTGCTCGGCTCAGCCGCAGATGGCTCACTCACTGCCGTTCAACGGCCGAAGCAGAAAAGTCCCGCGCCGAAGAAGGCTGCACCGAAGAAACCAACCTCATCCGTTGAAGAACCAGCACCAGCGCTCTCGCCACAGGAAGCGCTTGACCGGGCTCGCAACGCGACGACTCAGCAAGAGCGAATCAGCCTGCTTGAGAAATTCATTTCAGCAAATCGCGGCTCAGCGCTGGAGCCTGAAGCGCGTGAGTTGTTGATGCGTGAATATGCGCTCAAGGGTGAGCAGGCGCTGCGAGAAGCGAACCCGCAGCGGGCCATTCAATCGTTCAAGGCCGCCCTTCGAATTGCGACCTCTCCCATCAACGACAAGATTTTCAGCCAGTATATTTTTCCGTTGCCGATGGCGATGAACGCGTTCGGTTATCGCGCCGAATCTGCCGAGCTGATGCGTTCATTCGAGTCTCGCTTCGAAACGGAACCCAACCGTCTGGTGGAAATAGGCTTCTTCTACGTTCAGATTGAAGCGCCCTTTGAGGCGGTGCGCGTGCTGGAGCGGGCCGTACAACTTGCGCCCGAAGACCATCGCGCGCATAACAGTCTTGGCACGGCTTATTTGATCAGCTTGCGTTTGGACGACGCGGTCACCGAGTTTCAGCGTGCGGTTGAGATTGATGCGAAGGATGAATTCGCCAATCTGAACCTCGGCAACCTCGCCCGCGCCATGGGAGACTATGAAAGAGGGGTCTCTTACTATCGCAAACAGATTGCGCTCAAGCCTGACGATGCGGAGGCTCACGGCGGTTTGGCGATCACCTTGCTGGCGATGGGGCGTGACGAAGAGGCCGAGCCCGAGATTAAACGGGCCATGGAGCTTGCGTCGGCGGATTATCGTTTTTTGACGCAGCTGTGTTTCTTCTACGTGTCCAGGAAGAAGGCAGCGCTTGCCCGGCCGCTGATAGAACAGGCGGCGCACATCGAGCCGCGATACGCGTGGGCGTTTATCGCCAAGGCCCAAACCGACGCGCTTGAAGGAAAATTCGGCGACGCGTTGGCTACACTCATCAGTGCGCAAGCTCACGCGGGGTTCGCTACGTTGACCTTTGAACTGGCCAAGGCGCTCATGACGCTGGACGGCTACGATCAAGCGACGGAAGTAATGGGGAAGGCGTTCACACTCAACAGCGATAGCGAATTCGAGACCATGTTGGGTGGCGCGATCAAGGCACGATCGCCCAGACTTGACCTCTTGCTCGAACGTGAACGACAGGCCGCGCTGTTCCTGAGCTACGATCCGACGACGCCGTTTCAGTACCGGCTGGCGGAAGCGATTGCAAGGATTGATCACTACTCGACGATCGCGCTCACCGCCCGAAAGGCTGCTCAACAGACGACGGCCCGCAAACGAGCCCGGCCGGGCCAGCCGAAAGCTCCGGACCCAGCGGCGGACGATGAGACCAAGGGCACGACTCGACCTCGCCGCGCAACCGCTCCGCCCTCGCTAACCGAAGAACTGTCGGCCGGTCGCGATGCAAACCTTCCGGGAATGCCCGAACTTCTGCGTGCGATTACTACCTTTACAACACTCGACGACGGGCGACAGGCGTTTCGGATGGTGTGGGTGGCCCGAAAGTTGACCGAAGCCGACCTTGCGCTGGATGCTGCGGAACTGCTGGCCCGACGGGCGATTGCGGTCGTTGACAGCGCGACAGAGCCGGCTGGCTCAATGCGAGATGCCCCGAAGCTTGACCGTGAAGGTCGGCGCGCGATGTTTGCTGGCCGCGCTTACGACGCGCTCGGTTGGGCACAGTTTAAGAAGGGCAATACCCGCGGAGCGCTGGAGAGCTTGATAAAGGCGGTTGACGTCTATCCAAACAGCCTTGATCGCAAGACCGCGACCTGGCACCTCGCGGTTGCGACCCAAGAGGCCGGTGACGACCGGCGGGCGCTCGAACTCTACATTGCGAGTTACGAGTCGGAGTCACCAACAGCATCGGTGCGACGTGCCCAAATTGAGTCGCTCTACAAGAGATTAAACGGTTCGCTCTCCGGGCTCGACCAAAAGCTCAAGCAACAATGACGCACAATCGCATCACGGAGGCGGCCTGGCGCTATCACAACCTGACCAAGCACTCGTATTGGAGCATACGATCGAGCCCCCACTATCTTGACTGGTCGAACAAACCAGAACCGTTCAAAATTTATCCAGACATCGATCCAATTCATCTTCCCCGCGCACTGGTCCAGACCCTGGCTCCCGCGCTTGACGTCGCATCGTCAACCGAACCCGCGTTCATCGGTGAGAAGAAACCGGACCTCGCAAGGCTTTCCAGCATTTTGTACTACTGCGCTGGAGTCACGAAGCATCGGACGTATCCTGGTGGCGAGCTCTACTTTCGGGCGGCAGCGTGCGCCGGCGCGCTCTATCCGATCGAGGTTTACATCGTATGCGGCGATATCGATGGACTGGCGGCCGGAGTCTATCACTTCAATCCCGGCGACTTTGCGCTTAGACAGCTGCGCGAAGGGGACCATCGCGGAGCACTCGCGCAGGCGAGCGGTCACGAGCCAGGGGTTGTATCCGCGCCGATCACCTTAATCTCCACCTCGATAAGCTGGAGGAGCACCTGGAAGTATCGTGATCGAGCTTATCGGTATCATTTCTGGGACAACGGAATGATCATGGCAAACGCTCTCGCGATGGCGGCAGCACACGAGCTTCCCGCGAAAGTCGTGATGGGCTTTGTTGAAGGGGACCTGAACAAGCTCATTGGGATTGACGGTGAGCAGGAGCTGGTGTTGAGTCTTTTTGCGCTGGGTCATAGCGATGAGGCTGTGCCAGATAGCCCGGCGATCCAAGACCTGCGAAGGCTAGACTTCGATGTTGTGCCGATCTCCTTGTCGCCGATTGATTATCCTTCGATCCGCGAGGTGCACACCGCGTCGTCGCTTACGACCAGCGAGGAAGTGGCTGAGTGGCGAAGCACGATAAGCGAGCCGAGTCCGCTGGAGATCGCTGGTAAGGAGGTTCCCCTTGTCGACATTTCTGACGCGACGATGCCCGCTGAGGCAATCGAGGATGTGATCCAACGGCGTGGTTCCACGCGTCGATTCGCTCGCAAGCCAATGCCCTTTTTCGATCTCTCGGCAATCATCGATCGCGCGACTCGAGGCATCTCTACTGATTTCCTGGCGCGCGAGGCAGCGCCGATCAACGATCTGTACGCGATAGTCAATCGAGTGGAAGGCTTGCCACCGGGTGCATATTTCTATCGCAGGAAAGAACACGCGTTGGAACTGCTCAAGCCCGGCGACTTCAGCTCGAAGGCTTCATACCTGACGCTTGGCCAGGACCTGGGCGGCGACGCCAGCGTCACGTTCTTTTTCATGTCCGATCTGAATTTGGTGCTCGAGGCGTATGGCAACCGCGGATATCGCGCGGCCCAAATGGAGGCAGGAATCACCGGCGGCAAGATGTACCTGGCCTCTTATGCGCTCAGGCGCGGAGCGACAGGTTTGACATTCTTCGACGATGACGTGACCGAATTCTTCTCGCCCCACGCTGCCGGCAAGAGTTGTATTTTGGCGGTGTCGATTGGAGTGCCTGGTAAAAGGCCCATCGCTTAGCATCAACGGTGCCGCACTTGACATGCGGGAATACATAAGAGATTCGTTTCGGGGCGTCCGCTGGATGCGCTTGTTATGATTGGTGCGAATTGATTTACAGGAAGGCTTATGACCGGCGCCCTGATCATCGACAAACCTGAAGGCCTCACGTCTCACGACGTCGTCGCCCGTATTCGCCGGTCCACCGGCATGCGGCGCGTCGGACATGCGGGCACGCTTGATCCCTTCGCGACCGGAGTGCTGGTCTGTTGCATAGGACGCGCAACCAGGTTGGTTCAATTTCTGGTTGGACTCGACAAGGAATATATCGCGACTGTCAGGCTCGGTTATGCGACCGACACTCAAGACGTCACCGGGAAACAGATCACCCCGCTTCGCACATCAAATGAGTTGAGCCTCGACGGTTTGCATCGTGTGTTGGATCATTTTATCGGCCCTCGGTTGCAAACGCCGCCAATGTTCTCAGCTAAGAAAGTCGGCGGAGAGAGACTGTATCGGGCGGCCCGCGACGGACGTGAGGTGGAGCGAGAACCGGTGAGCATCGTAGTCCACTCGATGAGGGTGATTGAAGATAGTCGGCCTGTGCTGAGCAAGAATGAGGACGGCACCCGCGATTTCTCTATGCGGGTTCGCTGCTCATCGGGCACGTATGTCAGAACGCTTGCCCATGATATTGGGGAAATGCTGGGGGCCGGTGCGCACCTGGCGAAGCTCCGCCGCTCGGAGGTCGGGCATTTCTGGATATCCGACGCTTCGACGTTGGACGAGATCGAAGGGATGGCGCTTGATGAACTGCGGAATGCTGCGATAAGCACGTCGGACATGCTTTCACACCTTCCGATGGTTTGGCTGGATGAGGAGCGAAGCAAACTGGTTAGGAATGGGCGAGCATTTGCGCTGGCAGAGGGTGAAGCGGTAATCGGGACCAGCTCGGGTTATTCGCTTCGGTTGTGCGATCGAACTGGTGAGCTTTTGGCAGTTGGGGAGTACGACCCGGCGGTCCATCTGGTGTTCCCGCGGGTGGTGATTGGGGTCGAAAGCCTTTGATCACGGCGAATGAAAGAGACGTTGCCGTCGGACGTAGCGGCGAGATTTTGCGCTTGCGGTCTGTGCTATAATCCTGCCAGAAGCTAGAGGCTGAAGAAAGATCGTTGAGTTCAAGCTTGTTTTGACAAGATGCTTCGCTTTGAGCTATCGAGGTTGAGCGTGCATCCAGTCGAGCCACGAGCAGCCGGACCGCTACCTCCGACTGTGCGCCCGAAAGGGCGTAGACTGAGTGTCGTCCTAACCCTCGCGAATGAGCCGCAGAAGCCGTTTGAGATTGGCCCCCAGCAGGAACGGTTTCGTAGAACA
>CAZOOE010000145.1:0-9983 GCA_964581275.1 uncultured Clostridia bacterium
AAAGACCGAAAACCTGGGGAAACCTGAAGGGCGCCGATTCGTCGTGACCGAGGCCGCTGGAACGGAGTTTGTTAGATCCGATCCAGTAGCCGCCGGATCGAACGATTGGCACGCGGTTACTATCGAATTCACCGTACCAACCGGCGCACAAGCGTTGGTAATTGCGATCAAGCGGGTTCCAAGATTCAGCTACGATGCCCCAACAAGCGGCACTGTCTGGTTTGATGACTTTGTGCTAAGCGAAGAGAGCAAGTGAGAAGAGAGCAAACCGACGAAATTGGCAAGGACCATTTGGATAAGGCTATTAGGATCGGATTTCTGTTTGCGATAGTGTTCGCGGCGTTTGCCCACGGCGCCGTTGAGCCCTGGTCGGTCTTTGTATTAGAAGGGATTGTCCTGATCCTCATGCTGCTCTGGCTGGTAAAAGTTGTAGCGGACAGGCGGCTCAACCTAAGTATGCCTCGTACCGCGCTGCCGATCGTCGCGCTTATAGTGGTAGGGCTCGCGCAAAGCATTGCATTCACCGACAGCGCGGGGCATCGCGTGAGCCTTTCTAAAAACGTCGAGTACACTCGAGCGGCAGTGACGGTACTGATATTCCTTCTAGTTACCTTCTTAATCGCCTCAAATTTCTTCAAGAGTAAAGAGCGGCTCTCGGCGCTTGGACACTTTCTGGTCCTTTACGGTTTGGCGATGGCACTTTTCGCCCTTGTGCAGCACTTTACGTGGAACGGCCAGTTCTACTGGCTGCGCCCAACCCTGGCCACATCGCCGTTTGGACCTTTTGCAAACCATAATCATTTCGCAGGCTATATGGAACTGCTCATCCCGATTCCGATTGCGATGATAATCACTCGCGCAGTTCGAACCGAGCTCAGAGTGCTCTATGGGTTTGCGGCTGCGATGATGATTCTAGCTGCGGTGTTATCGCTATCGCGCGGTGGGATAATCAGTATTGTTGCAGCAATGATTTTCCTGGTATCGATGAGCATGCGATCGCCACAACGCGTCAGGTCTTCCGGGAAGCGACGGCTTCCCCAGATCGTCTCTCGGGCAGCGGTCGTGATCGTGATTGCTGCAATCGTCTCCGCCGGCATTCTCTGGATCGGCGCCGATCCAGTAATCAATCGAGTTACGCAAGGTCAGCCGTCGAGCGGTGCAGAAAAAGAGACCTTTTTCTCGAGCCGAGGCTGGGTATGGCGAGACACTATCACGATGATCCGAGCGAACCCTCTTCTAGGTGTAGGTGTAGGTGCTTACGAGAC
This sequence comes from uncultured Clostridia bacterium, assembly GCA_964581275.1. GTDB lineage: Bacteria > Acidobacteriota > Blastocatellia > UBA7656 > UBA7656 > Onstottus_A. The sequence goes on from CAZOOE010000145.1 coordinate 1,266, forward strand.
AGCGTTTTCGATCTATACCAAGAGCGACGGCTCGCTTCGAGTTCCCCAGGCGCATAACGACTACCTACAGGTGGTAGCTGACTGCGGCGTGCTTGGCGGATTGATTGCTCTGTGGTTTCTAGTGTCGTTATTTCGGTTTTTCGGCCGCGGCGCAAGATCACAAGACCCGCTGTATGCGTCGATGGCCCTGGGCAGCGGGGCCGGTCTGTTCGCCATACTCGTCCACAGTCTGTTTGACTTCAATTTACAACTACCCTCGAACGCCTTACTATTTTTGCTTCTCTCGGCAATCGTTACTCAGATTGGTGCGATGGTTGCCGAAAAAGAGCACTCTACACTGCAGGTAACGCACGGTGCTGCCATTCAACCTGAGACGGAGGGCGTTTCGCTAGCTGGTTTTGCAAAAGGGGCATCATGAACACAACCCTAGGAATACACGCTTATCTCGGAAGTAGAATCTCAAGAGCGCTCGCTCTGATGGTGATAGCTTCTTACTCCGCGTACGGTGCGGGGTCCCAAACAAATCGGTCGAGTCAAGCCGGCCAGTCCAGCGGCGTTTCGCCCAGCGGCGCCATCACACAGCCAGGAGGGCGCGGTTCGAACGCAGTGTTGGTTTCGCCGTTGGAAGACTATCGCATCGGACCGAATGACGTGATCGACGTTCAAATCGAAAATGCGCCCGAGATGTCTCGATCTTTTCGCATTACCGCTGCCGGCACTTTCCTTATGCCTTATGTCGGCCGCGTCACAGCTGTGAAAAGGACTACAGAAGAAGTGGCGCAGTTGATTGCGGACAAATTGCGCGGGGACTACCTGAAAGATCCCAAGGTCGTGGTGACGGTGAAGGAGTTCAATAGCCGATCATTCTTCATACAGGGCTCCGTACGAAGCCCCGGAGTTTTTCAGATCGAAGGAAGACCGTCAATGCTCGAGCTAATTACACTGGCCGGTGGGTTGAGCGACAAACACGGCGCCAATGCCTACATAATTCGGAGAATAAAAGCGGCTGAGCAGAAGGGCTCCGAACCGAGCCTCGAGAAGACAACCCCGGCCAACGGCGCAAATGCCGAGCAAGAGCCGGTTGAGGAAACCGCAAAATACGAACTCAAGAGCGCCAACATCAACGGGCTGCTTAAGGGCCGTTTCGATCAGGATGTATTGCTGGAGCCGGGCGACATAGTCAACATTCCGCCCAGCGATGTCTTCTTTGTCGCCGGGGAAGTGAATGCTCCGGGCTCGTTCGCCCTAACAGAAGGCACGACGTTACGGCAGGCCATATCCCTCGCCCAGGGCACGAACTACAAGGCCGCATTGAACCGCGGAGTCGTGTATCGCGAGAACGTGAGCGGCAGGCGCGAGGAAGTGCATGTCGATATTGGCGCCGTCATGAACGGAAAGAAAGATGATGTTCTGATTATGGCCAATGACATCATTATGGTGCCTAACAGCCGAACCAAGACGCTAGGCGGAGCGCTGCTCAAGGCGTTTGGTATCTCGAGTATCACCCGTGTGCCAATTCCGTGACGCATGTCCATTACCCTGAGAGAAACAACCCCCTAACTCTGTGGAGAACAGTCAATGTCTGACGAACAGTTAGAATTAGAGAAAGTGTCGCTTCCAGATGAAGCCCCGATGATGCGACCAGGCTACCCCCGGATAGGCGGCTACCCCGATGCCACACCGTATGGCTACGGGTACGGATACCCGGACGACGAACGCGCCTATGTGCGTCGGATGTGGCGCGCCATCAAGAAGCGCAAGCTTGTGATAGCAGTCATCGCACTCATCGTGACCTCGGTGGTGACCGTAGAAGTCTATCGCACCAAGTCTACCTATCAAGCGTCCACCACCGTAGAGATTGGCAAGGATAGTCGTACCCTGAGAAGTGGCGATCTAATCCTGCAATCCGATGAGGGAGACGACATGTACTACGTCCAGACTGCTATGAAGACGCGGATCCGCCAGCTTCAGAGCCGACCACTGCTGGAAGACGTAGTAGTAAACCTAAAGCTCGATCAGAACGCCCACTTCATGGACATTACCACCAGGCGCTCAATCCTTGAGGCGGTCAAGACGATCGCCGGCCGGCTGGGTCCACAGGAGCCGTGGACTCCGCCTCCCGTACTCCAGACTTCGGCAGCGAGTTCGACTGGCGAGCGCACCAGAGAGGAGAGTGCGCGTCTTGCGCCGTATGTGGATGTGCTGGCCGCCAACCTCAGCGCCGAACCGCTGGCGGACACGCGAATGCTCGTCATCTCGTTCGCACACACCGATCCTCTCCTGGCGGCCGATGTTGTCGACAACATAGCCCAGGTCTTCATCAAACGAAGTTTCGAAAGCAAAACAGAGAAGTACACCAACGCGTCAGAATGGCTCGACAGATCGACCCGCGAGCTCAGAGCCAGTGTCGAGAAAGCTGAACAGGAGCTGGCCGCTTACAGCAGCAGTCACAATATATATTCGAGCGATGGCAAGGAAAACCTGGCTGTAGAAAAACTGACGAGACTTCACGGCGAAGTTACCAGAGCTCAGACCGAGCGCTTGCTAAAGCAGTCTTTGTATGAGGAGGTGAAAGCCGGCCGGGTTGCGCAGCTTCCGGACGCGTTCTCCGATCCCAGAACCGCAGAGCTCAGAAAGAGGTTGGGGGAGCTCACAGTCAAGTTGTCTCAGCTCGAGCTTACATACGGGCCTAAGTACCCGCAAATCCTCGCGACCAAGGAGGAGATGGCGACCATTCAAAAACAAATCGACGACAGCAAAGCGTCGCTCGAAGAAAAGCTGAAAGCCGACTACGAGCGCTCCGTTCGTGACGAAGCATCACTTGGTGGAGCATTGGCAATCGCCAAGGGTGAGGCTGCTCAACAAAATCAGGCCTCCATCCAGTTCAATATTCTGAAAAAGAACGTTGAGACCGCTAATGTGCTTTACACGGAGTTCCTTCAGAAGACCAACCAATCGAAGATTCAAGAACACGAACAACACAACAACACCAAAATGATCGATCCGCCGCAGGTCCCTATGTCGCCGGTCGCACCCAACCGACCCCGCACCATCCTCATCGGTTTCCTGGTGAGTCTGCTTGCCGGAGTTGGTTTAGTGTTTTTCCTCGAATACCTCGACAACACCGTGAAAACGGTTGACGACGTTAGCCGCTACGCACAACTGCCTGCGCTCAGCGTCATCCCAGCAATCAGGGGTCGCAAACAGCGCGCGCTAAAGGCAGCCGCCAGCGGGTCGACGCAAACGACAAGCGGACTCGCCCTCGGCAATGCAAACGTATTCAATGCCGACCGGTTGCTGGCACTCGACTCCCGCTCCTCAGTAGCTGAAGCATATCGCGTGCTCCGTACCTCGGTGCTGCTATCGTCAACCGAGAAACCACCCAAAATCATATTGATAACCAGCGGACAGCCGGGCGAAGGAAAGACAACCACCGCAGTCAACACCGCGATATCTCTCGCCCAGCTCGGGTCTTCGGTTTTGATCATTGACTGCGACCTTCGCAAGCCCTCGGTTCACAAGGTGCTCGGTGTTGACCACGTCGTCGGGTTGTCAACTTATCTGTCGAGACGCGGTGAACTCGATGACGTCATCTTGAAGCTGCCGATAGAGAACCTTTCGGTGCTCACCTCGGGGCGTATTCCACCGAACCCAGCTGAAATGATCAGCTCTGCCAGGATGAGGGAAATGCTTGCGATGTTGTCAGAGCAGTATGATCACATCATCATCGACTCGCCGCCGCTGCTAAAGGTGACCGACCCGGTGATCCTGTCGACGTTGGCCGATGGCGTGATACTGGTAGTGCACGGAGGAAAGAGCTCGCGTGATGTTCTGCGGCGGACTCGTCAGGAGTTATCAATCGCGGGCGCGAGGATCTTTGGAGTAGTTCTGAACAACATCGATTCTGGTGAGGACGGTTATGACAACTATTACTACGGCGCCTATTCCGATTATGAGGAAGGTGCCGGAACTAGCGGAGGAGGCTAGATGCACCTTCGCAGCCTCTGCGAAAGTAAAAAAACCACGGTCGACGTTGCAGCAGCTCTTTGCGCCCAGTCGGTAGCCTTAGTGACAGGTGTCGGCGGTGACCAATTGTTGGTCAACGTCGGCGAGAAGACTAGAGAATAATGGTAGCGCTAGACGGACATCCAGGGCTTTGTAACTTCTAGCCTTAGGTTAACGGGTCGATCTCTGCACCTTGCCGAGAACGCTTAGAGCCTCCAATCGTTGCAACTAGCAAAAATGAAGTACCATTCTACTATCGAGAAGGGTCCGCAAACAGAAGTCGGCCGGACGCTGAGCTTCGGGACTACGCGAGCGGCCCTTGCGTCCGGGACGGCGCAGATGGTCACGCGGGTTCTGACGTTGGTGCTCTCCGTCGCAACGGCGCGAGCGCTCGAACCACGCGAGGTCGGTATTCTGGGGCTTGCAGTCATAATCGTCGGCGTGATCTCGATGATCGGATATTACCCGGAAACCGCCGCGGTTGCAGCGCGCGGTGACGGAGACCATGAAGAATACGCAGTTGCATCAGTAGTCGTGCGCGCCCTGGTAATCGCTTTGTTGCTGGCATCTTTGGCGATTGGATTCCCGTTGGCGGCCCATTATCTGACAGGAAGTGAAGGCGGCGCGGTCCCGCTGCGAGAACTAATTATCGTTCTCGCTTTGGCGCCGCTTTTGGAAACGATCAGCGGCTATCCTCGTGTGCTCTTGCAGCGCAGACTCGACTTGAACTACGTCTCAGCGGCGGGTCTCGTGCAGCCGGTTCTGTTTGTTGGACTCGCCGTTGTGCTGCTGTGGTATGGATATGGTGCTCTCGGAGTCGCTTGGGCGAGTGTTGCTGGGACGACCGCCGCGACGCTCCTTTCATGGTGGCGAGTGTGGTCTCAAGGCTGGGTCACCCTTAAGGCCTTGCCTCCTAGGGCAGTTTGGTTGGGCAGCTTGACCGGCGCGTTTCGCGTGTTTGCCGGCGGCTTTGGGGGCTTCCTCGGGGAGCGAGTCGACAACATTCTGGTTTCGGGTGCAATCGGTCCGACAGCGATGAGCTTCTATTCGATGTCGTGGAACGGTTCGCGAACGCCCGCGAATCTTTTCGGCAGTACCATCGGCTTTGTGCTGGTCCCAACGCTTGCTCGCATTCAGGACGAACCGGCCCGCATTGAAAGGGCGATTCGCGAATCTCTTCGACATTCATATTTTCTTCTCGCCCCCACTTGCGCCGCACTGTTTGTGACCGCGCCGCTCCTGGTGACCAACGTCTTAGGCGCTAAATGGTTGCCTCTGGTTCCTTGTTTTCGAGTGATGTGCATCACCGTGGTGGCCATTCCGATTCTCCATGCGTGCAATTCCCTACTTGTGAGCTCAGGGCGCGCTCACCTTACGGGGATTTCAACCGCAGTGCATCTGGTTGCGTTGGTCACGCTTATTCCGGTCTTTGCGCGGCGCTGGTATCTGTTGGGAGCAGCCTATGGTGACCTCAGCGCGACGTTTATTATGACTCTCGTGCTAGGTCTTACGGCCGGACTTGCAACCCGGCAGTTTAAGTGGAACGTGCTAGCGGTTCTCGCACTGCCGATTGGCGCGGCGCTCTTTGCAGGGGTGCTGTCGTGGAGCGTTGCGAGCTATTTCGATAATGGTTTTGTGCGTCTGGCCGCTCAGGTCACCGTCTGCCTTGGCGGATACTTGTTATTCATTATCGCGCTGGGAGGAAGGGCGGCGTTATTCGATCTCGTTGCACTGCTGCGCGGCGCGGCGCGTAGAATGAGCGCCGTCGCGGAATCGAGAGCTTAGACCTGAGAGTATCCGTATGTCCTCGACAACCCACGTCACTTTTATGCCTCCAGTAGAGACCGCGCGAGAGGTTGGAGCCGTACCGGTGGAGATACCTGAGCGGCCTGACCTGACTGTGACAGTAGTCTCATGGAACACTCGCGATCTGCTTCGCGACTGCATTCGCTCGATTCAGATGGGGGCGCGTCGAGCTCGTATCGAAGTCCATATCGTAGACAACGCATCCTGTGACGGCAGTGTTGAAATGGTGCAAAAGGAGTTTCCCGGAGTGCGTTTGTTTGCCAACTGTCAAAATGTTGGGTTCGCCTGCGCGAACAATCAGTCGTGGAGAGAATCACGGGGCAGGTATTGGATGCTGCTGAATTCAGACGCGGAGGTGCGACCGGCGGCACTTGATGGCCTGGTAAGTTTCATGGATATGCATCCGAAGACCGGGTTGGTGACGGCTCGGCTTGTTAGTTCTGACGGAACCACCCAGTTCTGTGCGCAACCGATTCCCAGCATCTGGCGCACTGCAATGGAAGCCTCTCGCATCCACAAACTCTTTCCGGCTACAGTGCGCAACGCTCTATTGCTTAGTACATACTGGACGTATGATCGACCAATCAGGGTAGGGTGGACTTGGGGTACAGCGCTGGTTGCTCGCCGCGCGGCCGTGGAACAAGTTGGAGCGCTAAGCGACGAATTCTTTATGTACGGGGAAGACCTGGAGTGGTGTCTTCGGATGCGTCGGCATAATTGGGAGGTCTGGTTCTGCCCGGAAGCTGAAGTGCTCCACCACGGCGGACAGAGCTCTGTGCAACGATGGGACAAAGTTCGCCGCGCTCACCGAATGTTGGACGGCTATTACCAGGCATTACTCCTACATCGGAGTTGGATCTATGTGCGAGCGCTACAGGCCGCCACGCTAGCCGCGTCGTGTATCGAGTGGTTGGCGCTCAGGATACGAAAGCGGAGGGTAACGCCTCAACTCGCTACCTCCATTCTATATCATTTTGAGTCGCTCAAGCGGGCAACCGTGAGACCAAGTAACCGCGTCGGGCACACTGCCCCGAGCAAGCCTCTATCCGGCAACACTTTTCGTGACTAAACAAAAACGATGAAACTCAGCGTCATAATCCCAACACATAACAGGCACGACAAACTGGCTATGACGCTGGAGTGTTTGAAGCACCAGGACGTTGCCGGTTATGAATACGAAATCATTGTAGTCGATGACGGCTCCTCTCCTCGGGTTTTACTTCCGCAAAATGGGCCGGAACCAGTATGCACGCTGCTTCGGCTCGAGGGCGTTGAGAGATCGGCGGCCCGCAACAGGGGTTCAGAAGTAGCCGACAGTGAACTGCTGATCTTTCTCGATGATGACATGACCGTCAATCACGATTTTATCTCCGATCATCTTCGCGCCCACGACGAATGGCCGGGTGCGCTGATAGTCGGTTCAGTAAGGCTGACGGAGGAGATATCTGCGACGCCGTTCGGTCGATTTCGACAGAAGCTAGAGATGTGGGGCGTGCCTGTGAGCCGCGGCCTCGTATCGATCTCCAATTTTTGCACCGCGTCGAACATGTCGATTTCAAAGCGGCGGTTTCGAGAGCTTGGCGGGTATGATGAAAGCATCGTGAGCGGCGAGGATCAGGACCTCGCGCTTCGTCACACTAGTAATGGAGGTCGGATAGCCTTTGTACCTGAGGCCTTGGCCGTGCACCACGATAAGGCGTCCGATCTCAAGAGCTATTGCTTACGGGCAGAATCGGGCAGTGAGCAAATGATAGCCTTCTGTAAACGTCATCCCGACTGGAATGAGAATATCGAACGTGAGGGTGTGAATGGTCCGTTACGCTGGGGTAGAGAGCCGTTTTTGCGTAGCGCCCGCAAGCTAGTCAAGTCGGCGCTTACCGTAAGACCAATTGTAGCTCTTCTATTCGGCGCCGCTTTCGTGCTTGAGCGCGGATCACCGCGCAGCCGGGTTCTCGATCGAGTGTACCGACTGCTGCTCGGCATCCATATACTCCGAGGGTACCGAAACGGTGTTAAGCGCTATGGTCTCGAAGCGGGTCTGGACGAACGCCGCAAGGAGGCAACGAATATTGAGCCCAACGCAATAAGCCAACCGTCCCCGATGCGATCGGTACAAGAGTGATGCAACGTATTCTGCACTTTGCACAGGATGGCGATACCAGCGGATTCTTTCCGCAGCTCGCCAAATGGCACGACCGAAGCCGCTATCAGATGTTTTTTGCGACTCTCAATCCGATGGAGCCGCGGCTGCGCGAATACATGGATTCTCAGGGAGTGCCAAGCTTTAGTTGCGAATGCAAGAGTCGGTCGCAATATCCTCTGGGAGTCATCCGCCTGGCGCGGTTCCTGCGGCGCGAACGAATCGAAATCCTACATACGCATCTGTTCGAGCCGTCGGTCATCGGATTGCACGCCGGCGTATTGGCGCGCACACCGATACGAGTCATTACACGGCATTATTCAGACTACCACACGCGTATAAATAGGACTCTACACGTAAAGCTGGATCAGCTTTGCACTCGTCTCAGTCACGGCGCGATCGCAGTCTCCCAGCATACTGCGGACCACATGATCAACGCCGAGGGTGCGGATCGAGACAAAGTCCACGTTGTCTTGAACGGAATAGATTTCGATCGCGCCATTCCTTCCTGCCCCGACGCTCGCGAACGTATTCGCCGCGAGTTTTCGGCCGATGGCTCGTTCTTGCTGTTGATTATGGCGCGGCTTCATCCGGAAAAGGGACACCACTTCCTGTTTGAAGCGCTGTCTGAAATTCGGCGACGCGTAACCAAGCCCGTCCGTTTGTTAGTCGCCGGCACTGGTCCCTTCGAGGCGGCTTATCGAGAAGAAGGCCGCGCACTCGGCGTCGGTGAGGCAACCATAGTGGCAGACGTACAGCGCCGCGCC
>CAZOOE010000145.1:9993-13071 GCA_964581275.1 uncultured Clostridia bacterium
TAGTGCCCGGTACTCGCACCTCTGGCGGCGTTTTTGGGAAAGAAGTGTGCGCATTCGGTGGTTAGGGATTGTTTACTTTCTTGGGTTGTTGCAACGACCCCGCCGATTTGATTGCCGCGGCTGACCTGGTCATTCTACCGAGCGTCGCCGAAGCATTTGGATTGGTCTTAACCGAAGCTCTGTATATTGGCACTCCAGTAGTCGCAACGCGCGTCGGAGGAATTCCCGAGATCGTCGAAGACGGGGTTGCCGGAGATCTGGTTCCGGCCGCCGACAGCAAAGCCTTATCAGAGAGGATTATCGCGTTGCTCAATGACGAGGAAAGGCGATTGGATATGGTTGGGCGCGGCCGCGACAAGGTCCTGGACAGATTTCGATTCGAGGACATGGTGCGATCTTATGAGGCAGTCTACGGGCGGCTCGAGGTCGGACCGAAAGAAAAAGCAAATGCCAGAAGTCTCAGTGATCATTCCCACGTATAACTCGGCAAGCTTTGTTGGCGACGCGGTGCAGAGCGTCTTAGACCAGACCTTTACCGACCTCGAGGTCCTGGTCATCGACGATGGATCAACCGACGACACCGAGAAAACGCTGGAACAGTACGCGCCTTCCGTCCGATATATTCGTCAGAAAAATGGCGGCGTCGCCGTGGCCCGGAACCGTGGGATCGAAGAGAGTCGCGGTCGGCTGGTTGCTTTCCTGGATGCGGACGACACCTGGTATCCGCACAAACTCGAGCGTCAGGTCGCGGCGCTGCAGGCGAGTAGCGACTTTCGAGCTTGTTACTCGGCGTTTACGGTAGTGGACTCGAGGCTGTCGCCTCTGGGGATCCATCGCAGTGAGCGAACCGGGCGAGCACTCGAAGATCTACTGACGCGAGGCAACGTAATCGGCAGCATTTGCACAGTGGTATGCGAGCGATCGTTGTTCTCCGAATTCGGTGGCTTTGATCCACTCTTGAGCCAATGCGCAGACTGGGAAATGTGGATCCGTCTGGCAGTCCACACCGATTTCCTCTACCTCGAAGAACCGCTGGTTACCTACAGGCAACACAACGGGAACATGAGCCGAAGCGCTCCGCTGCTTGAGCACGACAGTATTCTTGTGCTTGAAAAGGGCTATGCCCTGCCCAATCTGCCGCAGTCCTTGCGTGCGTGCCGACGGGCAGCATTTGCGCGAAACTATATGGTGCTCGCGGGGACCTACTTTCACGCGCACCGATACCTTGATTTTGCTCGTTGCGCGTTTCGCGCCGTAACGATGGACTCTCATCAGATTGGCTATCTCGCAGCGTTTCCCGTTCGAGCGGAGGGACGAATGCGTTCGCGTGATGCCGCTCACACAACCTAGCTCTGAAATGAGAAACGGATCAAAACCGCGAGTGCTGTACATTGTTTACTGGGGAGCCGCGGAGCCGCTCGGGCGATCGCTCGTCTTGCCGGCGGTCAAGAGGCTTTCTGACCTGGGTTCCGATGTCACGCTTGTCACCTTTGAAAAACCATCCGACTTGGTTCGCACCGAAGATATCACGAGCATACGACTCGGTCTCGATGCACACGGCGTCGAGTGGATTCCGGTCAGGTACCATAAGAAGCCAAAGGTACCTGCTACCGCGTATGACATGTTTCGAGGTTGCGCGGCGGGTCTCGCGGCGCGCTTGCGCTCGCGGGTTGACATTGTTCACGCGCGCACTTTTGTTGGCGGATTGATGGGTTTTGCGATAGCGCGGCTGACTGGGGCAAAGCTGATTTTCCACAACGAAGGGTTCTATCCTGATGAACAGGTAGACGGAGGTGTATGGAGGGAGAATTCACTGCCGCATCGGATTGCAAAGTCCCTTGAGCGACAGATGTATTCGCGCGCCGATGGTATTATTGCGGTATCAAATCGCGGGAAGCGGGTGATTGAAGGCATCCCTGAGGTGCAGCAGAATCGGACGCCCCTGCTGGTCGTTCCGAGCTGTGTTGATCTCGATCACTTTCAGATGAAGCGGCCCAACCAGGGTAACGAAGGCGGCGCACTCCGGTTGGTCTATATCGGGAGCGTGGGTTGTCGGTATATTTTGGACAAGGCCGGCCGCTTTGCATCAATTGCTGCTCAGGAAACAGGCCCCGTGCATCTCCGTGTCCTTTCTCATTCTGAGCCGGCGCTTGTTCGTTCATTGCTGAGGGACAGTGGACTGGGGAACGATGAATGGTCCTTTGATACTGTACCTTACTCGGCGATGCCGACAGAACTCGGGGCGGAACAGGCAGGCCTTTTCTTCTTGGCACAGGGCCTAAGCGAGCACGGATGTTCACCAACAAAGATCGGGGAGTACTGGGCGGCCGGGATACCAGTCGTTACCACGCCAAACGTCAGTGATACCGACGAGATCATCAGAAGAGAGCGAGTTGGCGTGATTGTCGAAGGGCATTCCGACGTCGACTATAGGCGCGCGGCCTCGGAGCTTCGTTCACTCCTGGCCGACAAAGAGCTAGCTCTCCGTTGCCGGCGTGCTGCCGAAGTTCATTACGCGCTTCAGCCGGCGTGTGAGCGACAGGTGGCGTTGTATCACGATCTCCTTGCCAGCACCCCGCAGTCGGCCATTCAAGCCGGAGCGTCTGAATTCGGCAACTTTTGAACCTGTCGTTTGAAGGAACCTCTGCAATCCAATGGATTTGATTCGTAACAGCTTGGCGGGCGTTTGCCAAATGGTTGACAATTCAGTGCTACGTAGAACAGCAGTCGCGGCAACAAAGAGCGGGCTAAAGAAACTCCGTGCCTCTCAACCCTTCAACTTCGTAGCAACTTCTACGGTGCGTGCCCTTCTGAACGCTGCCGGGCTTCGTTCAGAACGGCTGATCAAGCACATGCATAGGGTCGGGCCAGTCCACACTAGGTTGCCAAACGGACGAACGCTGCGCCTCTGGTCTCGAGCCGATGACTGGGTCTCGAATCAGGTCTACTGGCGAGGGTGGAAGGGTTATGAGCCTGAGACTGCGCCGCTATTTTTCAGACTTGCGGCTCGCGCACGGGCCACTGTAGATATCGGTGCCTACGTCGGTTACTTCACTCTCTTGGCGGCATATGCAAATC
>CAZOOE010000146.1:0-13055 GCA_964581275.1 uncultured Clostridia bacterium
GGGGGGGGGGGGGGGGAGGGGGGGGGGGGGGGGGGGGGGGGGGGGGGGGGGGGGGAGAGGGGTGGAGGAGGCGAGGGGCGGAGGGGGCGAGGAGCGGAGGAGGGGAGATCGGGAGACGAGGCGAGGGGGCGAGGGGGCGAGGAGCGGAGGAAGGGGAGATCGGGAGACGAGGCGAGGGGGCGAAGGGGCGAGGAGCGGAGGAGCCTCGGGTTGTGTAAATGTCTAATTTCAGCGGCCTCCTCGCTCCCGCTCCTCAGCCCGTTTACTCCTCCGCCCCTCCGCTCCTCGCCCCCTCGCCTCGCCTCCCCATCGCCCCTCCTCTGCTCCTCCGCTCCTCTGCCCCTCCGCTCCTCCCCTCGTGGTTTCATCGTTGCTAGTTCGGCCGGTTCGTAAACTCGATCAACTGCTGCAGTTTTGCCAGCGCCTTTCCGCTGTCAATCGATTCAGCGGCAATACCGACTCCTCCCCTCAGATCACTGGCCCTGTCGCTCGCCACAAAAGCGGCTGCGGCGTTCAGCAGCACTATGTCTCGTCGGGCCCCGCCCTCTCCTCGCAACACCCCCAGGATGATCTCGCTGTTCTGACGAGCGTCGCCGCCTTGAATCTCTCCAAGCGTAGCTCGGCCAAGACCGAAGTCTTCGGGCGCTACAGTGTAGGTCCTCAGCTCACCTTTCCACAGCTCAGTTACCTTGCTCTGAGCGGTTATTGTTATCTCATCGAGTCCATCGCTTCCGTGCACCACAAGAGCCCGAGTGCTCCCCAATTCGCCCAACACCCGCGCGATTAATTCGGTCAGGTGCGCGGCATAGACCCCCACTACCTGGATGTTGGCGCCGGCGGGGTTTGTTAGCGGCCCGAGCATGTTGAAAATCGTTCGAATGCCCAACTGCCTGCGGGCAAGGGCCACGTACTTCATCGCATCGTGAAGCAGCGGCGCGTGGAGAAAGCCAATCCCAATCTCGTCAATACACCGCCCGATCGTGTCCGGTCGAAGGTCGATTCTGACACCGAGCGCTTCGACCACGTCTGCGCTTCCACATTGTGAAGAGACAGACCGATTTCCGTGTTTGGCCACTCGAACTCCTCCGCCGGCGACGACGAGCGCGGCGGCGGTTGAAACGTTGAAGCTGCCGCTGACGTCACCCCCGGTGCCGCATGTGTCGATGAGAGCCTCGCGTTCGGTGCCGCCAATCTCTGCGCTCACTGTTGTGTGGGCCAGGACGCGCGCGGCCTTGCGGCGCATTACTCGTGCGAACCCGGTCAGCTCCTCCACCGTCTCACCTTTCATGCGAAGAGCGGTCAAGAGCGAGGCGATCTGCGCGTCGGTGCACTGGCCGATCAATATTTGTTCGAGCGCCGCCTCGGCCTCTTCGGCGCTGAGGTCGACACGATCGATGACTCTCTTTATGGTCTCGACGATCGTCATGCGTGGTCAACCCTAGCACGACACTACCGGCGGTGTTAACCCTTCCAGTGTTTGTCGCCTGACCGGAAGGAAGCGCTTGATGACTGTCTTTTTTCAGACCCGGCCGGTTCACGGGGCGTCAAATGATTGTGACCCGGAGCAGCGGCGCTGATGATCCTTCTAAGGAGGCGTGGACCCAACGCCTCTCACCGGCACAACCAATTCCGCAATTTCGTTCGCCGACAGCGAGCCTCGAACGTAGGCGGGACTGGTCTCCGAATCATAGGTGCGATCGAAGAGCTTGTCGCACAACACATCAATCTCTCGTTGGAAGTCTTCATTCGTGGAGCGGAATCCATCGGCGGCGAGAGCTTCAACGATTGGAAGACGCACCAGAAGGTCGTATGTCCGCATCCACGAGTGGCAATATCGTCCGAGCGCTTCAGCCTCCTCGCCGACGTCGCCGTAGCGCCTGACGTAGTAAGCAAAGTTGTCGAGCACCGAGCGGTCGCATACAAGCACGTCGGCTCGCGGCGATTTCTCGAGTTCAAGCTGCACCTGTCGCGCGATTATCCACTGATATGCGTCGCGAGTTGCTTGCTCGTTCAAAGGGAAGGGACATTCGCGAGCGATCTCCGTTAGCAACTCCACCGTCCGCCCTTTGCGCTTGAGCACCCCTGCAAGCTCGTATGCGATGGTTGTCTTGTTTACCCCGTGTGTTCCGACCAAAGCGACCTTGAACAAACTCTCCTCCGTTCCGTTGCAGCTATGATTGCTGGATTCTACGCTCATAGAGTTCGGGCGCTTGAAGAAGCGATATTGTAGCAATGCGCGACCCTGATTCAAACCGCTGCCATCCCAGTGCTGTATGGGTGCGCGGGCAGGTTTTTTTGCGAATGCCCACACGCTGGGTATGCGCAAAATCCTGACGCGCACCTGTCGCTGGTCCTATCCTTGTCTTATCAATGTCAAGGCAATAAACTAAACCGCCGTGACTGTGGAACGCATTCGTCAAATCGCCCGCGAGAGCCTCGAAGCAAAGAAGTCGTTTTTCGACTCCCACGCCGAGACTGTAGCGCGCGCAGCAGAACTCTTGATCGCTTCTGTCAAAGCAGGCGGCAAGGTGCTGGTCTTTGGAAACGGTGGTTCGGCGGCTGATGCTCAACACATCGCCGCGGAGCTCGTGAATAAGCTCAACTTCGACCGACCGCCGATCGCGGCGATTGCACTTACCACGGATTCTTCGATTCTGACTTCGGTTGGAAACGATTCGTCGTTCGATGACTTGTTCGAACGCCAACTGCGCGCATTGGCCCGCTGCGATGACGTAGTGATAGCAATTTCGACGAGCGGCAACTCGCCAAATGTCTTGCGGGCGGTTGTTGCGGCACGCGAGCTCGGAGTCAAGACCATTGCTCTCGCCGGCCGGGACGGCGGCAAGCTCGCGGATGCAGCAGACATAGCCCTGGTCGTAAACGCGAGCTCAACGCAGCGAATCCAAGAAACACACATAACGATTGGCCACATACTGTGCGAGCTAGTCGAAGATGCGCTCTATGGAGCGTTCACGAAGGAGACCTCGCGCACAAAGGAGTAAACGGTATGACTTTCAGTACCCGACAACGTGAGCCTTAGTGTAGCGGCCCGGTCACAACTATGTCGCGATACAAAGTACAGCCAATTGATCTCTCGACGATCTCTACATATCCGCTGGCGTCGAGGCCGAGCAAAGTGACTGCGGATGACTTCGCGAAGCCACCTGCGAGTGATTCATCGCTGGAGGATTTCCTTGACGGCCTGCCGAATATTCTTGCCGCCCGTGAACTGCGCGAGCTCGCCGGGTTGATCAAAGACGCAAAGCGCGAGGGACGCGCCATCATTGTGGGGTTGGGCGGACACGTGATTAAGACCGGTCTGGCTCCGGTGTTGATTGACCTGATGGGGCGCGGTTATGTGAGCGCGGTTGCGATGAACGGCTCGGCGATGATTCATGATTTCGAGATCGCGCTCGTGGGCGCAACCTCAGAGGATGTGGACGCGACGCTGGGTTCCGGCAGCTTCGGGATGGCTGAAGAGACCGGGCGAGTAATCAACGAGGCGGTCAGCGCCGGGGCCAAAGCAAAGATCGGAATGGGAGAGGCCATCGGCCGCCAGCTTGAGTCAATGCGGCCGCCGCACTCAGAAAAGTCGCTGCTTCACACCGCATACGAAGCTCGAGTTCCAGTCACCGTTCACGTCGCGCTCGGGACGGACATCGTTCACATTCACCCTTCAGCCGACGGCGCAAGCATCGGCCAAACGACTCAACACGATTTTCGACTCCTGTGCTCGTTGGTGCGAGAGCTTGATGGCGGTGGGGTCTACCTGAACCTCGGGTCGGCAGTAGTGTTGCCGGAAGTCTTCCTGAAGACGGTGACGGTAGTTCGCAACCTCGGATTCAAGCTGCAGGACTTCTACACCGCGAACTTCGATTTCATTCAACAGTATCGTCCGCTGACGAATGTTGTGCGGCGTCCGGTTGCAGGCGGTGGCCGCGGGTTCTCATTCATCGGGCATCACGAGATAATGATTCCACTCCTCGCTGCCTATATTGTCACGGATTCCTAGCCCTGAAGAAGTGCAGTCCCGTTCCTTGCGCGGTTGCGAGCGTTGGGTTATTTTCCGCGCGACAATGGCAAAATCCAGAATCGCAATTCTAATATCCGGCCGCGGATCGAACATGATCGCGATCTTAGACGCGATCCGCGAAGGCAAGCTCGACGCGGAAGGCGCTGTCGTCATCAGCAATGTCGAGTCGGCGGAGGGCCTGACTAAGGCTCGGGACCGTGGGATTGAGACTCTGGTCGTTAGTCGCAAAGGCCGGACCCGCGAAGGACACGACCGCGAGATTGTAGCCGAGTTGGAGCACCGCGGCGTTTCCCTGGTCTGCCTGGCCGGATATATGAGACTGCTCAGTCCTTTTTTTGTGCGCACATTTGAGAATCGAATCCTGAATATCCATCCTTCGCTTTTGCCCGCTTTTCCCGGGGTCGACGCACAGCGCCAGGCGCTCGATCACGGCGTCAAGCTAACAGGTTGCACTGTACACCTGGTGGACGAGCAGCTCGACCACGGTCCAATCGTGATGCAGCGAGTCGTTGCCGTCTTCGACGACGACACGGTCGAGACACTATCGGCGCGAATACTCGAACAGGAGCACCGTATCTATCCCGAGGCAATTGCGCTAGTTTTGAGCAAAGGGTTTCGAGTCGAGGGCCGGCGAGCCTACGCCTCAATCCAAGATTGAATTGATCTGAAAGGATGATGGCAACGACCCGCGTGTCGGACTGCCTCGAAAGGACGATTCTACCAGCGTTATTTAGTCGGGTCGTTGCCTGTCGATTAGATTCACAAGTACCCCGGTGCGGGTTGCCTTGAGAAGTTATGAATCAGCGGGGCGGTCGCCCCGCAGGCTGCTGCCTCACTGCCTCCGAGGGGATCAGCGACTCTCAGTATCATTCGACAGCGAACTGAAACGTGTTCGATTGCTTGCCGTCGGGATTGACGACGTAAACCTGGTGCACTCCCGGTTTCTGTTTTCTCTTCTGAGTTATCAGCGTCGTTCCATCGATCCATGAAGTCAGGCCTTCGCCGTCAACGTAGACCATCGCGTCTTGTTCAAAGTTCAGTCCGGAGAGAAAGACTTTCTTCTTCTTGTAGAGAGCATCGGTGACTGCGGGGGACAAACCTGGCTGCTTCACAACGAGAGTGAAGGAACCTTGCGAAGTGGTCCCGGAGCTATCTCGGACCTGCGCGACGAAAGGATAGTTTCCGGGCGCGCTGGTCTTGCCAAACAACATCCCGTTCATCCCGAATTGCATGCCGGGAGGCATTTGGCCGCTCACCAGGTCCCAGTGGTAACCGCCCGTTCCGCCGCTAACCTCCAGGTTCGCGCTATAATCGCGGTCAAGGCTGACCGCAGGAAGATCAGCAGTCAATATGTTCAGGTGGCCTCCGCTCGCCCCTCCGGGATAGATTACATTTATGCCTTGAATATCGTCTTGCATGACCGAAGCACAACGATTGTCGAAGTGCGCATAGGCCAACATAGTCGCGGACGAATCGGATGAATGCCCAAGCCCGAGCGCGTGCCCCATTTCGTGCGTAACCACTTCCTGGATCTGACAGCGATTTGTAAAGTTACAGAGTGCGTATGGATTGAAAGACATGTTTGCTTCAACAGCCTTGGCATACCTGGTTCCGCCGATTGTCTTTGTCTGAGTCGGCATATACCTCACGATTCCTGAGACCGCGAGCAACCCTGAACAGCTTTGCGACACTGGAAAGTAGTTGTCACAGTTGTTAAACGAAATTGTGTTTACGCCGTCAGCAACCTGAACGCCGCAACCTCCGGTCGGGCCGCCGTAGGTCACGCGAATGCCTCCCCCGGCTGTCGACCACGCATTCATTGCCGCTTGCACGTCATCCGGGACTTGGAAAAAACTCGGGGCACCGGTGGTGTTGACGTAGAAGACAACCGGTTGATTGCTGTCCGGCTCGAACCAGCGGGACGGGGTCGTGGGATTCAGATACGCCCACAACGGCGTCATCTCGTGGCCGAGTCCATTAAGAAACTCCGTGGGCTGAGCAAGCAGTGGAACGCTGGAATAGTAGCTTTTCTCGAACGACGCCATCTTTTTCCGGTTCGCTTGCATCAGGCCGTTGACCATGCCGGTGTACGAATCAAGATCGCTGCGGTTGGTTCCGTTGTTCCCCGAACCAGCCAGGATGCTGACATTTTCACCTTCCGTCTGGCGTTCAACAAACATACGGCCAGTCATCGCATCACGCTTGATGTTGAACTTACCCAAAAAGCCTTGATGCACTCGCAGCGCTCCGTCGGGCCAGGTGTTGAGGTACACGAGAACCTCTTGGCCGGCTTCGAAACTCGGCATACCCCAGATCTGTGTCCCTCGATTGAGCGTCTCTCCGCCTAGCTCCTTCAGAACTATCTCACCCGGGGTGATGCTGCCTTTCAAGACCGAGTTCACTTCGATTCGGATGTAGGTATAAACAAGATCGGTATTGGCATCCACTGCGGTCGAGAGTCCTTTAACAACGCCGGTCACTATAGCGCGGGATTCAACAACCATTTCATCGTCTCTCGGTACGACGGCGCTGGTAGCGAGCGCGGCTTCGCTAAAGGCAAGCGCCAATAAGCATCCCACTAGTGAGAGAATAAAGAGTCTTCGTTTGTGCATACGCGTTCCTGATACCTCAGTCTTCCGCGAGCGGACTTTGCCTGGGGACAGACGGAACTCGACCAGGGGCTGACAACAGTAAGGCAAGCATCATGCCAGCGCCTTGAATATGAATCGCTTGGCGAGGGTTCGATTGAGATGACGAAGGCGTTCCCGTTTTAGGGACCGCCGACTGACTCGAGGTCCGAGGACCCGTGGAGGTTGGAAACAAGTGTACCCGCACTAACTCAGGTACTCTTGCCACACGTTCTGCGCAGCAATCGATTAGGACAGGGCATCTGCGAGCTGGAAAGACAAACGCCGCGCCCTGTAGCTATGACAGAACGCGGCATCATTTTTTGGTAACTGAAAATGACCGAATCGTGCTTTTCAGCCGGTCATCGATCTGCACGGACGGAGAAGGTTATGGGGCGAACCGTGACCATACCTAGTTCCGTACCGCTTCTAAGCTCGGCTTCGTTTCCTTTTGTGAGCATTACTCCGGCCACGCCGGCGCCGGCCCCGATGATCGCCCCGATGCCCGCACCTTTCCCTCCGCCGATCGCGCCGCCTAGAACCGCGCCTCCAACGGTACCGCCGCCCACATACGCGACATTGCGTTTGTCTGATGAGTTGCCGGTCACTTCGTTTTCAGCATCGACTTTACCGGCGCGAGCGTCTTGAAGTTCGGTCATAGTTCCCTCGAGCTGGTGCTTTGTTCCGTCCGGTACCACTACCGAGTCGAATTGCACTGCGAGTTGTCCTTCGCGGCCTCGTGTGCGAGCCGGAGAGACTGAAACCACCCGACCTTCGACGATCGAACCCGCAGGAACGACTTCTACTCCGCTGGCGTAAACCGGAGTCACGACAGTGGCTTGGAAACGATCGCCGACTCGCGACGTCCCGGAATTAAGCGTCTGGTTCATTCGGAGTCGGAAGTATTGATTCTGGGGCAGTGTATACGTGGCGAAAACCGGTCCCACGACCGATGCATTGGCTCCGCCCGTTTGCTGCACCGCTGAGGCACTGGCTACTTGCGTCCGCGCTTTGTTTCGAGTCTTGCGGTGCAACGTTGGTTTACAACTGCAGGCTCGTTTCTTCTGGGCGGCGAGCGCTACTGTTTCGGACAGCGGCGCGGCGATGCCAATCAGCATCGCGGCCGCCGCGATGGCAGTAAGGATGCGTCGTTTCATACTCCCTCCTGGACGTGGTTCGTGCTCCGAGTGGAAAAGATGATTTTCGGCCCTGTTGGGATGAAACGAACCGGCCGGAGTGTTGCCTGGGGCTCGCTTCCAGAGAGAGACGCTATAGGTGTGGAAGAGAGGCGGGGAGCATGGACAGATCTCAGATTGCGGATTTCCGATCTCAGAGGGTCTCAGATCTCAGATTTCAGATACAGAAATGTGAAGATTTCTAATCGGCGACTTGGGACTAGAACTCATCTTGCCCGCGAGCCGCAAACACTATGCATCCAGCTCGTAAGCGTGTTTCAGCCAGCGCCGTACCTCATCGTCAATATCCTCAAGTGAGGTGATTGGGATTCGATGAGTAATGCGATCCTTTTTTGCATACCCCCCGGTGTCAATAAGCCGTCCCGTAGCCTTCAAGTCCCTCAAGGCAAAGCCCAGGTCGATTCGGGTTTGAGTCGTCGGCTTGATCTGCGCAAACACATGCTTGCGATAAAGCGGGACGATCGTCTGGCAAGGGCAGGCCTTGACGTCTTTTCCGATCCCCAATCCCAACTTGAGCAACGCGTCGTAGATGGGTCGGAGCGATGCCTTGGGGCCCGCAAACATTTTTTCGACGTACCCTTCGGCGGCTCGAAGGTAGGCCTCGGGGTCGGAGTCTTCGCCACCCTTGCCTTCAGCTCGTTCGGCAAGCCACCACGCCGAGTTAGTGCCTAGCCCATGCTGAGTCTTGAGCCACTCACGCCGCTCCTCCTCGGTCTTGGGGCCGGACTTCTTGATGAACTTTAGCCAATCATCCAGGCTTTTACCGGTCTTTGCCGGCAGCTCGTCGATCCACTTCCGAACCATCGCGACGCCCGGGTGAACGCCATAAATGGATTTGCCTTTTGTCCTCACAGCTTCGCGCGCCATCGACTTGTGTCCTCCGGTTTGTGTTCCTACTCCTTATTTTTCCTTGCGTAGGTTGTTTCCAGTCTCGGTCCGGGTTTGCCATCCGGCAAGATCCCGCTAAGGTCCACGACGAAGTGGTCGTCGTCGGTTTCCCTCATCACAACGCTCAGCTTCTCTTTTTTGCCGCCCTCGCCGTCGAAAATGGCAGCGAGATTCACGGTCTTGCCGCCGTCTGTGCTCGTTCCGTTAAGCGTCATTATGCCGGTGGACATCGTGTAAGTCCAGATTCCCTCGTAGCGTTTGCTTGCGTTGTTGTAGCCGAGCATTCTGAAGCCTCTTAAAGGCCGTCCCATGAACGTGCCCGTGTCTTCCTCGGTCAAAAAACGTCCGTCGAGCGTCATCCATAGCTTAGCCTCGCCGGTGGACTCCTGCGCCGCCGCACCGGGCTGCATAAAGAACTTCGTTGTAGTTGTGTACTCGCCCGCCAGCTTACCAAGGCGGTTATGCGGCGCGGCCGGAGTCGCTTTCTGAATCTCGCGGTCCCGATCAGGCGGCGCTTCTGCGGATTCGCTCGCGGCCGCGGGTCGGGTTTGAGTTTTCTTTTGATTCGTCCGCGCTCCCGCGCTCAACGCGATCGCGGTGACGAGAAGACACACAGCTCCTAATCCAATGCTTTTCATCTCTGAGCTCCTTAAATGAATGGTTTCGCACCTGCCGCGGCTCAATCTTCCTCAGGGTGCTGGCTCAGGCTGAACCAGTTACCTGAATTGTCCCTGAAGGCGGTCCCGATCCCCCAGGATTGCTCCTCCGGCGGACCCATGAACTCAACTCCTTTGGCAGATAGCTCTTCATAAGTAGCCTGGCAATCTTTAGTGTCAAATACACCGCCCCCGAGCTTTCCTTTTTGCACAAGGTCTCGCACTTGATTGGCCGTTGCCTCGTCGAGCATATATCCCGGGCTGGGCTCCATTAGAATCACTTCAAAACCAGGCTGATCCTTTGGCCCAACCGTGAGCCATCGAAATCCGCCTTCCATTGTTGCGTCGGTGCGAACTTCGAAGCCCAGTTTGTCCCTGTAAAACTCGAGTGCCTCCTGTTGATTCAGCACATAGACTAGGGCGTGCGACATCTTCGAGATCATGGGTCAACTCCTCGCTTGGTTGTGATGCGAACAGGATACTGTATTCAGAGGAAGGATGCTTCTCGAAAATTGCTAATTTGGGGCAGCTGAATTCCTCAGGCGGTGCATCATCAGGACGCAGGCCGGGATTTTGCGTTTTTCGCGCCGCTCGATGACTATCGCGCGGTAGGTGACCGGAGGGTGGCCGACATGTTTGTGGAACAAACTGCTGAACGATCCAAGACTTTCGAAGCCAACCTCGAAGCAGACATCGGTAACCGTCAATCCGCTTGTGGAGAGCAGCTCCTTGGCTTTTTCGATGCGCCGCTGAGTCAGGTATTGATGAGGAGTCTTGTTAAAAACCCGGCGGAAAAGCCTCAGGAAGTGATATCGGGAGAGGCAGGCCTCGCTGGAAATCTGCTGAAGATCGAGCGGGAGGTGGTAGCACTGATCGATGAATCTCCGTGCGCGGACGAGCCTCTGATAGGTCTCGACCGCAAGCACTTCCCCCGGTTTGAGCTGACTCTCTTGCTTCATCTCAATTCAATCGATGTGTTCCTGGTCTCTCGAAAATACTTTATCTCCGCGTGACGCGGGCGATGCGCTTGGCGCTGCACTAAGACGCCACATCAGCTACCTTGCTTCCACCTCTTACGAACTGGCGGCCACTCTTCATAGGTCGTAGCCAAGGCTTCATCAACCTCGAGTCTGAACAAGATGTATCGATCATTTGGCTTATAACCAATCGCCCTCGCCGCGTCAAATGCTTTACTCCGGGTATGAGGGTCAACAACCAAAGTGGCGGTCCCACGAACGCAGAACTCACCGCCACCGCCGGTCGCATCTTCAACCGAACAATGCGGAGCGTACCGGCCGTCGTGCCGAAGGTCATTCCCTTTCGGAGACGACGGTTCCATATAAACGAAAAATCCGTCCTGGCTGATGAAGGGGGAAACCGGGTGAACACGCGGTGAGCCGTCCGCCCGGCAGGTGGCAAGATACGCAATCCCGTTCGTCAACCTGGCGCCGCCAAAGCGCGCAAGCTCCGGTTCGGCTAGTTCGAACTTCGGCCAACTCAATTCTCTAACTCCTCACATCAGAAGCCCGCAGATGGTCGAAGTGCTCCACGATCCGGCGGGCTCCCACTGCTCCCACGAAGGGCTTTAGCTCGGCGAAACTCGCCTCCGAAACCCGCTTCAAGCTCCCAAAGTTTCTCAGCAGCCGCGCCTTCAGTTTGTCACCCACACCGGGTATCGATGTAAGCTCGCTATCGAAGTCGCGCATCGTCCTGCGTTGTCTGTGATAGGTCACCGCAAACCGGTGCGTCTCGTCGCGGATCATTTGAATCAAATGGAGCACCGGCGAATGATGGTCGATGCGAATCGGCTCCTCTTTGCCTTTCACGAAAAGCAGCTCTTCGCGCTTTGCGATCGAGGCCGTCGGCAATGCTTCGAGCCCCAGTTCGTGTAGTGCGCGTGCCGCGGCAGCAAGCTGGCCTTTGCCTCCGTCGATCAACACAAGATCCGGGAGCGGTCTGGCCTCTCGCAGCAAACGCGAATAGCGGCGCCCGACCACCTCATACATCGACTGGAAATCGTCCGCCTGACCTTCGACCGAGCGCACCTTGAACTTGCGATAGTCGGACTTCTTCATCGCTCCGTGTTCGCACACCACCATTGACGCGACGTTCTCCGCGCCTTGAATATTCGAAATATCAAAAGATTCGATGCGGTCAGGAACCGTAGGCAGTTCTAGCGTCTCACGCAGCTCGTCCAGCACCTTCTGCATGTCGGGCCGTTGCATGCGGAACCGTTGGTCGAAGTTCAGTCGGGCGTTCTTCTCGACCAGATCGATCAGGTCACGTTTGACCCCGCGTTGAGGCATAACGATATGAACTCGACGCCCTCGTTGAGTAGTTAGATATTCTTCGAGCAGTTCGCGATCCTCGAAATCGACCGGCACGTAGATCTCGCCCGGCGCGTAATCGCCGGCGGTGTAGTATTGCTTGAGCGCTTGCCCGACAAACGCGCCGGGATCGAACGGATCGGCGATGTCTTCCCAATAAAACTCGCGCTTGCCGACGACTTTTCCCTCGCGCATCGTAAACAGGGAAAGCGCCAGCAGCGGGCCTTCGCGATAGTAGCCGAAGATGTCGATGTCATCGCGCGAGATGACCATCATCTTTTGTTGCTCGCCGAGCTTCACAATCGTCTTGAGCTGATCGCGCGCCCGGGCGGCAGCTTCGAACATCAGTTCGTCCGAAGCCTCGTGCATTCGGCGCTTCAACTCGGCCTCTAGATCCTCGGTCTTTCCCTGCAACAACAGGTCGACGTCCCGCACCGCCTCGTTGTACTGCCCCAGCGAGCACAGGCGGCTGACGCACGGACCGAGACAGCGCTTGATGTGATACTCGAGACAGGGCCGGTCAGCTTTGCCGTCGATTTCCATCGTGCAGGTGCGTAGCTGAAAATTCTTGTTGATCAGATCAAGCGTGTTCCACGCAAGCGAGATCGGCAGGAACGGACCGAAGTAGCTCGCGCCGTCCTTCAGGATTTTTCGCGCGATCATCGCCCGCGGCGCTTGTTCGTTGGTGATCTTGATGTGAGGGTACTGCTTGTCGTCTTTGAGAAGAACGTTGAATATCGGCTTGTGCTTCTTGATCAGATTCGACTCAAGCGCCAGCGCTTCGATTTCATTATCGGTCACGATGAGATCCACGTCGTGTATGCGCGCGATCAGATCGCCGGTCTTGAACTCGTGAGCCCGGTCCGAGTGGAAGTACTGACGAACGCGATTGCGAAGGTTCTTGGCCTTACCCACGTAGATGATCTTGGCTTTCTTGTCGCGAAAGAGGTAGCAGCCGGGCTGAGTTGGCAGGTTGGAAAGTTTTTCCTCGAGAGACATGGACTAAGATCTAGGACTTAGGAGTTGGGATTTAGGAGTCAGGGATTTGGGGCACCGCGGAAATGTGGTTACAGCTCGAGCGGGGTCATCGACCAGGTCACGCAATTCGAGAGACAGACCCAAATCCTAAATCCTCTTCCTTTATTCAAGCTTGAACCGCGGTACGTATTTGCCTTCTTCGAATCTGAACTTGAATGTGCCTTCAAACTTACGGATCCCCGACACTCCAGCGCCGCCCGCCAGCGTCGGCATTCTCAACGTTCCCTCGTACTGACTATAGTCGAACGTTGCGGCAAACCACTTCATCTTGCCCGCTTTTTTTTCAACCC
>CAZOOE010000147.1:0-12994 GCA_964581275.1 uncultured Clostridia bacterium
GAACAAAACGGGTACGCCAGGCGTTGGAATGTGGGAAGAAGCGCGCAGTCTTGCGTGATGCTCTCTTCGATCTGGCGATACAGGGAATGACGGGCTACCGCCGATGCTTCAGCGCTTCCTCTTTCGATCAATAGGTCTATCGCCGGGGAGCCGCACATCCGCCCTAAGGTACCCTCCCGCGAGTGCAGAATTTGAACGAAGGTGTGCGCGTCCGGATAATCGGCGCCCCAACGACCCACCGCCAGGTCCACCGTACCTTGTGTTGAAGCCTCTATCCATTCGGCCATTGTCTTGTTAACCGGTCGAATCCGCACTCCCTGCGAGCGAAAGGCGCCCTCGAGTTCGCGGGTCAGTGCCGCGTATTCGCCGAAGTAAACCGGGTTGAGCACGGCAGTCAATTCGATCTCTGATGATGATTGTTCCCGCGCGCCTGAAGAGGCGGCGTACGTCCTTGAGATATGAGTCGGATCATGACCGAGAAGCCCGGGAGGGATGAGTCCGTGCGCCGGGACCGCGAGTCGTCCCAGTGTCTGGCGGACCAGCGTCGCACAATCAACGGCCTGCACCAGTCTCTGGCGCAGTTGCTTGTCACTCAGAGGTTCCCGGTGTGCATTGAACGCTGCGTAGTAGGTGATGAGACGCGGAGTCTCGCGATATCCCGAAGCGAAATCCGGCTCACGACGTAAAGCCTCAACATCTGACGGTATCAGGTCCGACGCCAACGAGAACCTGCCCGCGCGGAACTCCGAGAGGATGTCGGCCGACGAAACCGCGAAGTTGAAGATCAGCCCATCACTCTTGGGGTAGCCTCTGCGCCAGTACGTTTTGTTGCGTTCAAGCTCGAGCCGCTGGCCAGGTTGGAACTTGACTACACGGAAGGGCCCGGTTCCCACAGACCCGTCCTGCCAGCTCCCGCCGAACCGGTCACTTCCCTCCGGGACAATCGCAGATCCGACGTAAGACACGAGGGCGGGGAACAGTGAGACCGGCTCTTCGAGCTCGATGGTGAATTCACTTGCCGACTGAATGCGAAACCCAACCAGGTCTGCTGCTTCTCCGTTGAGCAGTGCGTTCGCCCCTCGGATCGAGGAGTAGATCCACCGGCACTCGCTGTCGCGGTTTTGCAGCAGGTGCTCGAAGGAGTACCGTACGTCCCGCGCGGTGAGTCTCCGGCCGTCGTGGAAACGAACATCATCGCGTAGGCGAAAGCGGTATTTCTTACCGCCTTGCTCCGCCCCGAACTCTGCGGCGAGCCAGGGAACAATCTTGCCACCGGCGTCACTGGTCAGCGTCTCAAAGATAGCCGGAAGGACCTCTACCTGTTCGGTTGTGGACGACCTTGACGGATCAAGACTGGCCACGATCCCCGCGATGGGAACCTGGATCACGCCGCCACCCACTCGGCGGCTCTCGGGCACCGTGGCTGCCGCCTCCACCTTGCCGAGCTCCGAGTAGTTCACGTAGGGAGCGCTGCCTTGCAGCTTGAGCCCGCGAACTTTGGGGCTGACCAGGCGGTGATCAATGTCGTGGAACAGAGGAAGGATGGCGCCCGACTCCAGGAGATGATTCTCGTACTGCCGGTAAAGGGATGCTCTGACGCTGGGGCGGCTTTCGGCGCGAGCTCCTTCCAGAATCTGATCGCCTTCTGCTGAAGCGACGTAGTTGCGGTAGAGGCCCACACGCGAATGAAACAGGCTGTGAGTGAAATTATCTGGATCGTCGTAGTCTGCGTTCCACCGCCCGATGCGAAGATCGAGTCCTTCATTGTGCTGGTCGGCTTCCAGGTACGACGCCATGCTAGTCGTGGCAATCTCCACTTCAACACCCAGGTCCGACCAGATCGAGAACAGCGTTCTCAGCAGGGATCCGTACCGATCCTGTAGTAGGGGATGGACCGAAGCTCTGAGGCGGATAGGCGCAGACACCTCGGCCGTGCGCAACATCTCGAGCGCCTCTTCGCGTGAGAGCAGATGGCGTCTTCTGCCAGGATCGTGGCCGAGCATTCCTGGTGGGATCAGGCAGACCGCGGGCTGCGAGAATCGTCCCAGTGTCTGCCACACGAGATCGTGTGTACGCACGACGCCGGAAAGCGCGCGCCGGAGCGTCCGGTTATGCGCGATCGGGCCGGCGACTGAATTGAACATCACGAAATAGGTGTTCTTGCGCGGAGCCTCGACGAGTCCACCTCGAAAACGAGGGTCGCGCAGAAAATCCTCCAGGTCTTGAGGCGACAGGTCGCGCGCGAGATCGATCTCACCGGAGCGCAACCCGGAGACAATTGCCGATGCGCTGAGACCGTGCCGAAATTCGATGGCGTCGAGCGTAGGTGGAGTACCCTTCCAATATTCCCGATTGCATTCGAGTGAGATGCGACCGCGCTCGCTCGATGCAAGACGGAAGGGCCCGGTGCCTGTTGAGAGCCCGCCGGCTTCGGTATTCTCGTCAGTTGCGCGAGTGATGCCGGTCTTGTAATCGGCGAGCAGCGCTGGGTAGATCGACAGCGGGTCGTCAAGTTGAATCTCGAGCTTGCCGGTCGAATGGACCACGATTCCCGCCAGGTCCGTTGTCCGTTGGTCTGCGAACTCTCGAACGCCGCGGACCGCCGACATAGCAGCCGGCAGTTCTTGAGTAGCGTGGCGAATCGCTTGCTCGAATGATCTCTTGACATCTTCCGCGGTGAGCGGATGCCCATCCTGGAAGCGGACATGGTCGCGCAGCGTGAGCAAGAACGACTTTCCCTCATTGCCCACCTCCCATCTCTCGCAGAGGCCCGGGACGAGATTCCCATCCTGATCCGTCGCCAACAATGTCTCGAACACGTTGGTAAGAATCTCTGCTTCCTCTACGAGTTCCATGTTGATAGGCTCGAGCGCTTGCACAGGGTTTGCGATCGATACGGCGAGGCGACCGCCCCGCGGGATGTCTTCCTGCGTGTCGGCCTCTTTCAACCCTGGAGCGAGCCTGGCGGCCTCTTCCAGATACTCGTTCGCCTTCTCATACTCCCCACGGAAATTGGCGAGGGTTGCAGCCAGCGAGAGTAGGTGTCTGAGGTTCTCCGCATCTCCGGCATTTCTCGCGGCCTCAATCCCGCGGGGCGCCCATCGGGTTGTCTCTTCAACCCTCCGAGCTTGCCACGCTGTTTCGGTCGCCAACATGAACGCAACCAGAGCGCGCTCCGGTTGCTTCTCGCGCTCGAAGATTTTGATCGCCGCTTCCGCTTCCTTTAGTGCTCCGTCCACCTCGCCGGACATCCGGTGCGCCTGGGCAAACAGCAGTCGCGCTTCGCCCTCGATCGCTCGCGGCCCTTCCCATTCTTCGTCGAGGAATTCGAGAGCGGTCTTAGCGGAGCGGGCCGCCTCTTCAGCGCTGAAGGCGTCGAGCGCGGACTTCGCCAGGCGCAGACCATACTCCACGGTTTTGTCAGGAACGTCGCCTTGAGAAAAGTGATACACCAATCGCGGGTAGACGCGCTCCAGTCTTCCGCGGTGACGCTTCTCGATATGCTCCGCATACTTGCGGTGAAGCGATCTGCGCTTGCGGCGCGAGATTCCCGCATATAGGACATCGCGGACGACCGCGCTGGAGAAGGTGAGGCGATCGCCGCGTGACTCGCGCTCCTCTTCAATCAGCCCGTCCTCCACCAGCCGGTCAACGCCGCTCTCGACATCTTCGCTTTCTCCGGCGAGCGTCTCGAGGTCGGCAAAGTCAAACGTCTTTCCGATGACCGAAGCGATCGAGAGAATCTCGCGCAGATCCTCGGGCAATCGCTCGACGCGTTTCTCGACTGCTTGCTGAATCGTCGCCGGCAGCGCATCGGCTGAGACACCCGTTTCGGCAGAAAGAGTCCAGGAGCCGGTGTTGTCCTTGGTGATCCCGCCTGAATCAAGCAGCGAACGAACCAGTTCTTTGGTGAAAAAGGGATTCCCTTCGGTCCCTTCGTAGAGTCTCTTGGTGAGGGCAGCGGAAAGCCCGGGGCCGCCGATCAACGTTTCAAGAAAGAGCCGATGGTCCGACGGCGAAAAAGGGCCGAGCGCGATTGAGGTAAAGCGTCGATCGCCACGGAAGCTGTCCAACATGCGGGTGAGCGGGTGCCGGCCGTCTACTTCGGTCGAGCGATAAGTACCAACGATCAACGTAGGCGTCGGCCCGAGTCGGCGAACGATGTATTGCAAGGCTTCGATAGAAACCTCCGCTGCGTGGAGGTCTTCGAGGAAAACAATAACCGGCTTTCCTCCGGCGATTCGAGCGAGCGTCCGAGCGAGCAGCTCGAAGATGTGAGTCCGATTCTCCGGTCCTTGTGACTCGCCGACGCGTGTAAGTTTGGACTCACCGGTGGCCGCCGAGCGAATGTCGCTGATTTCGGTGAGCATAGGAAACAGCGCAACCAGATCGGCGGCTAAATCGGAAAGGTCTATCGAGCCCGACGACGAAACGGTTGTGTCTCGCTGTCGAAAATATTCCTGGATGGCTTCGCAGAAGCCTTGATACGGAAAGGCGCCGTCCTGCTCGACCGAGCGTCCGTGAAGCACGAGAAGCTTACGCGCCTTTGCCAGGTTCTCAATTTCGTCCAGCAATCGGGTCTTCCCCGCACCGGGATCGCCTCCCACCACAACGAACTGACATTCGCCACTGATCGCCGCATTGAGTCGCTTCTGTAGCTCGGCCAGCTCCTTTTCTCGGCCTATGAATGGAGAAAGCGCGGGTCGCGGCAGAATCAGGGTTCGGGTGAGCAAGACCGATTTAGTCAGATCGCTGTCGTGAAGCCTCGACTGGCACCGTCGCAGCGCTTCCGCTACCTCACTCGCGTGCTGTGGTCTCTTCGACGGGTCCTTGGCGATACAGGAAAGGATGAGTGCTTCAAGATCTTCGTTGATGGCCGCCCCGAGCGCGCGCGGCGGTTGCGGGATATCGTGAACAATGCGGTCGATATTGGATTGCAGGTCCCCCGAGAAAGGCGGCTGGCCCGTCAGACACTCGTACAGCACGGTGCCGAGGGCGTAGATGTCAGAGCGGTGATAAACGCCGCTGGCCGCGGCCACCTGCTCCGGGCTCAGATAAGCGAGCGTTCCGGCGATCGTTCCGGTCTTGGTTATCCGGCTCTCGGCGGCGGCTCGAGCCAGACCGAAGTCCATTATGCGGACCCTCACTCTGCCGCCTTCCTCCCGGGACACCATCACGTTTTCCGGTTTGATGTCGCGGTGGATCACCCCTCGCGCGTGGCTATATTCAAGCGCCTCCGCAATCTGAACTCCGATGTCGATGACCTCGCCGAGCGTGAGCGTCTGTTCGCGGAGGAACCCTCTGAGGTTTGTCCCTTGCACCACGGGCATGACAAAGAACAGCGATCCTTCGTGCTTGCCAAAGTCATAGATGGGGACGACGGCGGGATAATCCATCTGGGCCACGAGCTGAGCCTCGCGCTGAAAGCGCTGCTCGGCCTCGGTGCTGAGCAGGGTGGGCGGGATGAGCTTTACCGCAACCTCTCGATTCAGTAGCGGGTCGTGTGCCTTGTATACGACACCCATGCCCCCGCGACCCAATTCAGAAATAATTTCGTATCGATTTGAAAGCGTGTTTCCGATCATTCTTCCCCCGGCTGTCCCAAGTACCATAAGCAAGACGCCAAGGATGAACTGTCAAGTTCCCCAACTGACCAACAAAGTAACGTGCCTAGTCGGCCGATCTGCCAGCTTGTCGTGTCCGGTCCGCCGATCTGCCAGCTTGTCGTGCCTGGTCCGACAAGCTGCCAGCTTGTCGTGCCTATTGATAACGGTGCCCCGATCCTCGACAAGCTGGCAGCTCGTCGGACCATCACTAGCGAAGTCTCTGTTAAAGGCCACTAGTTGGTGCAGCCTACACGGCGACGGCAGGAGTTGTAAAGACAGCTGGAACACCAGCAGCCGGTACGAAGATCGGAGTTGAATTGAAGATTGGGAGTCTGGTGACTTGCCCGGTCCTAGCCGGAACAAGCGGTCCGCATCAGGGTTTCTACCTAAGTTCTACTGTCGCGCTTTTCAACTGTACTGGGATCACTTGCCCGGTTGGAGAGTAAAGGCGGGTCGCGCTATTCAGAGTCAGGCGCGACTGACCGCTTGCTTTCGTTGCCATCACTATCAGCAGGAGTTGACCGCGCGCCAGTATTCCCTCGGGTGCTGCACTCTGCAACATGCGAACACTCAGCCTTCCACCCTCCTTGGTAAGCTTCGGATCAGCGCGCAACAAACCACTACTGGCGACGCGTTTTACCTCAAACAGATTCGCGTCGTAATCCAGAGCGATGACCGAAGAGGAAATCCTGGAGTCGCCACTAAGATTTATCGCAACATAGAAATCTTGTCCGCTGGTTGCCACCGGCGTCGAGCAGTGGACGCTGACGACAACCGGCATATTCGCCGGTCTGGATGATGACTTGTCGTCATCGTCATCGTCGTTGTCACTTGTCCCCTCCGGTTGCACGCCCGGCCTGTCAACCTGCCGCTGGATGATTTGTGGTGTTGTTCTCGGAGCAGTCGCCGGCATTGCTGGATTCATGGTGACTGACGAGGTTTTGACAATGCCTGAGTCGACTATTGAAATTGGGACTTGCGGTGAAGGCCCAAGGACCGGCGACCGTCCCATGGATGCATCGTCTTGAGCGTTGTTCCCAGATCCGGCATCGACAGCAACAGGATTCCGCTCGTGCTCAGCATCGTTCGCCCGATTGATGATCTGCTGAATGGTGAGTTGTCGAGAAGCGTCCGCACCCCGGCCTGCGTCTTTGGTAAGGTGATCGTCATTGGTTATATCAGCCCGTCGCAGGATGTGCGGCGTCACTGTGATGACCACGTCGCTCTGCTGATTGTTTGTCGATGGAGTGGTGAAGAAGCGGCCAAGGATCGGAATGAAACCGATGATGGGGATGCCTTTTACTTGCCGGGAATCTTCGGTGCGGCTGACGCCGGCGATCATCGTGGTCTGGCCATCCTTGATCCTCGCGACCGAAGACATCGTCCGCTGGTTAAACGAAGGCGTGAGCTCGCCCGTGCTGCGATCAACCGAAGACGATTCGATCTTCATCTTCACC
This sequence comes from uncultured Clostridia bacterium, assembly GCA_964581275.1. Classification (GTDB taxonomy): domain Bacteria; phylum Acidobacteriota; class Blastocatellia; order UBA7656; family UBA7656; genus Onstottus_A. The sequence continues at coordinate 7,064 of CAZOOE010000147.1, forward strand.
TGTACTTCGTCTTCGAACACCTGCGGCTGCAAATCGATGTTGAGGCCCACGTTTTCATATTGAATATTGTCGATGGCGTTGAGCCCGTTCGACGTCGTGTTTGTGCTGGTGGTTGTGGACCCGAGCGCAAGAACGGCCGACGAGCCGGTCTTCACCGGCACGCGCTGGCCGATGCGAATCTGGTGCTGCTCGTTGTCGAGCACATGCACCTGGGTCGAGGCTAGCAGCCTGGCTTTGCCTTTGTCCTGGAAGATGCTCAACGTGCTTGCCGGCATGCCAAGCGCAAAGCCGAATGGTCCGGTCAATGTCCGTGCGACACTCCCCACCACCGAGGATTGCTTGTCGACGCCGCCCAGATTGCCTAGGCTGACGCCAGGGTTGTTGGTGCTTGCGGTGAACTGGTTGCCGAGGGGCAGCAGAGCATTCTTGGAAACTTCGTAAAGCTCGATGTCGATCAGCATCTCAGCCTTGCTCTTGTCCAGCGAGGCGATAATGGCGTCAATCAGCTCCAGGTTGGTCTTGCTATCACGCACCACGAGGGCATTGACCTGCTTTGCGAGAACGATCTGTTTGGTGCCGATAGTTGACGACAGTGCGGTCCGCAGGTCATTGGGGTCGGCATGTTTGATGTAAAAGGTGCGTACGGACATAGTTTCATAGCGTGAGCGGTTCTGCGGATTGTCCATTGTAATGATTATGGTCCGCAGGCCGGCCTGTACATACATCAGATTGTTCGTCTGTAGAATAATCTCGAGTGCTTCGCCCGGAGTCACGTCACGCAATTCGATACTGATCAACCTGCCTTTCATCAACGCTTCAACTTGCTGATCGGCAGCGATGTTGAGGTGGACGGTCTGCGCAATCTGTTCTATGACGGCGAGCAGATTACAATTATGGATGATGACATCCGTCGTTTTGCCCCGAGACGCCGGAGACATCGTCTCTCGGATCGCCGTCTGAGCTGCTCGCGGGTTGCCTGCCGTATTGCTAGTTGAAGAGATGGGTGTACCAGGGCTCAGCGAGTTGTTCTCCGCGTTTGGAGAGTTACCGGCGACGCGCTGCCGGTCCGCGGGCATCTCGTGCGCTTCGAGCATACGACGCATTTTAACCGCGGCAACCTCGTTGGTGACGTCAAACGCGCAGGCCAGACGGTATGCATTGTAAGCGGCGTTATAGTCTTTCTGTACGGCCAGGCGATCGCCCTGATCGACGAGCAAGATGGCGGCATTGACCAGTGCTCGTTGAAGGTGCAACTGATACTCTGCATTTGACGGGGCTTCAGAAACGGCCAGGGCGAGCCGCTCGGCGGCTTTATCCCATTGCTTGTTTTCAGCGAAACGGACGCCCTCCTTGAAGTATTTTTTGCCGTCGCTCGCGAAGGCAGGGATTTCCGCCCGGATAAGAAAGACATAGACGAATGCCAGCGAGAGTACCCTTCTTTTCCTCGAACACCAATTGCTCATGACTTCACCTCTTGCTTCGTTTGAAATGTCTCACCGCAAATCTCTTGCTTGAGTCGAAGAATCTCGCCAATCGCTCAGATGACGGGCACAGCTTTATTGAGCGTTGTGACCATGCGTTATCGGTTACTAAAATATGCCTTAGCGCTTTGCGGTTTTAGAGGAAAACAGCGTGTGTTTTGTGCGGCCTTCGGACACACTGATCCTTGCTCATTATCGCTGCGCGCCTAACTGTGCCTGACGATTACTTGAACGCGCGGCGGCTGAAAAGGATTTCAATATTTAGGCACGAGGAATTTGAAGAAGGAGCAGTATGAAACCAGAACCCGGGGAAACCGTCTTTGCCTGTGATCGTAACTGCTACTAGCTCAGGAGTATCCTATTAAGATCAGGCTGGTCATCTGCCATTCTGCTCAGGTGTTGAATTGGCCGAGAGACAACTGTAGAATTCGGCAATGCGGGTTCCTTTCTTTCCGCCAAAACACTTGCTGACCGCTTCCTGATCTTAGCTACCGGGAAGACTGTTTGGATGGAGCCCCAGGTTTTTGAGGTAAACCTAATCATGTTATGGCAGCAGAGGTTTTCGGTTTTCGTGAGGGCTATGTTCTTAATATCCCTTCTGTTGTTCTCCGACGCGATTCCAGTTGCGGTTCGTGGCCAAGAGCCTGGGCGTAACCGATCCAGCTGGCGGGCTACGGTCGCGTGCGACCTGCTGCTCGTGTACTCTCAGATGTCTCTCCAGAGCAGGCTTGTGGGCCAGCTCAAGAAGGGAAACATCGTCACGATACACTTGGAGTTTATAAGTGCAGACGGAGCATGGTGTAGTATATCGGAGCCTGGTAGTAGAATGAGGTGGGGCTATGTACCGAGCGCATGCCTGGAGCGAGAGGAAACAGACCCCGTCACAAAGTGGGAAGCTAAATCACTGCCACCATCCGAGACGAGGCCCAACTCGGAACCAGCTCAGCATACAAACATCACCACGCAGCAACGCCCCACAAGAGAAGAAATCGAGCGAGAGGTAGACCGGGTGTTAGCAGCAAGGCTGAATGCGCTTCTGCCTGCTAACGACTTTGGACAGACAACGCTGCGTGAGCCTTTTGGATTCAATGAACAATCATCTTTCCTTTTCTTACCTAGGTTCGGCATGCCTTTCAATTTCTTCCAACACAGAATAGCGCCGCGCATCACTTCATCCGTGCAGATCAGACCGAGCCATATTTTTCGGAGACGATAGGGCTGGAGCCTGAAGAAGTGTTTGAATTTGATCAGATGAGTGGTCCTGCGAGGTATCTCCTGGCGGTTGTTGTCCTCGTTCTTATGACTCCGCAACCTAGATCTGCATTAGGTCTCGAACGCCACGGCGTTTCCGGCACTAAGGGCCCGAGCGCCAGTGAAAAGCGGAGCCAGAAAGGAAGGACCGAGCAGACCCTCAGGATGATGACAGAGGACTTAATTCAAGCCTATCCCAAACATGAGGCATCAGTCCTTGATCGAATCCTCGCTGATGACCTGACAGTCACTAACCCCGATGGAACCAGCGGGGACAAGGCGGGTGAGATCGGCGGTCTCAGGTCCGGTAAGCTGAAGTTGGAATCCGTAACCAATGACGAGGTGAAGGTCCGTGTTTTTGGTGAGACCGCGGTTGTCACCGGTCGCGCCACGATAAGAGGTCTAGTCGACGGGCGAGAGATTCAAGATCAGAATCGATATACGAGTGTGTTTGTGAAGCGACGAGGGCGGTGGCAAGTCATCGCCTTGCACGTAACTCGGGTTGCCCAGCAATGAGGATATCCAGATAAGTAAGAAGCCGCGGATCATTCAGCGCCTTCGAAAAGCAGGAAAGCTTGATCTGAATGCAACCAGTGTGGGCGATATTGACTATTGCGGCAACCCAGAGACACATCAACAAGCAGGGAGCCGGGATTGGCTCGATAACCCATCTTACCCTGATCATCGGCTCCAGCCGAGCCTGGGCGGCATCGTTCAACATCCTTACTGGCGCACAATCGCGGCCGTGACAACCGGCGCGATCGAGGAGAGCCTGAACTATTGTGCTCCGCCGTTTTTGAACAACTCACAAAGCTAATTATCCCTAGGAGGATTTAACAACTATGAAGCTCATCGTGGACACCAACAAGGTGCCGTTTCAGCAGGTGAATCGCCAACAGAAATATCCGGGGGTTGGTAGGATTCCAGAAAAGGTCCGAGGCGTTGAGGGAATCTATTACAAGTTCTTTGGGAAAAGCCCCAAGGAAGGTCCCTGGGTTTACATCGTGAAGTTTCCCGCAGGGCATCACATTGATAGGCATAGCCACGCCGCAGACCGTGTGGAGTACGTGCTTGAAGGCGAAATCGAGTTCGACGACCAGGTGTGCGGCGCGGGCAGCTTCAGTTACATCACTGCCCGCACAGAGTATGAATATGACATCTTGAAGGAGACGACCATCCTTCTCATCTTCAGCGGGCCGCCGGGCCTAATAATGTAGAGCGAACCCACCGCTGGCCAAAACAAGCAGCCGACAGCCGATCGTTTCTTGCAGAAAGGAAGAGACAATGAGACCAGTAGTGATAGATGCAGACACCCACGTGTTTGAGCCGCTCGAACATTTTGATCAGTATTTGGACGAGCCCTACAAGCACCGCAGCCCGCGTGTTTTCCGGGACCAATGGGGAATCATTCGAGTTCTGATGGAAGGACGCCTCTATCCTGATCCTTCGATCACGGTCTACGAGGCGCACGAAAAGCTCCGGAGCCATACTCATATGCGCGATCATTCGCACGAACATGGCGGTCACGGCCACGACCATTCGCCTGGGCATAATGGAGACGGCGAAGAAGAGAGTTTGCTCGAAGGTGTAGCCATGGCGATGGGGCGGCCAGGTGTAACAAATCCCGACGCCAGGATGAAGGATCTCGAAATCGAGGGCATTGACATACAAGTAGTCCTCGGCAGCTTGTGCTTTGCCGCCTGTACGCTGCGCGATCCCGGATTTGCGTTAGCGTTTTGCAAAGCGTGCAACAACTACGTTGCGCAGTTCTGCTCGCATTACCCGGAACGCCTCAAGGGAGTTGCGGTTGTTCCTCTACAAGACCTGGCTGCTGCCATCGGCGAAGCCCGGCGTGCGGTCAAAGAATTGGGCATGGTCGGGGTAAGCATTCCCCCATCGATACCAGAAAAGAATCTCGATCACCCGGATTTCTATCCGTTTTACGATGAGATTCAAGAACTCAATGTTCCGATAGGCATTCACTGGGGCAACGGAACGTACTTGCCGGGCGCGGGGACCGAAAGGTTTAAAAAGCACTTTCAAGCACATGTCATCGGGCACCCATTCGAGCAGATGATAGCGATGACCTCGCTTGTTTGCGGCGGAATTCTGGATAAGTATCCGAAGCTGAAGTTTGGATTCCTCGAATCAGGCTGCGGCTGGGTGCCCTACATGGTGTGGCGACTTGACGAAGAGTACCGCGGGCGCAGCCTCGAAGTGCCTCTCCTGAAAGATAAGCCAAGCGAGTACATCAAGCGCGGGCAGTGCTTCTTCAGTTGCTCCCCTGATGAAGCGATGATCCCGGCGGTGGCCGAGCTTGTTGGAGCCGACACAATCATATTTTCTTCGGACTATCCGCACGCGGATGGGCTATTTCCTGATTCCGTCCGAACGATCAGAGAGCGAGAGGATATGTCGGAAGATGTAAAACGAAAGATCTTGGGCGAGAATGCAGCCCGATTTTTCGATCTCGGCTGATGTAGAGGTTGGCGCAGCGATAGATGGAAAACGATAGCCACACAAAATGGTTCTTATCAGATGCTGTACCCGAGTGCTGGCGTCGGCCAGCGCCCATGTCTTCGATGAGGGACATCAAGATTCGGTTAAGGTGGGGGACGTAGGGACGTGGCGCGAGGTCGGAGCATTCCCGCGCCGGCCATATGATCCGGTCACTGATATTTAGTCTTGATAAATGAGTACTCCCCCTCTAGTTCCATCCCGAGATACGAGGAGCGTTTGATGCATAAGATCCATTCCAGAAAACCCTCCAACTTACCAGTTTACACACAACTCAAGTCCTCCATTCTATCTATCAGGCCGCGCTGGAAGCCGCGCAACTCGGTCACGGGTATCTGACCTATTCGCTTGTCGAAGAAGGGCTGAAACAAATGTCAGCGGACCGCGCTCCCAAGGACAACCAGGTATTGCTTAGAGAGTGGTTCGACTTCGCGACTCAGCGAGTGCCTGAAATGCAGGAAGCAAAGTTAAGAGAGGTACGTCGCTTTAGGAGAGAACTGTATGATATCTACAGTACGGCCGACCCTTCCTCAAACTGTGTTCACAAACCCCTGGTAGTGAAATCCAGTTAGTCTGGAATAGAAGGTTCAGTGGCCGTTGGCGAAGGCGTCTTTCCGATAGAACCTGGAACACTTGCACACCCAACCACATCGGATCGTGGTGTCGCTTTTGCCAGTGCGAG
>CAZOOE010000148.1:0-12970 GCA_964581275.1 uncultured Clostridia bacterium
GCTGCCACAGTTGCTGAAGTTGCTGAACTCTACCTAGCATATGGGTAATTCTCGGGAGCTCGGGGGCAAGCCTGCGAGCGCAGCCCTGGAGCGCGGGTGTCCTGCATGCGAGGCCGAAGAGCGGTCAAGGATGCCTGCACTCCAAGGTTCACAGCGCGGAGGGCTCTTCGACGTTCTGAAGATTGTCTTTTTTCAGCACAATGTGCGGACCGATCGCGAGCACATCCATCTTCGTGCGGCGAAAGCAGTCTATCGCTTCCTCGGGAGCGCATACGATAGGTTCGTTCTCATTAAAGCTGGTGTTCAAAACAACCGGCAATCCTGTGCGCCGATGAAACGCTTTGATAAGGTCGTAGTAGAGCCGATTCTCATCACGCGCGACGCTTTGTAAACGGCCGGTGTTGTCTACGTGATTGACAGCACAGAGTCGCTCGCGTTTGTCCGGCAGGATGTCATAGACGTGGAGCATGAACGGCGAAGGATGATCATGCGCAAAGTACTCGCTCTGGAACTCTGCGAGAATCGACGGAGCAAACGGCCGGAACCACTCCCGGTGTTTGATCCTGGCATTGAGCGTGTCTTTCATATCGGGCAGTCCGGGATGAGCAAGTATGGACCGATTGCCCAAAGCGCGAGGCCCCCATTCCATCCTCCCCTGAAACCATCCGACTACGCTGCCCGCGGCGATCTGCTTGGAGACCTCTTCAAGCAAGGGTTCGCGCTCCAGTGTCCGATAGTCCAGATTGGCTGACTCGAGCGCGGCGCGAACACGGGAATCCGAAAACTCGGGTCCCAAGAAGGCATTCTTCATTTCGTGCTTGCGAGGCTGCTTGAGAATCGAGTGATACGCGTAGAGAGCGGCGCCCACGGCGAGCCCTTCATCGCCGGCGGCTGGTTGAATCCAGGTGCGACGGTATGGCGTCTCGGTGAAAATCTTTCCGTTGGCTACGCTGTTGAGCGCGCATCCTCCCGCCATCGCCAGGTTCCGCGAAGACACCTGTTTGTGGAGCTCGTTGATCAAGTGCAGAAAGATTTCTTCAAAGCGTTTTTGCATACCCCAGGCGAGATCTTTGTCGCGACGAGTGATCTCGCTGTACGGCTCCCGGGGTTGGCCGAAGACTTCGATCATCCGGTTGCTGTGGTGACGCTGGATCTTTACCGTTCCATCCGCGCAGAGCTCCATCCCGCTGTTGCTGCCCAACGGCATGAAGTAGTCAAGGTCGAGCTTGAAAGAACTGCCGTCCGGCGCCACTATCTGGCGCACCTGTTCGTAGTAAGTATCATCGCCGTAAGCAGCCAGGCCCATCACCTTGCCTTCGTCTCCGTACTTGCGGTAGCCCATAAAACCGCAAAGCATCGTGTAAAAGCTTCCTAGCGAGTGCGGCAGGAATACGCGCTCCAGCGGCTCGACTTGAGTTCCAATACACCGTGCAAACATCGCGGAGACGAAGTCACCGGAGCCGTCGTAGCTGAACCCAGCCGCATCGTCCAACCCCGAACAGTAAAACGCGCTGGCTATGTGAGCGATGTGATGCTCGACATTGTGTTCCTGAAATCGCATACGCGCGGGGTCCACGTCCATCGCACGGCCAAGCAGTGACTTCAGATCATTCATCGCCTCTCGGCGTTTACGAATCTGAATAAAGTTCAAGAGCTTAGCCGGATTCGACAGAGCGTACTGCACCTTCTTCGCGAGATTCGCGTCCTTGTCGCGGCCAATGGCTAGATGGTCGACATCGCCGATGTCGGCTCCAACAGCATCGAGGCAGGCTTGGATCGATAGAGCGGGGACGCCGCCAAAGTGTTTCACGCGATTCAGCCGCTCTTCGGCAATGGCGAAGACTACCTCGCCATCCTGGATCAGCGCAGCCGAAGCATCGCCGTGAAACATATTGAGACCGAGTATCAGCATTGGTTAGAATTCATCTCCTGCAGAGTCTGGCCTCAACATCTGGTGATGCTCGCTCATTTAATCGGGCTTTACTTGATTTGACCGCGCATAATTGCTACCACCATCTCGAGGTGAATCAGCTCTAGGGAGAGGGCGAAAGGCCGGCCAAGAACGGTTTGAGTGGAGACGCCTGATAAGCTCATTACCGCAACCTGGTTCATCACCCATCAATTAATAAACGTGCGAATCCACAACTCGAGCGTCAAGAACTGCCAGACGTGCGCCGACCAGTCTTGTCGCCCGCTTCGGTGCTCGTCAATCAATTGACGCACCGCTGATGGATTGAATAGTCCGCGTGTCCTGAGGCTCGTTTCACTCAGCAGATCATCGATCATCTCCGTCAAATCGTTTGCAAGCCAATAGTCGGCCGGCGCGCCGAAGCCTGCTTTCTTTTGGCTCAGCACCTCTGGAGGAAGCAATGGACGCATCGCTTCTCGTAGGATGTGCTTGGTCGTCATCCCGTGGAGCTTCAAGCCGGGCGGCACGTTCGACGCCACCCAATCCGCCAACTGCCAATCCAAAAATGGAACGCGCACCTCCACTGAAGACGCCATGCTCATCTTGTCGTTGTAGGTCAGGTTCAGGCTGACCAGGAAAGTTTTGGTGTCCAGGTAGAGCATCTGATTCAAGAAGTCAGCGCCGCTGACCTGCTCGAAGTATTCCATATGCTGCGACCACGCGCCGGCACCATTTATGCGTTCGCGAACGTCGGGCAAGTAGAGTGATGCCTTTTGTTCATCGGTTAGATAGGTGCTGTTCATCAGAAAGTAATCGCGCGGCGCGCGCGAGGCGCTGCGTGCCATCTTCTTGGCAAGTCTGACGTGACCCTTTATCGACGTTCCTCGCATCGACGGCAGCGACATCACCAGCGGCTCGATAACTTTCTCGCGAAGCGCGCCGGGAATCCGCTGGTACCTTTGCGCAAGGTCATACGCAGCGTGCTTGCGGTAGCCGGCAAACAACTCATCGCCGCCCACGCCAGACAGAAGAACCGTCACCGTCTCGCGCGCTTCTCGATTCACGAGGTAGGCGGCGATGATTGCCGGATCAGCAACGGGCTCATCCATATGCCAAACCAGCTTCGGCAACAGATCAACGACATCCGGTTCGACTACGATTTCAGTATGATCGCAGCCGAAGTGATTCGCCGTGCGCCTCGCCACGTCTGTGTCGTCGAGAGTTACTTCTCCGCGGCGGTACTTCGGCGGGAATGCGATCGTGTACGTGTGCGGTGGCGCCGAGCTAATTTCCGACATCGCCGCGACTATGCTGCTCGAATCGAGCCCCGCGCTGAGAAAGCTGCCCAGCGGAACGTCGCTCAACAACTGCGATTTGACCGAGGCTGTGAAACGCTCGCGAAGCTCCAACGCCAGTTCCGCCTGGTTCGCTCTGAAATCGTGATCAGTGGCGGGATACTTCAAGTTCCAGTATTGCTCGACTCGCAAATCTCCATCGCGATAGACTGCACAGTGACCAGCCGGAAGCTTCACGATCTCGTCAAACATCGTGAGCGGATCAGGCACCCACAAGAAAGTCAGATACTGATTGAGCGCTTTGAGATTCATCCTTCGAGGCATCTCCGGGAGCCGCAGAAGTGCTTTTATCTCGGACGCGAAGGCGAAGCGCGGGCCCTGATGGCAATAGTAGAGCGGCTTGATACCGAAATGATCGCGCGCAAGAAAGAGTTCTTTACGCGAGTCGTCCCAGATAGCGAATGCGAACATCCCCTTGAGACGAGCCACGCTCGAAGCGCCGAACTCCTGATACATGTAGAGCACTGCCTCGGTGTCGCTGCTCGAACGAAACCTGTAGCCTTTTGATTCCAGTTCTCGGCGGAGTTCCGGATAGTTGTACACCTCACCATTGTATGTGATCGTCAGCCGGCCATCTTCGGTGGACATCGGCATGTGTCCCGCTGTTGAGAGGTCCAGAATCGCGAGCCTCCGCGAACCCAGACCGACGAATTCACCGTCGGTCAGGCAAGTCTCCCAGACGCCTTCGTCATCCGGTCCGCGATGAGATTGAGCGTTATTCATCCGGGAGAGAGTCTCGCCGTCGCCCCATTTGATTGCCCCAACGATGCCGCACATTAGTTAGGCCTGACACTTTTTATCAGTCGCACGCTTCCGTTGAATGATCTCACCATAAAACTCTTCGGCCTGTTTCATGACTCTGCGGTAGTCGGCGCGCTCGGCAATCAAACGCTTGTTTTGATCTCGCGCGTTGTTTCGCAATTGTTCATCGCAGAGAGCCCGAACGATTGAGTTAGCCAACGATTCGGGACTTGCGGGATCACATAGCAAGCCGTTGCCTCCGTCCGTTATCCACTCGCGTACCGACTCGATGTCGCCGGCCACCGGAAGACAACCGCAGGCCATCGCCTCCAGCAGGGTGTTTGGTGTGCCGTCGTGCAAGCTTGGCGAAACCGCAACACTTGCAAGGCGAAACAAGTCGGCCATCCGATCGCGAGGCACTGAAGGTAACAGCCGCACGCTATCGCTAATTCCGAGCCCCCACGCCCACTTCTCCGCTAGTGGATTTCCTTGCATCGCTGTACAGACAAAAATGGTATTAGGAAATTGGGCCAGGATGCCAGGGATCGCTTGAAAAAAAACGTCGTTGCGAACATAGCCGCGAAAGCCACGCGGGTTGAAAACGACCGGCGCAGCATCGGTAATATTCATCTCCCGGCGAATTGATGAATCCGGCTCGCCTGGATGAAACAGCGAGGCCTGAACGCCGCCCGCACCGGGCAAAACCACCGACGGCTTGCTCGAATCGAATCCCCACTCTCCAACTGCCAGAGCCAAATCGCGGCGGCAATCACAATGCAGAGCATCTGCACGCCGGAGCGCCTGGCGCGTTTGCCGCGCAATAACAGGATTTCGTGAGGCCCACAACGTAAAGTCATTGCCCCAGACCGAAATCACCAGCGGCACACCGGGCGGCGTAGCCTTCGCTGCGAGGATCCCCTCGAACGGGATTCGCATAGCGTGAACGATGTCCGGAGAGATTCGATCTATCAAGCCGTTCACCTTCGGAACATTCCTCTTCACGTCGAACGGCAACAGCCAGTGTTGAGCCGCCCGAGAAAGCCTTGCGGAGGCGCCACTTCGCAGTCCCGTTAGTATCGATGCGCGGCGGTTAGTTGCGCGTGTGACGTGGCGGCCCCGAGATGCGCCGGATAGGACGGAGAATGCAACCGTCGCTTCATTTACTCGCGCACCCGCCAGCAACTTCGCTGGGCAAGGGTAAGACGAGATGACGTGAACTTCGTGCTGAGGTTGAATGAAATGAGTTATCCAATTTCGAGCTATAGGACTTCGAGCATCAACGACGAAACATATCTTCAAGGATTTGTACCAGTAATACTTCTCTCTGACCAAACATTGCGTTCGGCGCCCAGGGTATTCGCAAGTCAGATTTCATCATTCAACCACGGATCTGATCGATGCTGGAACTAGGTTAAACCGCGACTGTGGTTTTTGCCTACTTCCGAAAGTGACACGCTCGCCATTGTCATGTCGCGTGGTCGACGCGCGGGGCTAACCAAATGCAGGAACACGATGATCGACAGAGGCATCATATTGACTACGGTAAACACTAAGAGGGACATTAGACCGTCGCGATATACTTGAATCAAATTGCACGCAATCAATAGATAGCCAAAACGAAGGACTGAGTAGTAGGTACTCCTATACGCGCGAAAGTATATTCTTGCGAGCCAGTACGCCGTTAAGAACGACATTATTGCAAGCCCCACGTGGCCGAAGTTGATGTAGAACTCTCCCATGAATGTCATGATCATACCCATCTCGCCCATCGGGCGGGTCGGAGTCGAGAAACCTTTCATGTAGTCGGCGAGCCCGGGCTTATCTGGCCACCACTGTCGCGGAATAGGGGATGTAAAGAAAGCTAGGTAGGTGCCGCCGTAATAGAGCTTCCCTGCGGTATCTATAAGCGTCAGAGACGATGCAAACTGATCCAATACCGTCTGATCTCCGTTTTGCCCCGCAGCGACTTCGCGAAGTACCTCAGTGGAAGACTCCGATATTTCAGTGACTGTAGCGCCTTCCTGAGCCATTCGGCCGATCGTCTTCAATGGGTAAAACAGCAGACCCGCCGCGATAATTACTCCTACGATGTACGCTGGAGGCCACTTTCTTCGGTGGCGGTCGAGAAATATTTGGAGTAGAAGGATCAAAGGGATAACAGCTCGGAAGCGATGAAACCCTTGAATCGACATTATGAATAAGAAGGCACCCATCGGCGCGAGCAGCCACCACCGAAACCCGTACCAATAAATGAGCGCCAATAGCGAAAGTCCCGCCCAGGTCGTTGTTATCAACAGCCAACTGGACTCCTGCCACTCACCAAAGTCTATGTCAGGCTTCTCAAATCCGGGAACGCTTCCGATAAGAGCCACACCGACCAGCCCAATTGGAAACGCAATGATAACGACGATCCAGATATACCGTAACAAGAGCGGCGCAGGAGCAGCAGCTTTTCCATCCCGCGATTCCTCGTGGCCACTCCGCAGATCAACGACTGAGGCTCTTATCCAGGCGATAGTCATTATCACAAGAACCGCGTCAGCAAGAATTGAGGCACGGGTAATCTCAGCTTCTGTCACCGGTTCAAATATTGCGCCCCATCTACTGAATAGCGGTTCAGCTCCTGTCAGTAGTGCAAGCAACCGAGAGGGCACAGCAAGCAAATGAAAAAACAGATAGATGATCGCGGGATGAGAGTGAGCGAGCCTTCCATAACGAAGTAGCAATGTCGTGCATATGACCAATACACCTAAATCAATGGCTAAAGCTGTTGCAAGGTCCAAGAGGTTCTCCTGGTCATTCGTTAAATCTTACTTAACAAAACCTCACGGTTTCGGTGTTGTGTCTCGACGTGCTGAATACTGCATCGGGATCGCGTCTTACTGCACAACTATCGCTCGAACACAAAAACGCGCCCGTGCCTGGCGACCAGTTTGAAGTCGTGAATACTCCGCAGGCTCTTTTCCAAGGAGTCAATACTGAGCGGCTTCTCCGAAAGAATGGTCTCATGGAGTTCGATTATCATCAGCTTGCATCGTAGCAGGGCTTCTTTGTCGCGGAGTATGATTCCCGCTTCGGCACCTTCAATGTCACATACAAGAGCATAATTACCAATACGACTCTCCTTCAGGATCTGAAGCAGTGTAGTTCTATCGACCTTCAATCCGCGGTTCGCGCTGGCTCGAAGCGATACAACCCCAGCCAAATTGCTGCGCCCGCGCACAAAGAGCGCGGTATTCCCTGAACCATGTGTGTAGTCGATGGCTTTGCTCACGACATCCACATTCGTCGCGAGTCCATTGATCCGTAGGTTTTGCTTGATCAGTGGCGCGAGGTCCGGATTTGCTTCGACGCAAATTAGCCTGCGCGTGGCATCGATTCGCTTTCGAATGTGACACGCGACAACCCCTAGGCTGCTGCCTAACTCGATCACATCAAGGTCACGTCTGAGGTAGTGACCTACGAATCTGATTTCCGCACTTTCGTAAAGTCCCCAGAAGAGACAAGCCTTGATAGTCGGAGTAATCAGCGGACTGGCGGTATCAATGATACACCCCCCGGCAGGAATTCGGTTCTTGAATATTCGAGCTAAGAAGTTGCCAATAGCTGGCTGAGTGATAAGCGTTCCGATCTTTACCTTGATCGCCAGGAAGACTGTCATTCTTGCGACTTCCGATCGAAAAAAGCGCGGGCCGGTTCGTGTGTCACCTAGAATCTTCGGGAACAGCTCTTCTACTTCTCTCCTGCGAGAGTGCTGGCCACAAGGTCGTTGACAACGGTTTCGGTGTTGAACTTGTCCTGGGCAATTGTTGCCGAAGCCTGGCCTCGGCTTTGGAGCTCTGAATCGGACAGCGTAGCCCAGTCAGCAATGACATTACAAAGCGCCGACTTTGATGTTGGATCGAAGAGCCAGCCATTAACACCTGACGACAAAGCCTCCGGGTGATTCCCTACGCGATCTGACAGAATGACCGGGAGCCCTGCCCACAGAGCTTCGATAACCGATAGAGGATTGGGGTCACTCAGTGATGGCAGAATAAACGTGTCGGCCACTGCATAAGCCTTCACCAATTCCTGTTCTTCTAAGTGTCCCGCGAGGCGAACATCAATCCAAGGATGTTGGTCGGTCCAAGAACTTATTGCCTTTCTCAACGGGCCATCACCGGCGATTAATAATGTGAAACGCTGGGCGACTGACGGTTTCAAAGAAGAGATCGCAGTAAGGAATGGGATAATGCCCTTTTCGTGCGTCAGTCTCGCGGGAAGCAACAGAATCTTTTTGCCCTTTGGAATGCCGAGGTCATTTCGAATTCTGTCCTTTGTTGATCGACAGGCTAGTACCTGATCTCTGAAGACCCTCTCGTCGACTGTGTTAGGAAGATGGTAAACGGGCGCATCTGGGCAATCGTTTCTGACGTACTCAGCGGCCCACTTCCCCGGTACCGCAAACCCATCATACAGGCGAAGGAAAAGTGCTCTGAGCTTTTCCGTGACCCAGTCCGTCCGCCTCATGGACTGCAAATGAGATTCTGACCAAAACAGAATACTCGAACGACAGAAGAGTTTGCCGAAGACGGTAGTCAGGATGTTAGTGGGTAATCCCCAGGCGCCCGCCACGAGTAGGATATCTGGCGAATTCTTGATGAACGAAACGGGAATACTCGGATTGAAATGAAATACCGCGCCGGATAGGTCGAGGCTAACCCCGCGAAAGAATCGATGTGCAAAGTTGAACTCGTCTTCCTTGAACTGCCAATGGCGGCCCGGCTCCGATTTCGCCATAAACCAAACTTCAAAACTCCAGCCTCGTGTCTCGAGCTCCTCAGAAAGCGCGCGAAAGAAATGCAAACGGTAAGGGGTGGGAATATTTGTTAAACAGATCCATTTTCGCTTAAGAGCGTTAGCGTCCGGCAAGTGTCTCTTTCAACTCTCTTTCAAAGGCGATCAGGTCCTCTTCTCTTACCATGCGCGGCACCGCTCGATTGTGATCACGCAGCGCTGCCTTGAGCGCGTAGGACGCCTCCTGAAATGTCTCCTTACCTAATCCCAAAAGCCGTCTCTCGGCCAGGAACTGATGATAGAGCACATAAACGGCCTTCCAGGCGTGAAAGAGAGGGCGCGGCAGGAACTTCTCTTGAAATATGAGTCTGTTTCGATAACCGCAATACATGTACTTTGCATCCAGATTGCGATGGCTCCCATCACCTCTGTGGTACGTGACGAATTCGGGGACATAATAAAGCCTATAGCCCGCGCGGCGAACGGTCAAAGAGTAGTCCCACTCTTCCTGCCCAAAGAAGTACTCCTCAGGTAGCAATCCGACTTTGTCGATGACCTCCCTCTTAATCAGCATCAGAGCACCGGTCGAAATGTCGACTTCTTCAGCTTTGTTGAAGTGGCCCTCATCCAGTTGATGCCAGCCGCGTATGACAACCATTCCTCTAAGCAGGCTGAAGCTTCCTCCCGCGTACCAGAGGTATCCGGGTTTGTCTTTCAAATAGATCTTGCCGCTTACCAGTCCTATCTTGCTGTCACTTTCGGCGACTTCTACGGCCGGTTCCAAAAATCCTTTTTCGACAGTCGAGTCGCTGTTGAGGAGCAGAACAAAGTCAGCGCCATGATTCAGCGCGCAACGTATTCCTGCGTTGCACCCGCGAGCAAATCCAAGATTTGCGTTGTTCTGTATCAAAGTTGCTTCGGGAAATTCTTGTCCCAGCTTCTGCGCTGAGCCGTCTCGTGAGGCATTGTCGACAAGAATGACCTCGTAGTTCGAATAAGTGACTTCCTGTAAAGACTCCAGGCATTCCTTTGTGAGTTCGTACGTATTCCAATTGAGGACTACGACTGAGACCTTCGGTGCGTGCTTTATGAACGCCGGTCCGACATTCAAGATTGTCGCGAGTTTTGGCGGAAGATTTTGCATACTTCCAGGTCGTCTATTCCAACTCGGAAATGCGCAAGCGCGTTCCCGTAAGCAGTCTCCGGACAAGGACTGCTGTGGGCACCGCCGAGCACAGTGAATAACCGACGATCATGGCCCATACGATTCCTGGCAAACCAATCGACCTTGCTAGCACAATTTTCAGGGCCACTGTAACGCAGGTCATGACTACTAGGCATGCCGCTTGAAAGCGAATGATGGTCAGCCCGGTCAAGAACATCGACATTGCATCGCCGGTGGTCAATATTACCGTCCAAATCCCAAGTCCGAGCAACAGCAGGAATGACGGAGCGACCCTGGATCCGACCCAGAGATTGATGATCTGAGCGCCAAACACGACAAGAACCGTTGAGAGCACGCTAGTCACAAGCAAGCCTCCCTTCAAAGACCTGATAATTGTCTTTCTCACCCATTCGACGTCTCCTCGCGATATTGATTCACCATAGGCAGGCCAAAGCGGCCGTATCATCAGGCCAACCAGTATCGGCGGGAGGCTGAACATCTTCGCAGTAACCGCATACTCGGCTACGGCCCTCGCCCCTAATACGTGAGCGGCGATGATGTTATCGGATGAGGAAACGACGGCGAGTGCGACTTGTATGATCAGGAAGAGTACGCCGAGCTTGAGAACTCTCTTAATGGCTGCGCCGGTGACGTTCCGCCACCTTGGGCGCAGCCAAGGGCACTTGACAACAAATACTCCAATCCCATTAATCAAGAGCGCCACGGCGGGCCCACCCGCCATGGCGAGCACCAGCACCGGCAAACCAGCCTTCAAGTAAATTGCCAGCAAGACGCCTGAGAGTCCTAGGACATTGCCGAACGCCAACCACAAACTATTGGTGTAGCCTTGTTGATAGCCGGCCTGCACCTTGTAAACGATGCCCAGCGGGATTGTGAGTAGAAAGCACCCGCTGAGCGCCCACATCGCCGGGCCCACCTCGGTTGCCGCCAGCGAAGATGAAACGTTGAATGCCCGCGTCCATGGTATCAATGGATAGGCAAGTGCAAAAAGACACGCGAGCGTGGCTGCAACCCCAAACAGCGAAAAGAATGCGCTAGAAACGTATTTGCCCGCCAGTTGACGATCTTGCTTGCCGTGCGCCTCCGAGATGACATTGACTAGTCCATTGCCCATACCCAGGTCAGCGAACCCGAGGATCGCGACCGCCGAACTCATCGTCATCCAGAGTCCGTACCGTTCGGTGCCCAAGTAGCCAATCGTCAACGGCACCGAGATCAAGCCGGTTACAATCGAAATCCCCTGAGCACTCGCAGCGGCTAACGCCGTTAATACCACGCGACGATGCCGCTCTCTGGATCGCAACTCAGGGGTCGAATTTTCAAACGGACTAAGGCGTATCAGTGAAGCAATCTGGCTGAGACGCATCAAGTGCAAGATCCCGTTCGATCGCTTACTCGTGAGCTTGCGATCACAAATCGATTTCAGGAAAGGATTCGCTAACGAAGCCGCTGCCAGTATGCACCGCTGTGACCAGTCAGTTCCATCTCTTCGGTAATGCCTTGTTCGGCACGGAAATCATTGACGGCAGTCACGCAGCCCGGGAGACCCGGCTCATAATCGTCAATGATCACATAACCTCCCAAGGATAGCTTTGGATAAAGCGAGCGCAACGCAATAATAGTTGATTCGTACATGTCGCCATCCAACCGAAGCACCGCGATTTGCTCAATTGGTGACGTGGGGAGAGTGTCTTTGAACCAGCCTTTCAGGAAACGGACTTGATCGTCGAGCAAGCCGTATCGAGCAAAATTTGACTTAACCTCGTCCAGCGACACTGCCAGCACGCTGCTTGCCAAATAGAATTTATCATCGGCATCGGCGGGATACACTTCAGCGGTTGGCTTTGGCAGTCCTTCGAAAGAGTCAGCGGCCCAAACAATTCGCTCTTGGTCGCCGTAGGCCTTCAACACGCCTCGCATGAAGATTGTCGCTCCACCGCGCCAGACGCCTGTTTCAACTAAGTCTCCCGGCACGTTCTTTTGCAGTACGTCTGTAATGCAGTCCTGCAGGTTCTTCAAGCGTCGGAGACCGATCATCGTCTCCGCCTCTAGCGGCCAGTCAAGGCCTTCAGCGCGCAGGTGAGGATCAAATGCCACCTGGCGAACAAGCTCCAGACGTTTATGGGCAAGCAACTTACGCACGGGCTCGAACAGTATCTGCCTGGCGCTGCCTTTTGCGGGAGCGAGTGCACGATGATTCTCACCGAATACATACCTAGTTAGGCATTTCTTAAGCAGGTCAAGATAAAGTGTTTCGGGGGTCGTTGCTTGGTTAGGCATCTGGTTGATCGGACTTTCCATCATATGAAAACCAGGGCCATTCCTGGACTCCGTAGTTCGCACAGCTCTTCCTCATCCATCCTGGGTCTGTCCGAATATGTTAATGGCGTTAATTGGTTAGTTTCTTTATCATCCGAATGACAATCGGTGGAATAAAGAGTCTTAGGATTTCAAGCACCGACGATTGGGTTACTCTCTTCATTGGAGCGGCTTGTTCCAACGGCTTTATGTATGAATGTTCATTATTAAGCGATGTCCGTCTTAGATAACCCTTTGGATTCCATGTGATAAGAAAGCGTTCGCGGATCCTGTCAATTTCGAAATCTGCATTCTCATTTATGAAGGCTTCTATCGCTTCATAAGGACCGGGCTTTGGTCCTATAGTAAGTCCGTGATGACAAATGCTATCTTCAACTATGAAATAATCACCAGGTTTTATTAGGCTAGAATACAGTCGCAATACGTTTAAAGTATTGTCATAGGTGTGGGCACTGTCTTCAATAACTAAGACGCTCTCATCTTTTGAAATCAGGCGCTCAACATATTCAAAGTTTTGACATGCATCTCCTTCGATGAAGGTAATTCTTGGATGAATTTTTACATTTTCAGGTACGTTCTTGTGAGACAGGTCGAGACCAATAATTCTGCCTTTACCGATAATGTCGCAAAGATGTGCCAAGAACAGGGCGCCTCCGCCATTTGCATTGCCAATTTCAATTA
>CAZOOE010000149.1:0-611 GCA_964581275.1 uncultured Clostridia bacterium
GGTCTATCAGATGCGGCACGCATTTTTTGGCCCGCAGTTCAACGATGAAGCGATCAAGGGCGTGCTCGACAATTGCAAGATCGCGTACGAGTACTCGCCGACCGAAGACAAGCTCATCGCTGAGGTCGCGCGGTTGCTCGCGCAGGGTAAGATAGTTGGCTGGTTTCGTGGGCCGATGGAGTTTGGTCCGCGCAGCCTCGGCGCTCGCAGCATACTGGCTTCGCCGACTTCGGAGATGATGCGAGACAACTTGAATGCGTTCATCAAGCATCGGGAAGAGTTCCGGCCGTTCTGCGCGGCGGTGCCCGAAGAGCGAACGAATGAGTTCTTCGAGGCCAGCGCACTAAATGAATTCCTTCAGGGTGTGAGCAGGATCAAGGAAACGAAGCGGCAGTTGATCCCCGCCGCCGTCTTCGGCGACGGTTTGGTGCGCGTGCACAGCGTGAGCCGAAAGACCAACGCATCGTTTTGGAAGCTGTTATCGAGGTTTGGTGACTCAAGCGGCGTGCCGGTGCTTTTGAATACCTCGTTCAACCTCTTCGGCGAACCGGTGGTGTCAACGCCTCGCGAAGCGGTGCGAGGATTCTATTGTTCAGGGATCGATTGTCTGG
>CAZOOE010000149.1:621-12904 GCA_964581275.1 uncultured Clostridia bacterium
GGCCATTGGCAATTTCCTGATTAAGAAGTGAGCGTTAGCGTCTCTCTGCGGTTTCGTGTCTTGTGTGAGCCTCGATCTCGCGAAGCCGCAGAGTCGGCGACGCTTCAACGAGAGAAGAATGTCAAAGCGAACTTATCTAGTAACCGGCGGGGCAGGCTTCATTGGGAGCCATATTGTTGAACGCCTTGTGCGCGAAGGCCATCAGGTTCGGGTGCTCGACAACCTTAGCTCTGGCCACGAGGCGAACCTCGGCGCGTTCCGCAACGGTGTCGAATTGATTCGCGGCGACATCCGTGACGCGCAACTGGTCAACGCGGCAACAAAGGGCGTGGAGGTCGTCTTTCACGAAGCCGCGCTCGGCTCAGTCCCACGCTCTGTCGCCGAACCGGTGACAACTCACGAAGTAAACATCACCGGAACACTGAACGTCCTCCTGGCTGCCCGGGACGCCGGAGCTAGGCGGGTAGTCTATGCATCAAGTTCGTCGGTTTACGGCGAGACTCCTGTGCTGCCAAAGCACGAAGAAATGAGTCCGCAGCCGCTTTCACCATATGCGCTATCGAAGCTCGCCGGCGAGCACTACGCTAGCGTTTTCAAGCATGTTTATGGTTTCGAAGTGGTGTCGCTCCGGTACTTCAACATCTTTGGTCCGCGCCAGGACCCCGAGTCGCAGTATGCGGCGGTGATTCCGCGTTTCATTACCGCCTTGCTGAGCGGACAATCCCCGGTCGTGTACGGTGATGGTCATCAATCACGCGACTTCACGTTTGTCGATAACGTGGTGAATGCGAACCTTCTGGCGGCCGAGGCGGAAGGCGTCGCAGGACGCGTATTCAACGTAGCCTGTGGGGGCCGCTATACTCTCCTGGATCTGCTTGCGAGGATAAAAGGGATACTTGGCAGCAAGATCGAGCCCGTTCACGAAGCCGGCCGCGCGGGTGATGTCCGCGACTCGCAGGCTTCGATCGAAGCTGCACAGCAGGCGTTGGGTTATCGAGTATCTGTTGGTTTTGAAGAAGGGCTACGCAAGACTGTGGAATGGTACCGCAAGCAAGGTTCGTGAAAGCGACCCCTGCTAACCCGTTTGGTAACGAATCAATTTAGGGCGAGCAATGCTTACGTCTGAATGCACACTGAATACCCGCAAGTGCAGTATAGACATCCCCCGTTCTGACGCAACCTTTCCCCGCAATCCGGACAAATATTCTTTGCGAACAGCAGATTCTCGGCCCGTTGCATCTCGGCGTGAGCCGCCGATGCAAGCGTCAACGGCTCAGTCAGGTGCTCCAGCTCGGTGCTGAGCACCTGCTTCTCACGCGAGCCGTCCCGATACACCGTGATCCCTTTGCAGCCCAGCTCATGAGCTAAGACATAAGCGCGCATCACATCATCAGCAGTAGCACTGGCAGGGAAGTTGATCGTCTTTGAGACTGCGGCGTCGATGTGCTTTTGAAATGCCGCCTGCATTCGAACGTGCCACTCAGGCGCAATCTCGTGGGTGGTCACGAAAACTCTCGCGGTTTGAGCTGGGACTTCCGGGAGATCTTGCAGCGAGCCCTCCGCCGCAACGCGCTTCATCAGCTCCTCGCTGAAGAACCCGTGCTCGCGCGCGTAATGCTCGAACATCGGATGGACGAACGTCATCCGCTCGGACTCGAACGAGAGCCGGCGATATGCGATCGAGTAAAGCGGTTCTATTCCACTTGAGCAGTTGGCGATCAGGCTGATCGTTCCGGTTGGCGCGACGGTGGTGACCGTGGCGTTGCGACGGGGCTTCTGTAAGCCCGGGCTTCCAGTCTGCTCCCTGTCTTTCTTGTAGATGGCCTCTTGAAACCAGCGCGGAAACGGGCCTCTCGTCTTGGCCAGGTCGACCGAAGCCTCGAGCGCTTCTTGAGAGATAAAACTCATAACTTCTTCGGCAAGGTTGATCGCTTGTTCGGAGTCATACGGAATGCCGAGCAGGATCAGCAGGTCGGCCCATCCCATCACCCCAAGCCCGACCTTTCGATTGAGCCTGGTGATTTCGGCAATCTGGGGGATCTGGTACTCGCTGACGTCGATGACGTTGTCCAGAAAGTGAACACCAAGTGTTATGACTCCCCTCAATCGAGAATAATCGATCGCGCCATCGCGATAGAACTTCGATAGGTTAATTGAGCCCAGCACGCACGATTCATAAGGCAGCATTGGTTGTTCGCCACACGGGTTGGTGCTTTCGATCTGGCCGAGATCAGGCGTCGGGTTATCGCGATTGATTCGATCAATGAAGATCACACCGGGCTCTCCATTTCGCCAGGCTGACTCCACGATTCGATCTAACACGCCGCGCGCGTCCAACTGCCGTACGACTTTGCGGGTACGCGGATTTATCAGGTCATACATCGGGCCGCCCTTGACCTTATCCATGAACTCGTCAGTGACCGCGACCGAGATATTAAAGGTGTTCAACTCAAGCGGATTCGCCTTAGCGTCGATGAACTCCTGGATGTCTGGATGGTCGATGCGCATGATTGCCATGTTCGCACCGGCTCGCTTCCCGCCGAGCTTGGTTACCTCGGTGGCGAAGTTGTACAGGCGCATGAACGAGACTGGGCCGCTGGACACTCCGTGGGTTGATTCGATGGGATCTTCTCTTGGACGTAGTCTCGAGAACGAAAATCCTGTGCCCCCTCCGCTCTTTTGAATAAGCGCGGTGTCGCGGAGCGTGCCGAAGATCCCTTCCATCGAGTCTTCGACTGGAAGGACAAAGCAGGCAGAGAGTTGTGCCAGATTGCGCCCCGCGTTCATCAAGGTAGGCGAGTTCGGCAAAAACTCAAGGCGGCTCATGATCTCGAAGAAGGCTTCCTCGGTTGCCGCAACAGGGGCGGGCTGACCGCGTTGAGAATCTGCCGATGCGACGCTGCGCGCGACACGGCGGAACAGGTCTTCAGGAGTTTCAGAGAGGCGCCCCTGATGATCGCGAGCGAGAATCCGCTTTTCCAGGACTCGCAGAGCGTTTTCCGTCAACTCGATCTTCATTTCTCCTTGGCGTCCCGGCGCGTTTACGTACTTCGCTTTTCGCAGGAAGTAATTGCTCGATAACGTGCGGCTCACGAACCCAGAGCGGCGACGTGAGTCCTCACGGTCTCACCAAGCGTGTCCAGATTGTATCCGCCTTCGAGCACCGAAACGACACGACCGTTCCCGTTACGCTCAGCCATATCCATTACCTGACTTGTCATCTCGGCGAAGTCGGCGTCCTCGAGCAAGAGCCCTCCCAGCGGATCGCCGCGCCGCGAATCGAACCCTGCGGAGACGATTATCAGGTCGGGAGGGAAGGTCTTCTCAATTGCTTTGAGCGCGCCGGTGAAGGCTTCGCGATGCACACGCGCGGACGTGCCCTCCGACAGCGGTACGTTAAGCGTCGTCCCTTCGCCTTTATCCAGGCCGCGCTCGCCGGCCGACCCTGTTCCAGGGTAATACGGGTACTGATGAGTCGAAAAGTAGAACACCGATGGATCGTGATAGAAGATCTCCTGAGTACCGTTACCGTGGTGGACATCCCAGTCGATTATCAATACGCGATCGGCCCCGTAGTGAACCTGAGCGTAGCGCGCGGCTATCGCGACGTTGTTGAACAGACAAAAGCCCATCGCTCGGTTCGAAGTCGCATGGTGTCCGGGCGGTCTGACGAGAGCGATGGCATTCCCAGCATCGTCGTTAAACACGTGGTCGACCGCTACGATTGCCGCACCCGCGGCAAGCCTGGCGACCTCGTAGGATTGAGCGCAGATTGCGGTATCCAGATCAGCAAACCGAACACCGCGCTCGCACAGGGTTCTAACCTGATCGATCAACCGGAAGCTGTGGCAGCGCATGATGTCATCATCAGAGACTGATCGCGGCGAGAGATGTTTGAGCTTAGTCCACAGCGCCTCGTCTCCTTGGAGCGCCGAGATGATTACCCTGAGTCTTTCTGGGTTCTCTGGATGATGTCCGGTTTCGTGTCTTAGATAAGCGGGGTCATAGACCAGGGCAGTAGTCATGGGGAAGGATTATAGGGGACGTGAGCGGAAATGATAAAACGGAAGCGCCGGGGTCAGGGTTTGTGGTTTCGGGTTTGGGAGTCTTGCCCGTGCTGTTCAACGCCCTAGACCCCTGACTCATTCGTACCGTAACGCAATCATTGGATCAACCTGCGTTGCGCGGCGGGCAGGTATCAAGCTCGCTATCAAAGCCACCGCGCCGATCAAAAGTGAGATGCCAGCGAATGTCAGCGGGTCGTGAGCGCTAATCCCAAACAGCAAGCTCGCCATCACCCTGGTTACAGCGAATGCGCCGCCGAGCCCGATGGCGATACCGATCACCGTCAGCAGCAGTCCCTGCCTGACTACCAGCGCGAGCACATTCTTCCGCTGAGCCCCCAGTGCCATTCTTATGCCAATCTCGTGTGTGCGTTGTGTCACCGAGTACGACATCACCCCGTAGATTCCGACCGCCGCGAGCAGAAGAGCAATGCCGGCGAAGATACCAAGCAGGAACGTTGAGAACCGCTTCTGCTGAACCGAGTTCGAAACAATCTGCTCCAGTGTCGTTACCTTGTAAATGGGTTGATCTTTATCAACGGAATCGATGGCGCCGCGTATTGCGGCAACCATTCCAGTTTGGGGAGAATTTGTGCGGACGATAAGATACATATCGCGCTGTGGGCTTTGGTTGAGCGGAAAGTAGTACTGGACTTTTGTCTTGCCATCCAAGCCATACTGCTTGACGTGGCCGACCACCCCTACGACTTGCCGCCAGTTTCGTTGGCCCCTCGGCCCATCAAAGAATGCAGCTATTCGCTTTCCGATCGGATCCTGACCGGGCCAATATTGTTCGGCGAGCGTCTGGTCTATGATCGCCACTGGAAGCGAGTCTTTGGAATCAGCATCGGTGAAGTAGCGGCCACTCAACAAAGCGATACCCATCGCCTGGAAGAAGTCAGGACTGACTTGATGGGGATCTCCGTGCGGGCTCGGTTCCCCTTGAGCGACCTGTAGCCCTTCGACCGCGAATGAAGAATTCCAGCCCTCATTAGTCATCGGAATGTTATTCCCGACGGCTGCGAATGTAACCCCGGGCAGGGTCTTCGCACGTTCGACGGTTCGCTCAAAGAACTGCGCCATCTGTTCGTTCTCGGCGTATTTTGAGCGAGGGAGAGAGAGCCGCATTGTTAGAACATTTGCAGGGTTGAACCCTGGGCTCACTTGCTGAAGCCTAATAAAACTTCTGATCAACAGACCGGCGCCGATCAATAATACCAGGGCTACGGCCACCTCGAACACGATCAGCGCCGACCGAACGCGATTGCGATGGCGGCCCTCGGTTCCACCTCTCCCACCTTCCTTGAGCGACTCGTTGAGATCGGGCTTGGAAGCGTGAAGGGCGGGGACTACGCCGAAGACGATCCCTGTCAGCATCGAAACCGCAAAGGTGAAGCCGAGCACCTGAGTGTTGATGCTAATGTCCTTCCACCCCACTATAAAACCGGTTATGTCTTCCGGTACTCCGAGAACCAGAAGGCGAATGCCAACAAACGCGAGAGCCAATCCGACCGCCCCACCCAGCGCACCCAACAAGACGCTTTCTGTCAGCAACTGCCGCACGATTCGCGATCGACTTGCGCCTAAAGCCGTTCTAACTCCGATTTCCTTGGCGCGGGCAGAAGCGCGGGCCAGCAGCAGGTTGGCTACATTGGCGCACGCGATAAGCAACACACAGCCGACGGCTCCTAGCAGTATGAATAAAGCGGTGCGAAAGCTGCCGACCAATTGCTCACGTAGCGGCACAACCGTAATCCCCCAGTTCGGTCCGTAGAATTGTTCTCTCAACTGATCTGCTATCGTGTTCATTTCCGCTGACGCTTGCGCTAGGGCAATGCCGGATTTCATTCGAGCGACGCAGAGGAGGGACTCATTCCCGTGGTTATTGGCGGCGAGTTGGTCGGGAGTGAAAGCGATCGGCGTGAACAGATCGACTTCAATCATAAACACGAAGCGGGGGGCAGGATGCCCACTACATCATAGCTGGACCCATCGAGTGTGATCGTCTGACCGATCAGGTCCGGGTCGCCCCCGAATCGGCGTTGCCACAGACCATAGCTCATCATGACTACGTGATTTTTGCCCGGTCGATCTTCTTCGGCGAGGAAGCTCCTCCCCCTGACCGGCTCCACTCCGAGCGTGGTGAAAAGATTGTAGGAGACGCGCGCACCTTGAACACGCTCGGGTTCGCCGACGCCGGTGAGGTTCACGCTCCAATCGGTAGCAGTCGCCACCTGCTCAAACGAGCTGGTCATGTCGCGGTACTCGATGTAGCTCGGGGCGGATACCGATGCTTGATCCAGATTAAGCTTCGGATAGCTATGCCAAATCAGTACCAGCCGGTCTGCGTCTTTGTAGGGAAGAGGCTTGAGCAGGAGAGCATTGACCACACTGAAGATTGCAGTGTTGGCGCCGATACCCAGCGCCAGAGCGATGACCGCGACTGCGGTAAACCCCGGGCTCCTGAGCATGGTTCGCACGCCGTAGCGGATGTCATTCAACAACCTGTCCATTTTATTCATACCTCAGCGCGACCATCGGGTCGACTCGGGTGGCGCGACGGGCTGGCACAAAACAGGCCGCCAGAGCCACTCCTGTCAGGATCAGCGAAATGACTATGAACGTAGGCGGATCGGTTGGGCTCACGCCGTAGAGCAAGCTGCTGATCACGCGTGTAAGGCCGAATGCCGCCGCGATCCCGAATCCGACTCCGATCAGCGTAAGAGACATCCCGTTTCTTAGAACCAAACTCAAGACGCGGGGTCTTGAGGCCCCCAACGCCATGCGAATGCCTATTTCGTGCGTCCGCTGGCTGACCGAGTAGGAGATCACCCCGTAAAGACCGATCGACGCCATCAACAATGCAACCCCGGCAAAGACAGTCATCAGGATCATATTGAACTTCGACGACGCCATCGATTCTTCCACGATCTGTGTCATCGTTCGAACGCTGGTGATCGGAGCCTCGTGATTCACTTCACCGATTGCGTTGCGTACCGCGCTTGCCAGGACCTCCGGATGCGCTTCCGAGCGAACGACAAGTGTCACCTCCTGACCGAGCGACAGCTGAGAGAACGAGAAGTAGATTTCAGCCGAGGCCTGGCGATCTAGTCCCCACTGCTTTGCGTCTCCTACGACGCCGACTATCTCGTGCGGTTCTCCGTCCAGCGCCCTCACACGTTTACCGATAGGGTCGCCTTCGCCAATGTACAAGCGCACAAATGTTTCATTGACAACCACGTTCTCCGGTTTCTTTGACAGATCGGAGTCGTTCAGGGTGCGGCCTCGGACTACAGGAATTCCGATCGATTCGAAGTAGCCCGCGGTGACCTGCCGAAACTCGGCAACCGGTTCCTCCCCTGGATTGAACGGCGGGTTGCCCTCTACCGTGAAACCCCCATTTACGCTTCCTCGTCCTGTGACCGGGAGATCGTTAATGGCGCCCACGCTCTGAACGCCTGGGAGTTCTGAGATCTTGCGCCTTGCCTGAGTCAAAAAGTTCGTGGCTTGCTGGGCCGCTGCGTTTTGTCCATCGGTCCCGCTTGTAGCTGGTGAATAGGGAAACGACACGTCGGCGGCGAGGGATTTGTTGGGATCGAAGCCCGGATTCACTTCGGTGAGCCGCTTGATGCTCTCTATCAAGAGCCCGGCGCTGACCAGCAAGACCAACGACAGGGCTATCTCCACTACGACCAGCCCGCGACGAAGGAAGGTTCGATGCCCCTCAGAGCTTCCACGCGAGCCTTCCTTGAGCGCCTCGTTAAGATCTGGCTTTGACACCTGGAGCGCCGGCGCGAGTCCGAAGACCAGCCCGGTGAGCAATGATACCGTGAAGGTGAAACCGAGCACCCAGCGATCAATCGACACCTCGTTGATGCGCGGAAGCCCCGCTGGAGCGAGTGTGACCAGGAGTCTGGTTCCCAATATCGAGAGCACTGCACCCAAAGCGCCGCCGACCAACGCAAGCAGCAGGCTCTCGGTCAGGAGTTGTCTGATTATTCGGATTCGGCTGGCGCCAAGAGCCGTACGGATTGCGAACTCGCGAGTGCGGGAGGCAGCGCGCGCCAGCGAGAGGTTGGCAACGTTGGCGCATGCGATCAGCAGCACGAACCCTACTGCGCCGAGCATTATCAGAAGAACGCCCCGAAGGTTTCTAACCTGCTCTTCAAGAAGCGGCACGATCTTGACAGTAAGATTAGCGTCGTTGTTGGGATATTGCTGGGCGAGGGCAGCGGCGATTTGGTTCATCTGCGCTTCGGCTTGCGATTCGGAAACGCCCTCTTTCAACCGTGCGATCACCTTCAAGTAGTTTGATCCGCGTTGCGTCTTTTGTTCATTGAGAATCGCCGGTTTCCAAACATCGATGCGTCGCGGGAACTGGAAAATGGCGGGCGCTACGCCAATCCAAGTATATGCATCACCATTAAGCATTATCGTTTGTCCGAGCATGCCGGTCTGACCGCCAAACCGTCGCTGCCACAAACCGAAGCTTAATACCGCGACGCGATCACTCCCCGGCTGATCGTCCGATGGACCAAAGAAACGCCCGGCGGCGGGCGGGACGCCGAACAGCGCGAAGAAGTTTCCGGTTACGCGGGCGCCGACTATTCGCTCGGCTTGATCAGCACCGGTCAGATTCAGAGTTTGAAAGTGATAAGCGCCGATGTCGGAGAACACCTCTTGTTTGTCGCGCCACTCGAAAAAATCGGGTCGGGAAATTGGTCCGCGCTCGATTGGCGCTTGCATCCGGTGGACGTGGACTAGCCGACCGGGGTCTTTGTACGGCAATGGCCGCAGCAGGACCGAGTTGACGACGCTAAAGATGGCCGTGTTGGCACCGATGCCCAGCGCCAGGGCTATTACCGCGATGCCGGTGAAGCCGGGCGCCTTGAGCATCGTCCGGATCGCATAGCGAGTGTCGTGGAGGAGGCGTTCCATATGAGCTCTGAATCGCTTGTGGTTCAGGGTTTATAGTTCGGGGTCAGAGACAAGGTTCTGAGTTCAAGCTTTAGCTTGCCTGCCGCTTGCAACCTAAAGGTGGAACTCAGAACATGAACCCAAACCCTGAACTTATTCGTACCGCAGCGCGACCATCGGGTCCACTCTTGTTGCTCTCCGGGCCGGCACGAAACAGGCCATAAGCGCCACTCCGCTCAGTATCACCGATATTGCCGCGAAGGTTATCGGATCGGTCGCGCTCACGCCAAACAGCAAGCTTGACATCAATCGGGTTAACGCGATGGCAAAAGCGAGCCCAATCCCGACGCCTGAGAGCGCCAACGTCATTCCCTGTCTCACGACGAGTCGCAGGACGTTACTCTGTTGGGCGCCCAATGCCATCCGAATTCCAATTTCGTGAGTTCGCTGGGTGACGGAGTAGGACATCACGCCGTAAATTCCGACTGTCGCCAGTATCAGCGCGATCCCCGAGAAGCCCGCGAACAACACCATGTTGAGTTGGCGTTGAGCCAGGGACGCGGTGACGAGCTGGTCCATGGTCTTGACCTCGTAGACGGGAATGTCGGGATCCAGCGAAAGAACTTCGCCACGTACGGCACTGGTTAGGCTAGAGGGATCGATAGTTGTCCTTATTGCCAGATACATTCGGTTGGACGGTTGCTGCAGATAAGGGTAGTAAATCTGCTCTCGACCTTCCTGTCCGAGTCCGAGTGTCTTGCCCTGATCGATTCCATAGTGTCTGATGTGCGCGACCACGCCAACGATCTGACCCCACTGAATTTGGCCGTTATTGAAGCGATAGACGAATCTCTTGCCAACCGCGCTGCTATTCGGCCAGAAGCGCCGTTGAAAGCTTTCGTCGACCACTGCAACTGGAGGAGCGCCTTCGCTGTCAGCATCGGTTAAGAGCCGCCCTGCCTTTAGAGGGATCGCCATCGTTGAGAAATAGTCGCCAGAAACGGAGCGGGTGTCGGCTTCGATGTAGGGGAAGCCCTGAAACATTTTCATACTCTCGTCGGTATCGGGGTTTTCTACCGCCGTTGAACCGGAGGAGTAGGACCCGCTAAGCGGGAGATTTGAAATCGCGCCCGCCGATTCGACACCGGGTAGTGCCTTGATCTTGTCCAGTAACTGTCGATAGAACCCGCTGATCTGAGGGCCGTCTTTGTAGGTAGCCGACGGAATTGTCAGCCTCATAGTAAGAGTCTTTTCGGTGCGAAAGCCCATGTTTACCTGCAGCAAACGCTGAAAGCTCTTGATCATCAGGCCCGCGCCAACCAGCAGAACCAGCGCGATGGCGACCTCGGATATCACCAGCGCGTTGCGGAGCCGGTGGCGCCCGCTTGTCGAGCCGCGGCCACCTTCCTTGAGCGAATCGTGCAGATCCGGATTTGAGATTTGAATTGCCGGCGCAAGCCCGAACGCAATGCCGGTAACGACGGCCATCAAAACGCTGAAACCGACTACCCGCGCGTCGAGTCCGATCTCTCCGATTCGAGGGATGTCACTCGGACCGAGAGCCACGAAGAGCCTGACACCGAGATAGGCGAGCGCGAGCCCGAACGCGCTGCCGACAATCGCCAGCAACACGCTCTCGGTGAGGAGTTGTTGTATCAGCCGCAGGCGTCGGGCACCCATAGCAGCGCGAATCGCGACCTCCTTCTCGCGCGACGTTGCACGAGCAAGCAGTAAGTTGGCTACGTTTGCGCAGGCGATCAGAAGGACGAAACCGACCGCGCCCAGAAGTATGAACAGGGCTGGACGAATATTGCCGACCAACTCGTCCAGCATCGAGACCGGGTACAACCCCCATCCACTGTCGCCGTAGTTGTTCGGGTATCGTTGCTCGAGAGTCGCAGCGATGTTGGTCAAGTCTGCCTGCGCTTGCGCCGGAGTGACTCCGGACTTCAACCGCGCGACGACTTCCAGATAGTGGCTGCCGCGATTGTCGAGGTTGGCGATGTCGATCGCCAACGGCACCCACAGGTCATCCTGCTCAGGGAACTGAAAGCCCGGAGGCATGACGCCTACGACCGTGTAGGTTGTACCACTGAGTCCGATGGTCTTGCCTACGAGTCCGGGATCGGCGCCGAAACGGCTACGCCAGAGCGCATCGCCAACAAGGACTACCTTGTCGCGACCGGGCTGGTCTTCTTCCTCCAGGAAGGTGCGGCCGATGCTGGCCTGTATTCCGAGGATGGAAAAAAGGCTTGCATTAACGGAGGCCCTGTTTACTCGGACCGGGTCGCCGCTGCCGGTGAGGTTAGCTCCGCCCGTAGAGTAAGCGGCAAAGTCCTCGAACACCTGGTTCTGTTCTTTGAGGTCTAGAATCTCCGGTTGTGAGATCCAGTTCTTCGGAATGCCGAACTTGTCGTATTTACCCCAGACTCTCACGAGACCGGCGGGTTCTTTGAAAGGCAGGGGCCGAAGCAGGATCGCGTTTACCACGCTGAATATCGCGCTATTTGCGCCTATGCCAAGAGCGAGCGCGATCACTGCGACCGTAGTGAATCCCGGATTTTTGCGCAGCATTCGGATGCTATAGCGCGCATCGTGGAGCAAGTTTTCCATGTCGGTCTCCGAATGAAAAGAGCTTGACGTCCGGCCTTCCGGCGGAAGGTTGTAGTTATCAGTGGAAAGACGATCGAAGTACGAACTTCCGTTTGGAGGCCGGACTATCAACGTCTTCAGTGCATAGCGAGTGCCTTTTCTCTTGATTCGCCTTCCTGAATGACTCGGCCGTCAAACAGGTGCACGCTTCGGTCCGCGTGAGCTGCGTATCGCTGGTCGTGAGTGACCATACATATCGTTGCGCCCTGCTGATGAAGTTCGCGCAGGAGCTCCATCACCGCTTCGCCGTTAGTCGAGTCGAGGTTACCGGTAGGTTCGTCGGCGAGCAAAATGAGAGGATCGCCGGCCACAGCACGCGCCACTGCTACGCGTTGCTGCTGGCCGCCTGATAGCTGGCTGGGGAGATGTTTGCCTCGATGTGCCATACCTACTCGTTCCAGCGCCTCCACCACGCGCTTCTTGCGCTCTATTGCCCTCAACCCGCGATAGGTGAGAGGCAGCTCGACATTCTCAAAGACGGTAAGATCGCCGATCAGATTGAAGCTCTGGAAAATGAAACCGACCTCGCGGTTGCGAATTCGCGCCCGCTCGGAGAGCGGCAGATCGGCGACCGGCTTTCCGCCGAGCAAGTAGCTGCCTTCGCTCGGCGAATCCAGCAGCCCCAGGATCGAGAGCAGCGTCGACTTGCC
>CAZOOE010000150.1:0-5817 GCA_964581275.1 uncultured Clostridia bacterium
TCAATGACTTTGTAAAGTCATTACCTCCCTCTGCAATACCGCAACAACTTGTTAGCGCCATGCTCGGCGGGCCCTAAAGGAACGAGTTGACGGTGAGCGCAATCTGCCGATCTCGGTTGTCAATCTGACCTGCTCCTCGGACCTGCCATCGGTAAACCCACTTAACCTTGACCGCTCGAGCCTGATTCCGGCAACCCGTTCGATCGACGCCAGGGTAGACTCCTCCTCCGGGCTCACCAGCGTCAGCGCCGCGCCATCGCGGCCCGCCCGCGCTGTTCGTCCCACGCGGTGAATGTAGTCGTCGGCGGTCGCAGGCACCTCGTAATTCACCACAAACGAAATATCATCTACATCTATGCCGCGGGCTGCAACGTCGGTCGCAACCAGCACGCGAACTCGCCCGGACTTAAAACTGGCCAGCGCGGTGTTGCGTTGGGATTGGGAGCGATCGGAGTGAAGCGTCACCACTTCGTGCTTATTAGCGGTCAGTATCCGAGCTACTCTATCCGCTCCCCGCCGGGTCTGTGTAAAAACCAGAAACGTTTCCCCGGCATGCTGTCGAAGCAACGCGAGCAGCATCGGCGTTTTTGCGTGCGAAAGCACTGCAAAGGCTTTTTGAGTGAGCGTTGCAACCGTAGTCGCAGACCGCGCCGCCTCGACTCTCGCGTAGTTCGTCAGCAACTCCTGCGCTAACCGTTCAACCTCTCGCGAAAGCGTGGCGGTCAATAGCATGGTCTGACGCTTCTTGGGTATATGCTTGACGATCCGCCTGACTTGCGGAAGAAATCCCATATCCAGCATTCGATCCGCTTCGTCAAGCACAAGTACCTCTATCGCCTTGAGCGGGACCGAGCCCCGCTCTATCAAATCGTTCAGGCGGCCAGGTGTCGCGACCAGGATGTCTACGCCGGTGCGCAGCGCTTTGATTTGTTTGGGCAGGCTCTCTCCGCCCACCACCGCAACCGTGCGAAGGCCGTTAGTACGACCGTAGATCTTGGCGTTCGCCTCAATCTGAAGAGCTAGCTCTCGCGTCGGCGCTAACACAAGCGCGCGAGTCGCTCCGGAACGGCCCAGCCGCTGGATGATCGGCAGCAGGAAGGCCAGTGTCTTTCCTGAACCCGTCTCCGCGGAACCCATAATGTTTCGTCCCGCAAGCGCGTGCGGTATCGTCTTCGTTTGAATCTCGGTCGGATCGGTGATGCCTAGCTTCTCTAGCGCATCCGCAAGCGGCGCACACAGCCCCAGCTTGCTAAAACTGTTTAGACTCATGAATCTCTCTTTTCCTTCACTGCTCCCGGCTTTTGCTGCCTTTGTCGAGCAGTGGTTTCTCAAAAATGTGTTTGCTGAAAGGCGCGGATTGGTTGGAGTGCTGTAACTACTTCCGTTCAATCGTCTCCGAGCAGCTGTTGACTGAAGGGGATGGACAGGATGCAACTTCTGCTGATCCCATCCATCGACCTTCACTCAGTGAATCGGACGGACCTAGTAGCGCCCACCGCCGCCACCGCGTCCCCCGTCGTAGCCACCTCGCCCGCCACCGCTCGAACGTCCTCCGCCGTAGCCTCCCCGGTTGCCGGAACGTTCTTCGCGCGGCCGCGCTTCATTGACCGTAAGCGTGCGGCCGTTCACCTCTGTTCCATTGAGCTGTGTGATCGCCTTATCAGCATCCTCGTTGCCCATCTCGACAAAGGCAAAGCCCTTCGAACGACCGGTGTCCCGGTCCGTAATGACATTAACCGAATCGACCTGACCCACCTGTTCAAACAGGGTTGTCAGATCGCCTTCCGTCGTTTGATACGACAGATTTCCAACGTAAATCTTCTTACTCATAGTTCTCCTAGAACTGGTTATTAGGAACTTCCGAGGCTTTGCGGGAAAGAGGATGAGAAAGCAGAGTCAAACACTCTCCAAACAGACAGCAGCGGGAGGCTCCCGAAAAACAAAAATCAACAGCAGCATTCGATCTGCTGAACTAACCCAAGAATCCTAACAGACAAATGTTGAGATGTCGAGGCTTATTTCGGTAGTGGATCAGATGCGGCGCATCTAATTGAAGGGGCGCTGGGAGTCCTTAAAGGCGAGCTCTTCACATTGACAAATGCAGCCGCCGGGCATTAGAAGGAAGACGCCTCGGACGCGCTGCTCAGAATTGCAGACATATCAATCTCCGGATGGTGAACCATGAAAGCATTTATCAAGGTCTGTTCGCTGACGATGTCGATTGCCGTCGTGCTTGTCTCCTGCACAGCACAAAGGGAGGAGCCGAGGGTGTCTGAATCAAAAGCGGCCTCCGGCTCATTGGCCGCCAAGATCCGACAGTTCGCTCCAACTGAGCTGTCGGCGGACTCTTCGCACCTCTCTGAAAACGATCGTAAGGCCCTCGACAAACTCGTCGAGGCCGCCAAGTTACTCGACCCGCTCTTCCTGCGCCAGGTCTGGAACGGCAACGAAGCGCTCCGGAAAAAGCTCGAAGCCGACACAAGCCCAGAAGGGCGTGATCGGTTGCATTACTTCATGATTAATAAAGGCCCCTGGTCGCGTCAGGAAAAAAACGAGCCGTTCATTGATGGTGTCCCGCAAAAGCCGCCCCAGGCCGGTTTCTATCCGGACGACCTGACCAAGGATGAATTCAACGCATGGGTAGCGACCCTCTCAGACCAGGACAAACAGCGTGCGACAGGATTCTTCACGGTCATAAGGAGAGGCCCGGACGCCAGGCTCAAGATTGTCCCGTATCACGAAGAATATCGTGAATTCCTGGAACCCGCGGCTAAGCTTCTGAGGGAAGCCGCCGAGCTCGCAACCAACTCGACGCTCAAGAACTTCCTGACAAAGCGCGGGGACGCGTTCATGTCAGACGACTACTACGCAAGCGACGTGGCATGGATGGACCTGGACTCGCCGATCGAAGTCACAATCGGCCCTTACGAGACCTACGAAGACGAACTGTTCGGATACAAGGCTTCCTTTGAAGCATTCATCACCCTCCGCGACGAAGCCGAGTCCGCAAAACTCGTCAAGTTCGGCGGTTACCTTCAAGAGCTCGAAAACAATCTGCCGATCGATCCGCGCTATCGCAATCCAAGGCTCGGCGCCGCCTCTCCGATTCGTGTCGTCGACAATGTCTTCTGTTCGGGCGATGGAAATCGTGGCGTGCAGACCGCCGCCTTCAACCTTCCGAATGACGAACAAGTAGTCAAGGAGAAGGGCTCAAAGCGGGTGATGCTCAAGAATGTTCAGGAAGCCAAGTTCAAACAGGTTCTGGTCCCAATCTCAAAGGTTGTAATGGATCCGTCGCAGCAGGCGCAGATCGCATTTGACGCGTTCTTCACGCACATTCTCGCGCACGAGCTCATGCATGGGCTCGGTCCGCACAACATCATAGTCGGCGGCCGCGACACGAACGTCCGAAAAGAGCTGAAGGAACTGTACTCGACCATAGAAGAAGCGAAGGCCGATATCACCGGGCTTTGGGCTCTCCAATACTTGATCGACAACGGCTCGGTGGAAACGGCGATGGAGCGCGACTTGTACACAACCTATCTGGCGAGCTCATTCCGGTCAGTGAGGTTCGGAATCACCGAAGCACACGGGAAGGGGCAAGCGATTCAGTTCAACTACTTGGCAGACGAGGGCGGAATCAAAATGGATGAAGCCGCCGGGACGTACAGCATCGACACCGCGAAGATCAAAGACGCGGTTCGGAAACTCGCAAGCGAAATACTGACTATCGAGGCCGAAGGTTCTTACGACAAAGCGAAGGCGATGCTCGACAACTACGGCTTGATCAGACCGGCGATGCAAAAGGCGCTCGACAAGCTTGGCAACGTCCCGGTCGACATCGAGCCGATCTTCACGCTTGCGAAGGGGAAATAAATGCGGAGCTGCATCAGGAAGCGGATTTGCGCCATCACCTTGGTCGTAGTCGGATTGTTGTTCACGTTCGCAGAAGCTCAGCATCAGCAAGCCGACAAAGGAATCCTCCTCGAGAACCTGACCTGGGTCGAGGCTGAGAAGGTGCTGACGCGCGATACCATTGTGGTAATCCCAATCGGTGCGGCATCGAAAGAGCATGGTCCCCATCTCAAGCTCAAGAACGACTGGATCCTTGCCGAGTACCTGAAGCGCCGCGTGCTTGCTGCGTCCGACGTCGTGATTGCGCCGACCGTGCCTTATCACTTCTATCCGGCATTCGTCGAGTATCCCGGCTCGACGACGCTGCGACTGGAAACCGCCCGCGATCTTATGGCCGACATCTGTCGAAGCCTCGCCCGATACGGCCCGCGCAAATTCTATGCTTTGAATACGGGCGTCTCGACGCTGCGCGCGCTCAAGCCGGCCGCTGAGCAACTCGCCGCTGAAGGAATCACCCTTCACTACACTGACATCCTCAAAATCACCGGGCCGGTTGAAAAGGCAATCGGCAAGCAGGAAGGGGGAACTCACGCCGATGAGATCGAGACTTCCATGATCTTGTACATGGACCCGACTTCGGTCGATATGAAGAAAGCAGTCAAGGATTATCACCCGTCCGGCACGAGTGGCTTGACTCGCGATCCAAAAGGTAACGGCACCTACTCCGCAACGGGAATCTGGGGCGATCCAACGCTTGCGACTCGTGAGAAAGGGAAGATTGTCACCGAAGCGCTTGTCGAAGGCATTCTCAAAGAAATTGATGCACTTCGCGGCAAGCGGATTCAGTGACCAAAACGGAAGACTATGCTAACTCGAAAGATTCATCGATTGATAGGGTGGTCTGTCGCGATGCTCGCTACGGTAGGCCTTCCGCTGAGCGCGCTGGCACAGCAGCGAATGGCCGGGTTCACGGCGCAGGCAACAAAGGCTGAAGCGGAGATCGAAATAAAATTCAAGAGCATCCCTTCACCCGACGAAGCCAGAAAGCATCATCGCTTTCTCACGGCCGAGCCCCATCCGGCCGGATCAGATCGCAATAACGAGCTGGCCCGTTACATTTCAGACATCTGGAAGAAACAAGGATTGGAAGACATATCTATTCGCCGCTACGACGTGCTCAACACTTTTCCCCGCGAAGTGTCTTGCGAGATGATCAGCCCGGTCCGCTACAAAGCGACTCTGCGCGAAGATCCTTACGACGCCGATCCCGACACAAAGAATCCTGGCGTGCAGTCAGCCTACACCGGGATGTCCGGGTCCGGCGAAGTCACCGCCCAGATCATATACGCCCACAGCGGCAACCCCGAAGACTACGATCTGTTGCGCAAACATGGCATCAGCGTAAAGGGCAAGATCGTCCTGGTTCGCTACTCGAATCCTTACAGCTATCGCGGCTTCAAGGCGCTCACCGCCGAACGCGAGGGCGCCGCTGCGATGATCGTGTATTCCGATCCTCAAGAGGACGGGTACGGGCGCGGAAAGGTTTTTCCAGAGGGTCCGTGGGGACCGGAGAGCCACATTCAGCGCGGAGCGATCACCTACGACTTCATGGTTCCAGGTGATCCGCTGACGCCCGGGTGGGCTTCAATCGAAGGCGCAAGGCGAATCCCTATCGAACAGGCGGTCTCAGTTCCGAAAATCATCGCGCTCCCGATGTCCTGGCGCGACGCGAAACACCTTCTCGAAAACATAGGCGGTCCCGAAGCACCGAAGGATTGGCAGGGCGGTCTGCCGATCAAGTACCGCTTAGGCGGCGCCGCAACTGCTCACATCAAAGTCGACATGGACAATACCGTCCGGCCAAACTATGTCGTTGAAGCGCGCATCCGTGGATCGGAGTTTCCCGAGCAGTGGATCGGTCTTGGCAATTCCCGGGATGCGTGGGGGTTTGGAGGGGCACCC
>CAZOOE010000150.1:5827-12899 GCA_964581275.1 uncultured Clostridia bacterium
CTGGTCTCGCAGGACGGCGGGGCCGCCACGGCCATCTCGAGCGGCACCGCGTCGATGATCGAGATGTCCAGAGCGCTTGGCGAGCTGAAGAAGCAAGGTCTGCACCCGAAGCGAACGATTGTGATTTGCAGTTGGGATGGTGAAGAAGTTGGGCTCACGGGCTCGACCGAATGGGGCGAGCAATTCGCCGACGAGCTAAGGACAAAAGCGGTCGCTTATATCAATGTCGATTCATCTGCATCCGGACCCAACTTCCGGCCGGACGCGGTTGCATCGCTCGCGCCGCTGATCGTAGAAGTAAGCCGCTCTCTCGACGCGCCATCGGGTGTCAGCCTGTACGATGAATGGAACGCTTCGACCGCCCGAAACAAGCGAGAGAGGAAAGAGAAATCTCCGGTGAGCGATTCGAAGCTTGTGGATACTCGCATCGGGAGCGGCTCGGATCACACGGTGTTCTTGAACTTCCTCGGGCGGCCTACGATCGGGCTCACCTTCGATGGACCCTACGGCGTGTATCATTCGATGTATGACGACTTCTACTGGATGAATCGGTTTGGCGATCCCGGCTATCGTTATCACACCCTGATGTCGAAGGTGTGGGGGGTGCTGGCTCTGCGATTGGCCAACGCTGAGATTCTTCCGTTCGATTTTGCGTTCTACGCCGACAACATCAGGCAATTTGTCGCGGAGCTTCAAAAGAACAAGGAGGCAAAGCAGCACTTCAACTTTATGCCGCTGCTCGCGCGCATTGACCAATTCGAAGCCGAAGGGCGAGATCTGAATCAGTCCATCGACCGGGCCTTGCAATCAGAGAAGATCGACACCGGCCTTTCGCGACAGATTAATCGGCAAATTATGCAGGTCGAGGCAAACTGGTTGAACCCGGATGGCATTCCCGGCCGGCCCTGGTTCAAGCACACCTTGTATGCGGCCAGGTATACTTACGCGCACCTCGAACTGCCCGGACTCACCGAAGCGATCGAGCGAGCCGATTGGAAAGCCGCGGGCCAGCAAAGCAAGATTCTCGAAGCTGCGCTGTCGAAGAACGCTATTCTTCTCCGCGCCGCGAGCGCCGAACTCATGAGATGATTTCCCTGTAGGGGCGGACCTACAAGACCGAATCGAGGTGCGTTGGTGCCGGTGAGTCGCATCGTGATCGCAGGTGGTGGGTTTGGGGGTCTCTACGCCGCCCTCGAACTCGAGAAACTGTTCAAGCGCAACGACAGCGTATCAATCACCCTGCTCAACGATGAGAACTTCTTCCTGTTCACGCCCATGCTGCCCGAGACCGCCGCCAGTAGTATCGGGACTCGTCACATAGTCAGCCCGCTAAGAAAGGTGCTGCGACGCACCCGGTTCGCGGAAGTCGGAATCGAACACATAGACCTCACGTCGCAAGTCGTCTCAGCTCGACACAGCTTGACCGGTGCCCCGCGCGAGTTCGCTTTTGACCGTCTCATCCTGGCACTCGGCGGCGTGATTAACTACTTCGGCATTCCCGGCGCCGCCGAGCATTCAATTCCCTTCAAGACGCTGGGCGACGCGATCTATGTGCGAAATCATACGATCGACAAGCTCGAGCAGGCCGCCGTCGAGCCCGAACGAGCCAGCCAACTTCTGACCTTCGTCATCGTCGGGGGCGGATTGACCGGAGTCGAAGTATCGGGCGCATTGAATGATTTTGTTCGTGAGGCTGCGAAGTTCTACCCGGAGATCCAACGTGAGCAGATTCGCGTGATGCTGATCGAGGCCGGCCCGAGGCTGATGCCGGAGATGAAAGAAGAGCTCGCCACATTCGCCGAGCGGGTGTTGACCGAGCGCGGTGTCGAAGTACGCACCCAGATCGCCGTAACCGGGGTTGAGGAGACTGCCTTCGCACTGGCAACCGGCGAGCGGATCCCGACCGGAACATTGATTTGGAGCGCAGGCGTGGCTTCCAATCCGCTCATCGCAGAGCTTGATGTGCCGAAAGAACGAGGCCGCGCTCGGGTCAACGAGTACCTCGAAGTGGAAGGATCGGCAAACGTCTGGGCGGTTGGCGACAGCGCTTATATCTTCGACCGCGAAACTGGCAAGCCGCACCCGCCGACGGCTCAACACGCGGTCCGCGAAGGCAAGCACGCCGGCCGAAACGTCGCGGCGAGCCTAGGAATAGGACCGCGACGTCCATTCCAGTATCGCACGATGGGCCAGTTGGCCATCGTCGGCGAACGCACCGGAGTTGCGGACGTGATGGGCTATAAGTTCTCTGGCTTCGCCGCGTGGTTTTTATGGCGAACGTATTACCTGATGCGCATGCCGCTTGTGGAGAAACGGCTGAGAGTAATGATGGACTGGACGCTTGACCTGTTCTTCAAGCGAGACATCGTGCAACTCGCTGTATCGCGCGAGCGAAAGCTTGTCGCGCGATCGAAAAACAACTGATGAGCCTGTTCGAAATAGGATTTTCCGAAGGAAGACGGCCGGCGTAGAACCGCAGGGAATAGTATCGATGGTTACGGGCTTCGGCGGAACCCGGATCGTTGATATGCTGGCCGGAGAACAACTCCCTCGGATCTGCTGAGACGCATACCCAACCCCGTTTAGAAGTTGAAATGGATGAGGGCAAGTTCGCTTTCCTTCTCAGATTTCGATCCCTTATCTCAGCCCGATTCCCGGCGGTGAAACCACCAAATGCCCAAGAACACTTACCTGATGACGCTGGTTGATTGTTTGACATCGCTCATGTGGGCGACTAGAGTCAAACCGTCCCCGCTCTAAACCATCGCGCGTTCGAGGTTGCAGTAGTTGGCCTTCGTTCCTGAAAACATCCTCCACTATCGGATCATGAGAGAACTCGGGAAGGGTGGAATGGGTGAGGTATATCTCGCCCAAGACACCAAACTCGACCGCAAGGTTGCTCTAAAACTCCTTCCCTCCGAGTTTGCTGCCGATGCCAACCGGATGGATCGATTCGTTCAGGAAGCGAAGTCCGCATCTGCGCTGAATCATCCCGGAATCATTACGATCTACGAGATTGGTGAAGCTGACGGCTTACAGTTTATCGCCTCGGAATACATCGAGGGTGAGACTCTGCGTCAGCACATGCTGCGCGGTCGAATGTCTATTCGCGAGACGCTCGATATTGCAGTGCAGATCGCCGGCGCGCTCTCGGCTGCTCACGGCGCGGGAATCATCCACCGAGACATCAAACCGGAAAACATGATGCTGCGCCCGGATGGCTTCGTTAAGGTTCTTGATTTCGGTCTGGCAAAGCCTTCCGAGCAAGAAACTCCCACGACCAGTACTCACGCTCCCACGCTTGCACGAGCTAAGACGGAGCCTGGCATGCTGCTCGGCACGCTGGCCTACATGTCGTCCGAGCAGGCTCGGGGAAAGGCAGTTGATGCGCGCACGGATATTTTCAGCTTCGGCATTCTGCTCTATGAGATGGTAACCGGTCGCGCCCCATTCGAAGGCGAGACCACCAGCGATATTATCGCTTCAATACTAAAGACCGATCCGCCGCCTCTGGTCTTTCACGCGCCTGAAGCGCCCGCCGAATTAGAGCGAATCGTGACCAAGGCGATCGCCAAGGCGCAGGAGGAGAGATATCAGACGACGCAGGATCTATTGATCGATCTGAAGAGATTGAGACAGCAGCGGGAGATTGACGGCGAGCTCGAGCGGTCGCGCTCCGGTGACTCAATCACCAGACCACGGATAGCAATGGACAGCGGCCAGACCTCAACCGAGGCACCACCGCGT
Organism: uncultured Clostridia bacterium; assembly: GCA_964581275.1. GTDB lineage: Bacteria > Acidobacteriota > Blastocatellia > UBA7656 > UBA7656 > Onstottus_A. The sequence goes on from CAZOOE010000150.1 coordinate 9,575, forward strand.
GATACGCAGTCAGTTCGCAACGCTTCGAGCGCCGAGTACATTGCGACCGAGATCAAGCAACATAAGCGAGGCTTTGCCCTCGCCGTGCTCGGGTTAGTACTCCTTGGCGCGATTGCCGCGATCGTGTTCGTCACCAGCGGAGAAGGCAGAATCGATTCCCTGGCGGTCCTTCCGTTTCTTAATGCGGGCGAGGATCGAAGCGCCGAGTATTTGTCCGACGGAATCAGCGAAAGTATCATCTACGACCTTTCACAACTGACCACGCTGAAAGTCATTCCGCGAAGCTCGGTCTTTCGCTATAAGGGCCAACAACCGGATCCGCGAGCTGTAGCCCGCGAACTCGGCGTCCGCGCGGTTTTCACCGGCACTATCCGTCTGCAAGGCGACAATCTCCTGGTCAGCGCGGAACTCATCGATGCCAAGGAGAACAGGTTGCTGTGGGGCCAACAGTACAATCACAAAATCGCCGACACTCTTTCGGTGCAGCAGGAGATCTCGAGGAACATCTCGGAGAAGCTGCGGCTCAATCTCTCAGGGTCTGAAGAAAAACTGCTGGCCAGACGGCACACCGAAAGCGGCGAGGCATATCAGGAATACCTCAAGGGACAATTCTGGCTCAACAAAAGAAATGAGGAAGGATTCCAAAAGTCGATAGAGTTCTTCAACCATGCCGTCGAGAAAGACCCGGGCTACGCGCTGGCCTATGCCGGTCTTGCTGACTGCTACGCGTTGCTTGGGACTTACGCGCTTCTGGAACCTAAAGAAGGATTTCCGAAAGCGAAGGCAGCAGCGATGAAAGCTCTCGCTTTGGATCAACAGCTCGCCGAGGCCCACACGTCACTCGGGAACATCCTGACCAGTTACGAGTGGGACTTTGCCAACGCCGAAAAAGAATTCAGTCGGGCTATTGCTTTGAACCCGAACTATGCGACCGCCCACCAGTGGTACGCCGAGTACCTCCAGGCGATGGGTCGCTCCGATGAGGCGATTGCGCAAATCCAGCGTGCTCAAGAACTAGATCCGTTGTCGCTCATCATTCAGGCGGTCGCAGGACGCATATACTACTGCCAGCGCAAATATGATCAAGCGATCGACCAGCTCAAGAGGACACTCCAAATGGATCAGCGTTTCGGCCCGGCATCCGCGTTTCTAGCTCAGGCCTATTTGAAGAAGGGCATGAATCAACAGTCGATGCTTACTGCTGAGGATCCGGTGAAATCGGCGCCTGGCGGTTCCGTCTACCTGACGATCCTGGGAAATGCCTATGCGATGTCGGGGAAGAAGGATGAAGCCGAGAAGGTGCTTGCTCAACTCAAAGAGCTTTCCAGTCGGCACTATGTTCAACCGTCATATGTGGCGATGCTCAATGCCGGACTTGGCGAAAGGGATCAGGCGTTTGAATGGCTCGAGAAAGCCTTCTCGGGACGCGATGATCGGCTGGTGTTTGTTATGACCGATCCATTGATGGATGACCTGTACGCGGACCGGCGTTTTCAAGACCTTTTTCGCCGAATCGGACTTCCGGAACCGCGTTGGGAAGTATGATTTAAGAGGTTCTGCCTGGATCACAAGCGCGAACGTGGGTAGATCGGGCAGGTCCCCGATTCAATGAGACTCCGTGAGCGATAAACGCGCTGGGTTGCTTTTTGAAAGTCCGCCGCCGTCGCTTTTGGTATGTCGACGAACTTTTGTGGGTTGCGGTCAACCAGCGGAAACCAACTGCTCTGAACCTGCACCATGATCTTATGGCCTTTGCGAAACGTGTGATACACATCCGGTAGATCGTAGCTAATCTGTGTTGGCCTGTTGGGCACCATCGCTTCGGGTCTCTCGAAGCTTTTCCTGAATTTGGCTCGAAAGGGTTCGCCCCGAACCAGTTGCTGATAGCCTCCCATCTTCACCGCGTTCGCTCGCTCGGGTTGATTCGGCAGGGGCCTCGGTGTCGGATAACTGCCAGGATAAGCATCAATAACCTTAACCACGAAGTCCGAGTCTGTGCCGGTAGTTGAAACCTGCAGATTCACTTTGATCGGTCCGGCGATTGTCAGATCGTCCTCAAGTGGATCGGTCTCATAAACAAGGACATCTGTGCGCGAGGCCGCGAAGCGCTGGTCTTCTGTCATGTAATCTCGAGTCATTCCTTAAGTAACGCATAAAAAACGGGAATTGAATCTGCTCGCGGAAGAACTTTGCCGTCTGCACGCCGAAATCAAGATTGCCCAGCTTTTCGCCGTCTCCGCGCGCCCAGCAGCCGTGACACCACGGACCCATCACCAGTGCGTTCGTCGTGTTCGGATTGTCCTTTTCAACTGCCCGATAAATGTGAAGAGGTCCCATCGGGTCTTCAGCATCGAACCAGCCTCCTACATTGAGAACAGCAGGGGTGACGTTGTTGATGAACTTCCATAGCGAGCGGGACTGCCAAAACTCATCGTAGTTCGGATGATCGACGACCTCCTGCCAATAAGCAGCTTCGCCGTTGAAATATTTCCGATTGGCTTCCGCCAGGGGACCAATTTTCAAGAAGAATTCGTAGGCGTCGGGCGTGCCGAAATCGAATCCGAGGCGTTGCTGCGGCACTGCCGGCTCGCCTCTGCGTGGTGTGAAGAAGCCATAAAAACCGAAATTCGCGGCGAGCATGAAAGCGCCGTTGTGATAGACGTCATCTCCCATGTAATAGTCGGCGGTCGGAGCTTGCGGCGATGCGGCTTTGAGCGCGGGATGCGCGTCCATCAGGCTTGCGGCTACGTGAAAGCCCGGTTGCGAAATTCCGACCATCCCAACTCTACCATTGTTGTTTGGAATGTTCTTGAGCAGCCATTCTATGGTGTCGTAAGTGTCGGTGCTCTCGTCAACATCTTTAGCGCTCTTCTTGTTGGGCTGATACGGACGCGCTTGCAGGAACTCCCGTTCGGACATATACCGTCCGCGCGCGTCCTGATAGACAAAGATAAAACCCTCCTTTTCAAAGTCCTCCGAGGGACCCAGCGATGTACGATAGTTATCAACGCCGTAAGGCGCGATGCTGTAAGGCGTGCGCGTGAGCAAAAACGGATACTTTTGTGATGTATCTTTTGGCACATAAACGGCCGCGTAGAGCCGGGCTCCATCACGCATCGGAATTTGATACTCGTACTTCGTGTACCGCTCCTTCACCTTTGCTGGGTCTTGCGTTGGATCTTGCGCGGCAAGCTGGAATTGCAGGGCTATCACAAAGACGATGAAAGCAAAAAGGCGTCGAACTTGTAGCATCAAGTTGTCTCCAGTGAGCGAATGGCCGTTCGAACTCTTCAAAACGCGCTTGATTCTAGCGTAACAATGGTCA
>CAZOOE010000151.1:0-6303 GCA_964581275.1 uncultured Clostridia bacterium
CTGCTCATCACCGGGGCGGTTTGGGCCAATGAGTCGTGGGGGCGTTATTGGGGATGGGATTCGAAGGAAGTTGGCGCGTTGGTGGCGTGGATGGCTTACGCGGGCTTTCTACATACTCGCATCGCGCACGGCTGGCGCGGCCGAAGGAGCGCTTATTTCGCGCTGTTAGGATTCGCGCTAGTGATATTCACGTGGTTGGGAGTGAGTTTCATAATTCCAGGCCTCCACTCCTACGCTGGCGTCTAGTTGTCTCGCGGCAAAGGTTAAGAATGATCAAGGGAAAGGGCGAGCTCGACGGGCTCGCCCTTTCGAATTCTCGATACGGTTGGGCTAACTAATCACCGACCAAGAGGGCGTTACCTCGTCAAAGAATCTGCAACTCAGCTTCTCTCAGGCGGTTCAGCAGTCGGACATACCCATCAGCAGTGACACTCTGAAATTCCTGGGGATCAGTCCACGCCCAGATGCTCAATGTCGCTGCGTCATCGGTTAATGAAGCGACCTTCACCAGGGGAGCTGGAGTCTTCAAGATTCTCGGATCATCCGCCAGTGCCGCGGTAATCGTGCCGATCGCAAGCTCTATGTCGGCCTCCCTTACCTTGAGTGTCAGCTCCGCTCTGCGGCGCTGGCTCAGCGAGTGGTTCACAATCTTGGAACCCCAAACCTTTGAGTTCGGCATTATAACCCGGACGCCGTCCGCCGCGGTCATCTGCATGTTGACGATAGTTAGCTCTTCCACTACACCGAGCGCCCCTTCTACTTCGATTAGTTCGCCCGCGCGGAAGGGTCTGTAGATCAACAGCAACAAACCGGCGGCGAAGTTCGACAGCGTGTCCTTCAACGCAAAGCCAAGTATTACCCCGGTAATGCCAAGGCCGGTGATGAGCGAGGTTACCGGTACTCTGACCTCTTCGAGCGCGATCAGTGTTGCAGCGATTAATATCGACAAGGAGACTGAGCGGAGGAAAAAGCTCTTGAGTAGGAGATCATCTCGAACGCGACTCCGATTAAGGATCGCCATGAGCCACCGTTTGCTCAGCTTTGATGCGAGCACTCCGATAACCAGGATGACGACCCCGCCGAACCACTGCAGAGCGTGCGCGGTAATAAAGGCCTTTAAGCCGTCGAACAGAGCCATGGTCGTTTGCCGGGTTCCCGATTAAACACAGGGAAGGTACATTGCCCTACGTTGAGGCGCAAGCCAGCAGGCTGACTTATTGTGAATGTCTTGTCACCAGAGAAAGGTATTGAGAATCGATAGGCGGCCTTGGTAATATTGAGCAGTTTTGAAGTTGAAAGTGGGAGAACTGCCGGATGTTCAAGATGGCTGTTTGTTTTTTTGCTCTCGCCAGCGGTAGCTTTGGGTTTGATGCTCGCTCCGCTGAACTCACCAACGATCTACTAAAGAAGATAGAAGAAGGAAGGTCACGGCTCAAGTCGGAATCCGTGCAAATGATAATGGGTACCGTTGGTACTCGCCGGATTCGCATCAGCCGGCGGCGATACCAAGACGTTCCGGTGACCGGAGTCGTTGGGCGCGAGATGGCTCTGGCCATTCTCGATGCAGACGGCGCGATCAGAGTCGCGCGCGCAATCAAGCGTGACCCGGGGTTCGAGGTCCTCACACCTGGATTTATACTCTCGATGCGCCGCGAGAACGGGATCAACTCTGACATTGCTTGCGTGGATCCGCCAGGGGGCAAGGTCGTAGCGGTGAAGTACCCCGTTTCAAATGAAGGCAACCGGTTTGGGCCGGGCGATCCGGTAATCGAGGCGCTCTATACTCCATATTCGGCCGAGATCGGAACCGAAGAGGTAATCAAGCGTGGTATCGATGTCCAAAACGGCTTTATTGAAAAGGCGTATTCTCATCTGCGCGAACGAGGAGTCCTCTCGCGAGCATTCCCGGGACGTCGAGTCGTTGAGGTGATCCCAAAGGACATCTTGCGTGTGCTGCTGTTGAATGAGCATATCGACCCGTGGGAGTTTAAGAGCGCAGGCGTGACCAAGCCCTTGGTCGAGCGAGTGCTGACCGTGATCGGCACAAATCATGATAAGGCTTATGCGTACTCTATAAGTCCAGCCGGAGCCCGCGGCTTGGTTCAGATGATACCTTCAACCTACTCGCTTTTGTTGGGCAGGTACGCTGCGGCTGGTCTCAAATCGAATTTCGCATCGGCAGTCGGGGATCCAATCAACGCGGTAATGGCGCAGGTGTTGTTGTGCGATTCAGACTGGGAAGCGATACGTGCGAGAACTGATTTACCGGCTGAGCGTGTGGGCCCTTATCTAGCTGCGGCCTACAACGGCGGGGTCGGCCGCGTTTTGACGGTGTTGTCGCACGATGAAATGGAATGGATGGAAGAGCCTGATCAAAGCCGGCGGCCGACAATGACCGTGAGCAAGAAGGTTCCTGTCAGGGTTCGGTCACGCAGCGGGCGAGTGACTAAGCGATATATCGTCAAGAAATACAGTCAGCCGATCTTCAAAAACGAGACAAGCAAGTACGTCAGCCAGTACCACTGGATCAACGACTATCTGGCCCGCCGAGCAAAGCCGGTTACCCCTCCGACCCGCGTTGAAGTCAAATAGAAGCCTATCGCGGTCCCTTTGGTCCTGGAGGGTGTTCGCCTCCGGATTTGTGGAAAAATAAAGAAGGACCGAAGCGATCAGCACAGCCCCCGTTGCCCTGATCATTCCGGCCCTTCCGTTTCGAAGCTCGTCCATAGAGTGGGCAAGCCCGGTGCCAAAGCTGCTAGCCGGTCATGCTCGCTCTAACTGTTGATAGCTGGTCGCTCAGCCTCGGCAAAGCAACGTTCAGTGCAACGCACCTCACAGATTTTGTCATTGACCGTTACTGTTTTTGTTATTCAGAGAGTGAAAGACTGAGTGACCGTCCAAATAACCAGAATACACAACTTTGACGAACCCAGTTTCTTCACGTTATGATAAAGCACTCGTGCGCGGATAGCCCCTTTGGCGTGATGTGCTGAACCCACGGAGTACAAAGAGTCAAATGCAAGAGAAGGCGCGAATGAGAATCTCAATCCTCGACTTGAGCGAGCAACATCAGCAGATTGCCCAGGAGATCGAGTCGGCGGTCCGTCGGGTCCTGAACAGCCAACAGTTCATTCTTGGTCCAGAGGTGCGCGAGCTTGAGCGGGAGCTAGCGCCTTATTGCCAATGCGCAGAGGCGGTCGGCTGCGCGTCGGGATCGGACGCTCTTCTCCTCGCCCTGATGGTTTGCGGCGTAGGACCCGGCGATGAAGTGATCACCACCCCCTTCAGTTTCTTTGCCACCGTCGGATCGATAGTGCGGCTCGGGGCAAGGGCCGTCTTCGTTGATATCGATGCATCGACCTTCAATATGGATTCGACCCTTATTGAGCGCGCAATGACCAAGCGAACAAAAGCGATTATGCCGGTGCATCTCTTTGGTCAATGCGCCGAGATGGATAACATTAACAACCTCGCCAGCCAGCTTAAGATCGAGGTTATCGAAGACGCGGCTCAGGCTATTGGAGCGGAATACCGCGGTAGAAGAGCGGGGAGCCTGGGCACGGTTGGGTGCTTCAGTTTTTATCCGTCGAAGAACCTGGGCGGGGCAGGCGACGGCGGCCTGCTCACAACAAACGATCCTCAGAAGGCTGAAGCACTAAGGATGCTGAGAGGACACGGCGCTAAGAAGAAGTACTATCACGATTGCGTGGGAATCAATAGCAGACTCGATTCGCTGCAGGCTGCCATTCTACGAGTGAAGTTCCGCTACCTCGAACAGTGGTCGCGGGCCCGCCGGGGAAATGCGCAGCGGTACCGAGAACTTTTTCGTGATGCTGGTTTGGTTTCGAGCGATATGGTGCGGCTCCCAAGCGAGTCGGCGCTTGCGCTTCACGTTTACAATCAGTTTGTCATTCGGGCGCGCGATCGAGACAAGCTTAGAGCATGGCTTGCAGACCAGGGCGTTGGGACCGAAGTATATTATCCGCTTCCACTGCACATGCAGGCTTGCTTTAAGGATCTGGGTTATCAACCCGGCGACTTTCCCGAGTCGGAACGCGCGGCAGAAGAGTCGCTTGCCATCCCGGTGTATCCGGAGCTTAGCGCAAACGCCCAGGGCTATGTGGTTGAGTCGATCGCTTCCTTTTACCGCCAGGCGGGCTCTTGAAACAAGGATAAACCTGATATGCGTTTGCTCATAACAGGCGGAGCGGGATTCCTGGGTTCGCATCTTGTCGACCGCTTGATTGAAGACGGTCATGAGGTGATCGTGTTCGACAACTTACTCACCGGGCGCGTGGACAACATCGAGCATCATTTGGGGAATGAACGGTTCAAGTTTGTCAAACAAGATGTGACTGAGTATCTGTACGTGGCCGGCGAACTCGATGCCGTCGTTCACTTCGCCTCGCCGGCAAGCCCGATCGATTATCTGCAGCTACCAATTCAGACATTGAAGGTAGGCAGTCTAGGGACGCATAAAGCGCTGGGCCTTGCCAAAGCAAAGAGCGCGCGATTCTTGTTGGCGTCAACATCAGAGGTCTATGGGGATCCGCAGGTGCATCCGCAGCCGGAAGAGTATTGGGGACACGTGAATCCTGTCGGACCACGCGGCGTGTACGATGAGGCAAAGCGCTTCGGCGAAGCAATCACGATGGCTTATCATCGATATCACGGTGTAGACACTCGCATAGTCAGGATATTCAATACCTACGGCACGCGGATGCGACCCAATGATGGACGTGTGATTTCGAACTTTGTCGTTCAAGCGCTTAAGGGCGAGCCGCTAACGGTGTATGGAGACGGCCAGCAGACACGATCCTTCTGCTACGTGAGCGACTTGATCGAAGGCATATTGCGACTGTTGATGAGTCCCGTCGAACGCCCATGGGAATCGATAGATGGAAAGCCAGCGCAAGTCGACGATATACACCTGCCGACAAACATCGGCAATCCTAGCGAGTTCACGGTCATGCAACTTGCGCGACTGGTTATCGAGTTGACTGGCAGCAGAAGCATCATCGAGCGCAGGCCTCTGCCGGTCGACGATCCTCGGGTGAGGCAACCCGACATTTCGCGCGCGTTGCGCATTCTGGGTTGGCACCCCAGAGTCAGCCTGGAAGAGGGGCTTGTAAAGACTATCGCTTTCTTCGCAAAGGAAATGTAAGCGTCCATCAAGATTGGAAACGCAATGCATATAGCAGTCATCGGAACAGGTTACGTAGGATTAGTCACAGGCGCGTGCTTTGCTGACTTCGGTATGAGGGTGACCTGTGTCGACAAGGATGAAGATAAGATTAGATCCCTGAAAGCCGGCAAGATGCCAATCTACGAGCCGGGACTCGATGCCCTGGTCGCAAAGAGCGTGCGGGAGGGAAGGCTGGAGTTCAACACCGATGTGCGGGGAACCGTCGAGCAGTCGCTAGTGGTGTTCCTTGCGGTAGGCACTCCGCCCAGCGGCGACGGGTCGGCCGACTTGAGTCAGATTGATGAGGTTGCCTACGAAATAGCCAAGTCTCTGAACGGCTACAAGGTGATCGTGACGAAAAGTACGGTTCCTGTCGGCGCGGCCGCGCGCATTCAGAAGATTATTGAGGAGAATAAGGCGACGCCTGGCCGGTTTTCGGTAGCGGCGAACCCTGAGTTCCTGAGAGAGGGCGCAGCAATCAATGACTTCATGAGGCCTGATAGAGTGGTGATTGGATGCAGGGATGAAGAGGCGGTGGCCATACTAAAGGACATATACCGGCCGCTCTATTTGATTGAGACCCCGTTCGTGATCACAACGCCCGAGTCGGCTGAGATGATTAAGTACGCGTCAAATGCTTTCCTCGCGACCAAGGTATCATTTATCAATGAGATTTCCGGGTTGTGCGAACGGTTGGGAGCTGATGTTCACGATGTGGCTAAGGGGATGGGAATGGACGTGCGAATCGGCTCGAAGTTTCTGCATCCTGGCCCGGGCTTTGGCGGAAGCTGTTTCCCAAAGGACGCACAGGCGCTTGTCGCGCTGGGACGCAGCGTGAACTACGAGGTGAGAATCGTAGATGCGGCGTTGCAGGTGAACGAGTCCCAAAAGACCTCGATCATTGATCGGATCCGGCGCCTGGTGCCCCAGCTTGACGGAAAGACCATCGCGATACTGGGATTGGCCTTCAAGCCGGAGACCGATGACATAAGAGAAGCGCCGTCGATCAAGATAATCGGTGATCTGCTCGAGGTGGGAACCCGGATTCGGGCCTATGATCCGGCAGCTATGGAGTCCGCCCGTCGTTTGTTGGGTGATATCGAGTATTGTGAGGACGA